>NZ_JBMHYI010000060.1:0-171375 GCF_058498515.1 Bryocella sp.
CCTGACGAAGCAGGTTCACCACCTGCTCAGGACTATGCTTCTTCCTTCGTGCCATCACCAGCTCCTTGAGACCAAGTCTCTATCATTGGAACTGGTTCAAAAATGGCCGGGCACTCCAAAGGGACACGAGGCCCGTGCGCTGGAGCGGGCAATGCAACTCCAAGGTGTCCGCTAAAGCCGGACCGCATCGACGCTGGAATAGAGTTGAGTGCTTGGTGCCCGCGGTCGCGTGCAAGGGAATGGAATTGGCGTGCTCCTCTGCCAGTTGCAGATTCTGCGCTCTGCGGGCACACTGACTACAAAGAGAGAGTCACCCTGCCTTCGCCGCCGAAAGTCCCGACGAAGCCTCTAGCGATGTTCGCAACTCCCCACGAGAGCCACACTGAGGAGAAGCCGCTTTGCATCGACAAGTTTCCCGCAGTGACATTGTTGATCGGGTTGAGCGCCTTCGGGGTTTGCATCGGCAGAATCCCCCGACGGACGAATCCGAACGGATCGTGTACGAGCGGCGGGAACAGAAGACCAAGGATCTTCTTTCCAACCTTCGGCGAACGAGTGATCGCCCAACGCTCAGTCTGATCAAAGAGTTCGGTGAGTTGAACGCTTTGACGGTCGATGGTGCCCATCGGCTATTTGGATATGATCTTGATGCCGTTCGAGACTATGACTTGCTCTTGAATGGCGGGCGCACACATATTGAATGTTTGCATTAGGGTCTGCGCACCAGAGAAGTCCATCGTTCCCTGGGCATGCGCAACGGCAGTGAGTGTGAGAGGAAGGAGCACCGGCAATGCGGCGCGGACGAGCCGCGCGATGTGCCCATGAGAGGAGGACAGAAAGGATCCGGTGATGCCGGCGTTCCTTCGGCGGAAGAGGGACGACGATCGATGTGCCATTGAGACCTCCGGGTGACCGTGCATCAGTCACGTGATGGAGGGATCATGGCTGGCATCCTTCGCCTCGTCCAATTGTTCGTATTTATCGGGTGATTTACAGGATTTATCACTTTGCCGGAAGCCTTTTCGGCTCAGCGAATTCCATCAAGAAGTTCCAACTGAATCGGCTGGGATTTCTCTTGCAAAGTTGGCCGTTCAACCTTCGTTTCGTCGTTGGCCGACGAAGGAACTAGCGTCGCAACACTTGTATGCTTCAGAGCGTCCTTGAGAAGGCTGTTGAGTTTCTTCGCTAGGATCGGCACCGTCTTGGGGTGGCGATCATGGTGATAGATGAGAGCGGTATCCACCGTCCACCCGACGCCAGCGATGGGACGCGTGATCAAGTCGGGATCGATTGATGCTCCTTCCCGGATCAAGGTGAACCCATATCCGTCCTTGACGAGCATCAGCATGTCGGAAAGAGTGGAGCCGCGCGCGTATTCCCGGAAAGAGAGTCCCACTTCGTAGAGCAATTCGAGGAGACGAGTGTGCGCCGAGGGATGCCGCTGTGGGTCGTAGAGGATTGGTAGACGGTCCCTGAGGTCCGCCGGGCTGAGGGTGAACTTTGTTGCAAGCGGATCATTCTTGCGGATGCAGACCACCAGCCTGTCGCTCTGAATCTCCTGGATCTTCAGAGCTTCGTGCTGCAGTGGTAGCGTGATCAAAGCCGCGTCGAGTGAGCCTTGCGCTACCTCGTCAGCGAGTTGCTGCGTGTCGCCGTACATGGGATGAATCGAACATGACGGCACGATCTCACGATGGAAGTCGACCGCGCTTCGATAGAGATCAGGATTTACCTGCGGGGAGCAGCCGAAGCGGAGCTGGCGAAGTTCGCCGCGACCGATCTCGATGAGCGCGTCGATTACGTCATCACGGGTCTCAAGCAGCAGCCGTGCCAGAGCGATGAATGCCCTTCCCGACTCTGTCGGTCGAATGCGCCTGCTCTTTGACTTGTGAAAGAGCCGGATGGAGACGGTCTCTTGAAACTGCCGCGCCTGGATACTCAGGTTCGGCTGCGTTGTAAAGAGTTGCTCCGCTGCAGCGCGAAACCCCTGCTTCTCGAGGATGGCAAGCAGATAGCGGAAGTGTCTGAACTCGGCCCAATCGTACATAGAGCGCAACTCGATATGGCGATGACTTCATACGATCTGATCAGGGAAGCTCCAGGATAGAGAGCCTCCCACAGTGCCATCGTGCCCCGAGGGAGCGCTATCCACAACGAAAAACAGACACGGTGGCCAAATTTACTCTTCGTAAAGCGCGCCACTGCCTCACATCGCGAGACCGATAAATGCCATATATCGGGTGATAAATACGAACAATTGGACGGCACCCACCAACAGCCTCATGCAGGTCGACAGCGGCGTGGCCGCTTGCCTGACTCGAGTTCTAGGGGAGGTCGTATGGCTGATAGATTGTTGATCCCACGTGTTGCTGGTCGAGATCAGGCGCAGAGTCCCGGACATGCCCCGAGCGCGGAAGAGCCTCCCGTGACCAAGAAGCGCCCCGGCAGAGTAGGCCTACCCTCGCAGAGCAAGCTGCTCGTCGGCCGAGATGAAGCGGCCGAGATGCTGTCGATCAGTCCACGAGCGATTGACTACCTTATATCGACCCGGCGTCTGATCGCGCGGCGCATCGGCACTCGCGTCCTAATCCCCACAACCGACCTGGAGCGCTTTGCAAGAGCTGATCATCCGGAGCGTCTCGCCGGATGATGTAGCGGAGTAATCACTAGGAACGACGAGACATCTTCACTAATACCAACCTTTGTCTTCTGGCACCAGCACCTAGCGACAACATGCCGCGATCGATTGAGCGCCGACCACGTCACGCGGGGTGGTCTGATACCGATTCAACTCTCTACCCGGTTGAGAATAGCCATAGCGTTGTGAAGCGTCGTGTGATCCATGTGGGCGTAGCGGGCCGACATAGAGATTGTCTTGTGTCCTGCGGCTTCCTGAATGACTTTCAGGCTGACACCGGCTTGGGCCAATCTGGAACAGAAGGTGTGCCGCAGATCGTGCCAGCGGAGATCTTTGATCTTCGCTTCATTGAGAGCGGCCTCCCACCATTTCTTGTTGTCCCCTATGCCGAAGACCACATCGTCCGGTGAAGAATTCGGCCGATCGACGGCTCGATCTTTGCGTTCTAGCGAGAGCTTTCGCAATTCTTGAAATGCACGCACCACATCTGCAATCATTGGCACAGTGCGACTCGACTTGTTTTTTGTATCGCGTAGAAGGATGACCTTCTGCTTGAAGTCGATATCCCTCCAGCGGAGCCCATACTGCTCCCCCTTTCGCATTCCGGTACCGAGCGCAATGTCCAGTTCGAAGATGCGGTGAAGCAGTCTCTTCCGTCGCCGCTCATTCTGTGGACCACAGGCGTCGACCGCACTCTGTAGAACTGCGCGGAGCCGTTTCTCCTCGTCGGGTTTCAGATAACGAATGATGCCGTTATTGACCGGATGCTGACTGACATCCCGTACCGGGTTTATCTGGACCTTGTCACGCTGCTTGGCGTACCGATACACGGCCGAGAACGTTGCCTTGTACCGGTTCAGTGTCGCCGGCTTCTTATCCATCGATTCGAGCCAGTCCATGATCTCGAAAGGCCTTACCGTCGAAGCAGGTCGGTGGCCGAACTGCTTCTTGATGAGTTCGAGGCGAAAGGGCGGGTTCCTTTGGTCCTTGTAAACATCTGGCTTGCTCTTGATGTGGCGCAGAAGATCATCACAGAGTTCCGCGACCGTAACGGTCGAGACCGACAGTTCCAGCTCCGTTTTCGTCTTCGGGGCGGCTTTGGCTGTCGAGGGAACGAAGCCCTCGCCCGTGCGCTTCAAGGGCCGCGCTTTTTCGACGTAGGCGACCGCAGCGGCGCGATTGCGACCGAATGATTTGCGGACGAGCTTTCCGTCCTGCCTGTAGCGTGCGTGCCAAATTCCAGACCCCGGAATTCTTTCGTAGACTCCTTCAACGTACGCCGCGATCTTTGCCATCTAGGGCCCCTTTCGGAAATAGTGCGAAGGTCTCCTCTGGGGCAATTCTAAAGGCTAGTGTGATACAAGTGTGATACACCTTCACGTCATTCCATGCGTTTCGGTGCGACGATAACAAGGCAACTGATTGACATCTAACTGTCCTATAAACAGCGAGATGCATCGCACAGAAACGCACGGAGTTGCGCGGACTGGAAGCTGTAAAATCGCACTCCTAACGCGAAGGTCGCAGGTTGGACTCCTGCCCGGGCCACCGTCTATCCCATTCAAAATCATTTACTTGCAGCACTGACGCCGAAGTTGCAAAAGTGGCCGTTTTGGAATTGGGATACTTTTGGGATACTTTTCCAGTTTTTCCAATGCAGGCCCTTGCAACGCCCTGCCGGGCTCGTCTGTTTCACGAACAAACTCACAGTGATCCCTCCAGACAGCAAGAAGCCGCAGCGGATCGCTACGGCTTCACAATTTCACCCTCCAAACAGGACGTCGGTGCTACGCGGGGTTTGCGAGATGCTGGCCTGTCCGCGTAATCGCTAAACTTCGAAAAAGCGGGTTGCAGCAACCTCCGTAAATGGAAAGAGTCCAACCTTCGTTCCAGGTGAAAGTTCGACAGCACCGAACCTCTCGTGGCATTCAGCAGTGATGCCGAACGGGCACGTATCACAACCGCAGACACTGACATCTGATCCGTCAGTTCGAGAGGCCGCGAGTTCCTGTACTCTTCGTTCTTCCAACCGGATTGCATTCAAGTATCTTGCGATGAAGCGCGACAATTCGCTTGGATCGTCTACCCCCGCTCAGCTTAGAGCAGAATGCAAACCTCGCGACGACACCCGTCGAAGAGCTTCTACTGCTGCCCTTTCTTCAACCCAATCAAGTCAAGGACTCCCTGCATGCCTACCAGCTCTCCAAGCGCGGAAACTCCTTGCGCGTCATGGCGGAGGCGGTTCGCTGGGCAAGCGGGGAGCAAGAGTGAATACGATCAGTCCCGGCATCATCATCTATGGGCGCCGAAGGCGCGTTCGTTACGGGCAGCGACTTCCTGATGGATGGCGGAGTGACAGCTGCTTATTGGTTTGGTGACCTTGCACCGAAATAGGAATTGACTGCAAATGCAAGGAACTTCCAAATGCCCGGCCTCTTGGCAATAGAGCTTCGCCATCTGCGCACGAAGGACTGGACTCTGGAATGACAATTCAGGCGCCGGGGCAAAGAGTACAGCCGTGGATAAGGTGCGGTGTTGCTGGAGCGTTCGGCGCGGCGTGGTACTGTTGATCTTGACCCAAGGTGCCCACAGGGGGCTTAAAAGGGAAGTCCGGAGAAAAACCGGCGCGGTCCCGCCACTGTAAACAAAGATAAGTCGCTAGTTGAGCCACTCGATGGATTGATCGGGGAAGGAATAGCGACGGATACGCGAGTGTCGTCTTTGAGCCAGGAGACCTGCCAGGGGTTCAAACTGCAACTTTCTGCGGAGAACAGAAACCTTGCGCCCGAACTCTGGCTCGCTCGAACGTAACTCGCATGCTGCTGTATTGACACGCCGCCAGTTCCTCCGGAGCACTGCGTTCGCGGCGGTCGCCACGCGGCTTTCCGCCCAGCAACGACCGCATCGGATCGTATCCACCGCTCCCAGCATCACGGAGGCGCTTTTCGCTCTAGGATTGGGAGACGAGGTCGTCGGAGTCTCGCGCTTTTGCGACTTCCCTGCCTCCGTTCTAAGACTTCCCAAGGTGGGGACGTATCTTGCACCGGACGCGGAAGCGATCGCGCGCTTGGCCCCCGACCTTGTGATCCTGCAGCGGCTTTCGAGCGAGTTGACCAACCGGCTGCAAGCCTTGCACATTGCCTTCATCGAAGTTCCGCATGGAACATTAGGCGATGTCTATACCGGGATTTCTCTGATTGCGAAGGCAGCAGTTGTTCCGGAGCGCGGCAGCCTGCTGATTGATCGAATCAAGCAAGAACTGGCAGCAATTCAAACCAAAGCGAAGAAGTTGCCGTCGCCGCGAGTGCTGATGATTGTGAACCGGCGGCCCGGGATGCTTGCGGACCTGACAGCGGTCGGCCCTGAAAGCTATTTGGAACAGTTGCTGGAGGTGGCGGGCGGAACGAATGTGCTTGCCAAGCCCGGAATCCCGCTGTATCCGCGCATCTCGTTCGAAACGGTGTTGCGGGAAGACCCGGATGTGATTCTCGACGTCAGTGGCCAGCAGGAATCGGAGGCGGAGCGCCAAGCTGCCAGTTCGCAGGTGCTGGCATTGTGGCGGCAATACCCGCAACTGACCGCGGTTCGCAAACAACGGGTTCTCGTAGGTACATCAAATGCGCTTCTGGTTCCAGGACCCAGGGCTCCGGAAGCGGCGCGGCTACTGTTTGACGATCTGCACAGTTCCGGAACGAACGGGCGTGCGAGTTGAGTTCCCTGCTTGAAGTCGTTAACGTGCAGCTCTCCTATGAAAGGCGGAACGTCCTGCGCTCGGCGACGTTTCGCGCAGACAGTGGCGAGTTTCTTGCCCTGGTTGGAATCAACGGAGCGGGTAAAACCACGCTGCTTGACATCATCGCCGGCTTCCGCAAGCCGGCTACCGGAACAGTCTCGATCGCCGGTCGCACTTGCGGAGAATGGAATCTGCGCGAGTTCTCGCAGCGCGTCAGTCATCTGCCGCAGGCGGTCCGCGCCGACTTGCCGTATACAGCGGAACAGCTTGTGGCCATGGGACGATACCCCCATATGGACCGGTGGTTTGAGTCGGAGAAGGATCACAGTGTCATCCGCGAAGCCATGCTGCGGACACACTGCTGGGAGCATCGCCAACGGAACTTCGGATCGCTCAGCGGTGGCGAGCGCCAGCGCGTTCTACTTGCAGCCTGCCTTGCCCAGGACGCTTCCGTCCTATTGCTGGACGAGCCTTCAACCTTCCTTGACATTGAACAGCAGCTGCATTGCTTTACCGTGCTGCGCGAAGAAGCGAAGGCCGGGAAGTTATGCATCGCGGTGACGCATGATCTCAATCTGGCGATGACTTACTGTTCACGCATCATCGTGCTGGCGGATGGGGTTGTCGCACACGATTTGTCCGCGCCCAGGGCTCGCGAAGAGGATGGATGGCTGCACCTCTTCTCCTCTCGCCTAAGGATGGGCACCACTCCTGCCGGAACACCGTGGATCTGGTATCAATGACAACGCACGAACACAACACTGCGGCGGCGCGGAGAAGCCTTATCCTTCCGCTCTGTGTCTTCATCACCTGCGCCATCCTGCTGCCATGGGTGGGGGCCGGCCCGATCAGCGTGGCCAAAGTGCTGCATCGCCAGACGCCGGACTTCGAGATTCTGGTTCAGCTTCGCGTCACACGCACTCTGCTTGCGCTGGTTGCCGGAGGAGCGCTCTCGTTGGCAGGTTCGCTGTTTCAGGCGATGTTGCGTGATGCACTGGCGACGCCGTATACGTTGGGGATTTCCGCCGGAGCATCGCTCGGAGCCGTTGTGGTGATCGCTACCGGCTGGCAGATGATCTGGAACATTCCGGCAACCTGGGTCGGAGCCCTGGTCGGCGCGTTCGTTGTGCTGGCGCTGGTTCTGGGTGGCTTCTCCAAGCGAAGACAGATCTCAGCGTTCAGCCTACTTCTCACGGGGATCGCGATCAACAGCGTTTGTGCTGCGTGCATTATCGTCCTGGGCGGATTTGCCGGTATGTCGAGAACGTTCTCGATTGCGCGCTGGCTAATCGGCAGTGTCGATTCAACGAGCTACACTTCTCTCAGTTTCCTGAGCGTGGTTGTGGTGGTGCTTGCTGTGTTGATCGTGTCGCAGGCACGCAGCTGGAATCTGATCGCGGTGGGCGATCAATGGGCTGCATCCCGCGGCGTGCGGGTTCCCGCGCTGTTGAGGACGGGCTACATTACGGGATCCATTCTGGTCGCGGGAGCAATCGCCGTAACTGGCCCGATTGGCTTTGTAGGGCTCATCGTTCCACATCTCGTCCGATCGAAGATCAGTCCAGACCATCGCGTTCTGCTGCCGAGCGCGTTCCTCTTTGGAGGCTCGTTGCTTGCCGTCTGCGATGCTATCGGACGCGTTGTCATGCCGCCCGCCGAGATTCCAGCCGGCGCGGTACTTGCGCTGATCGGCGGACCCTACCTGGTCTGGGCCATCCGCCAAAGAAGACCCGCGGAGGAGATGTAGCTATGCCGCCAACGCATCGTCAACGTGTCATCCGTGCGGACGGAAGAGCCTTCAATATCGTCCAGCATCGCGCGCACCTGACCTACTGCTACAGCGGATGCTGCTGCGGCATCACCGAGCGCGGATATGCCGCCGTGCCCGTGGATGTTTACACGGAAGAATGGTTGAAGCGAAAAATTCGCAACGATGTGCACCTGACCAAGGGCGGATGCATCGGTCCTTGCGCGCTGGCCAATGTTGCCAGCCTGGTGTTTGATGGCAAAAGCATATGGTTCCATTCCGTCAATAACGAATGGCTTGTCCGGCAGATCTTCGAGTACATCGATTCCATGCTGAAGGCTGACCGATTCCTGCAACCTCCGGCGGAACTGACCGAATATGCCTTCAACTTCTACGACTGGGATGTTCGCCTCCCAAGCTCTTCCGATGGACTAAATCAGCTTGAACTGGCGCAGCCGAACGGCGGCATCATGCTGCTGTCGCATGCGGACACAGACATGCTCACGCTAATCAAGGCGTCCGAAACTCTTCCGGCCGAGCTGCGTGTGAGTGCGTTTTCACTGAACGCGCTGCGCACGGAAGATCAGATGGACGCGTTGATTGCAGGCGAACTTGGCAAGGCTAAAGTGATTGTAGTGCGCTGCCACGGACCGTTGAGCTGCATCCCTGGCTTCAGCAGGCTGAGGGCAGCGTGCATCGACCGCGGCCATTCGCTTGTGTTGGTGAGTGGAACCGGGGACAACGCTTCGGAGTTCGCGGAGACAATCAATGTGCCGGCGGATGTGATGCACACGGCCTCGGGGTATCTCGATTTTGGAGGTGTCGCCAACTTCGGCGAGCTCTTCCGCTTCCTGTCAGATCGCCTGATGCTTACGGGTTTCGGCTACACCCCACCAAGCCCGATGCCAGAGCACGGCATCTACCTGCCCGAGGTCGAAGACGCAACCTTCGAGGATTGGCGTGTGCGGGCGGACCCGGCACGACCGACCGCGGCGGTGCTGTTCTATCGTGCGCATCGCATGAGCGGTAATACCTCCTTCATCGATAAGCTGGCCGACGCTCTCCGAAGCAAAGGCATGAACGCGCTCTGCGTTTTCACTTCAAGTCTCAAGACGAAAGAGGATGGCCGGCCCGCCGCGTTCGCATCGATTGATGGCCACGCCGACGTTCTTATTTCAACGCTGTCGTTCGCACTCGGAGAGGTGAATACCGGCTCGGTAACAGTTGCTGGAGAGTCCGTGAACTCCTGGCAGCGACTTGGCATCCCAGTCCTGCAGGCGATTGCGAGCGGTATGCCACAGGGAGCCTGGGAGGGTTCACGCCGCGGCCTGAACTCGCTTGATACAGCTGTGAACATCGCCATTCCAGAGTTCGATGGACGCATCATTACCGTTCCTGTCTCGTTCAAGGAGCGGAACGCAGAGAATCTGTACAATGCGCACGACGAGCGCGTTGAGCGCGTCGCGGGTATTGCGGCGAGGCTTGCCGCTTTGCGGCACACGCCGAACAGCGAGCGGCGAATTGCGTTTGTGCTGACCAACTCCGCCGCCAAGGCATCGCAGGTCGGCGGGGCGGTTGGCCTCGATTCTCCGGCAAGCCTGCTGACAACACTGCGGGCGATGCGGGCGCGTCGCTATGACATCTCACCGCTGCCTGCTACCCCGGACGAACTGATGCAGGAACTTCTGCAGCACGGTACGTACGATGATCGCTATCCGCTGGATCCAGCGCAGGCGAAGCGCTTTTCGAGAGCCACTTACCGCAGGATCTTCGCTGCATTCCCGGAACGTCCGAACCGCAGAATGCAGGACTTCTGGGGTCAGCCACAGGATCGCGGCGCAAGTATCATGCCTGCGAAAAAGACCGACAAGAAGCTGCTGCCGACCATCGGCGGCAAAGTGGTTTCGATCGATCAGCAGGAGCCGTGGGGGGACGAACACGACTACCTCTTTGCGGCGATCGAGTTTGGCAACGCGCTGATCGCGCTGCAGCCGCCACGTGGCTATGGCATCGATCCTGACGCGATTTATCACACTCCGGATCTTCCGCCGACGCACCACTACGCTGCGTTCTATCGCTGGCTGGGAACGCCGCAGTCTGATGGAGGCTGGGGCGCCGACGCGATCGTGCATATGGGCAAGCATGGGACGCTGGAATGGCTTCCGGGCAAAGGCATCGGACTCTCAGGCGAGTGCTATCCCGACCTGCTGCTGGGCGATCTTCCGCTGGTGTATCCCTTCATCCTCAACGATCCCGGTGAAGGCAGCCAGTCGAAACGTCGCGCTCACGCGGTCATCGTCGACCACCTTACGCCTCCCATGACCACTGCCGAAACGTATGGTCCGCTCGCGGAACTGAATCAGTTGGTAAATGAGTACTACGCCGTGGAGAAACTGGATCCCGCCAAACTGCCATATCTTCAGCAGCAGATATGGGACTTGGTGCAGCGGAGCAACCTCAAGACCGATCTCGATACCAAAGCCATGCTTACGCGCGAGCGTGGTGATCATACGCATGAGTGGGACGATGCTCTGACTCCTGAGGGTGTTCCCACCACGCTCGCGTCGATGACCGGCAATGAAGTGGCGCACTTGATCGAGGATCTCGATGGTTATCTTTGCGAGCTCGGCATGGCACAGATACGCGACGGCCTGCACGTCCTGGGGCAGATGCCACCTCTGCCGGAGATGCTTCGCTCGCTCACGCGCCTAGCGAACCTGAGCGCGCCAAGCCTGCAGGGCGCGCTCGCTACTGTGTTCGGCTTTGATCTCCCTGTGCTTCTCGACAGGCCTGGAGGACGCCTGGAGGCAGCACGATCACTAATGGGTCAGACTTGTTACACCCACGCGGACGTGCTTGAGGTGCTGGATCGCGCGGCGTTTGATCTCTTCACCATGCTCGAGACGCTGGGCTTCCGCACCGAGGCGATTGGTGAAGTGCAACGAGCGACGCTTGGTGTCGAGACAGAAACAATCTCGCAGGCGCTGCTGTTTGCCTGCACCGAGCTGGTGCCGAATCTTGAACAGACAGGCGACGAGATTGAACACCTGCTGGATGCCCTTGAAGGCAAGTACATTCCCGCAGGACCGGCTGGTGCGCCGACGCGGGGCATGGCGCATGTGCTGCCCACGGGCCGCAACTTCTATGCTGTCGATCCACGCGCTCTGCCCTCGCAGGCGGCGTGGCGGGTGGGACAGCAACTGGCCCATGAGGCAGTAGAGCGCTTCCGGAAGGAAGAGGGCAAGTATCCCGAGATGATGGGCCTGAGTGTGTGGGGGACTTCGCAGATGCGAACGCATGGCGACGACATCGCTGAGGCTTTCGCGCTGCTGGGGGTTCAGCCGGTCTGGGATCCCTACTCGCGTAGGCTGGAAGGCGTGTCGGTAATTCCGCTCGAAGATCTAGGCCGGCCACGCGTCGATGTAACTCTACGGATCAGCGGATTCTTCCGAGATGCCTTTCCCCACCTCATCGATATGTTCGACCAGGCAGTGTCTCTCATCGTTGAGCTGGACGAACCGGCTGACAAAAATTATCCACGCAAGCACTATCTTGCCGACCTCGCAGCCCACAAAGACCTTCCGGAACATGAGGCGGATGCGCAGGCCCGCTACCGCATCTTTGGATCGAAACCGGGATCGTATGGAGCCGGAATTTTGCCTCTGATCGAAAGCGGCAATTGGAATGGCGACAAGGATTTCGCGCGCGCCTTCCTGACCTGGGGCGGATACGCCTACGGGAAGGGCGCGGATGGTGTCGATGCCCAGGGTGTCTTTGCTGAGCGGCTGAAGTCGATTCAGGTTGCGCTCCATAACCAGGACAACCGCGAACACGACATCTTTGATTCAGACGACTACTTTCAGTTCCACGGCGGCATGGTCGCCTCGATTCGCGCCCTCACCGGCAACCCGCCGAAGGCGTACTTTGGCGACAGCTCCCGCCCGGAGTCGGTGCAGGTACGCGACCTGCGCGAAGAGGCTTTGCGGGTCTATCGCTCACGCGTCATCAATCCGAAATGGATTGAGAGCATCAAGCGGCATGGCTACAAGGGAGGACTGGAGCTGGCCGCGACGGTAGATTACATCTTCGGGTTCGATGCGACAGCGCAGATCGCTCCGGACTTCATCTACGAAGGCCTCGCCGAGCACTACGCTTTGTCACAGGAGATGCGCGACTTTCTGGGAACATCGAATCCGTGGGCATTGCAGGCAATTGCGGAACGTTTGTTGGAAGCGGCTAAGCGAGAGCTATGGGAAAAACCGTCCCCGGGCACGCTGGAGGCTCTCCGGGACGTTCTGCTGGAAAGCGAGACTCTACTGGAAGCTCAGGGCGAGCGGAGGCGTGAGCCTGTCCTATGAAACATCCTGTCTATCCTTTCGCTGCCATCGTTGGACAAGACGAGATGAAGCTGGCGTTGCTGCTGGCAGCAGTGGACTGGCGCATCAGCGTCGTTCTGCGTGGCGATAAGGGCGCCGGCAAGACCACCGCTGCGCGTGGACTTGCGGCACTTCTCCCGTTACCATCTCCCTTCATCAACCTGCCGATCGGAGCGACGGAGGACCGTCTGTTGGGAGGTCTGCACCTCGAGCGAGCTCTACAGGGCGATCCTGTGCTCAAGCCGGGACTTCTTTCCGAAGCCCATGGTGGGGTGCTCTATGTCGACGAAATCAATCTGCTCCCTGCGCACCTTGGCGACGCGCTGCTCGACACTGCATCGAGCGGAGTTCACGTGGTCGAACGCGAAGGGCTTAGCGCCTCACATGCGGCCGAGTTTGTGCTGCTGGGAAGCATGAACCCTGAAGAAGGTACGCTGCGCCCGCAGCTACTGGATCGCTTCGCACTGGCAGTCGATGTCATGGCTACGCTGGATCCGGACGCGCGACAAACGGTAGTCGAGCGGCGCATCGCCTTTGAGCAGGATCCTGCGGGGTTCCATAGGGAATGGTCGGCCATGGAACAGCAACTCCGCGATCAGGTTAGTAGGGCTCGCGAAAGCTACACTAGCGTTCGTTGCTCAAAAGAGATTCTCGCGATGGTCAGTACCGCCGTGTGCGCGGCGGGAGTGCGTTCGTTGCGCGCGGACCTTGCGGTGGTGCGCGCTTCGATCGCCTATGTCGCGCTGGCCGGAGATGAAATCGTCCGCCCGGAACATGTCGAAGCCGTTTTGCCGCTGGTACTCGCCCACCGAACCCATGACCGCCCCCCGCCAACTCCACCCGGTTCCCCATCACAAGGACCTCAACTGCCGAAGGAGATGACCGAAGCAAAGGATCACCCGGTCCCCGGCGACGCGCTCGCGAGAATCTTCGCCCCGCGCAAGGTGGACGCCTTCGCGCTGCGTCCGGCGTTCCAGGCAGATGCGCGTGGGGTCAGTGCGGCGGTTTCCGCTCCGCAACGTGGCCAGGTGACTGGTGTGCGCCGAACGGAAGAACCCAAGGAGCTCGACCTTCGCGCAACCTTGACTCACACACTGCTGGACTCGGGAAACCTGCAGCCGAGGGTGCAGGACCTGCACGAGCGAATCCGCAGGCCAGCAGCGGGAACGCGATATCTTTTCGTGATCGATTCGAGCGGATCGCATGCGGCCCAGGAGCGCATGCGGCTGGTGAAGGGCGCTGTAGCCAGCCTGCTTTCGCGCTCCTTCAGGAGCGGCGATGAGGTTGCGCTCATCGTCTTCCGCGGGACTTCCGCACAGGTCTTGCTGGAGCCTTCAAAGTTGCTCTCCGAGGCCAACCGCGCGCTCGAGTATCTGCCTACAGGAGGAAGGACACCGCTGGCCCATGCGCTGGATCTCGCGAGGAAGTACATTACGCCATCGACGCTGCTCATCCTCCTCACAGATGGGCGAGCCAATGTGGCTCTTGGAACTGGCGACCCCTGGCAGGAGGTACTGGACATCGCTCGCCAGATCAAGACATATTGTCTCGTGATCGATACGGAGAACTCCTCCGAACGGCTTGGAAGGCCTCGGGAGCTCGCCGAAGCGATGGCTGCTGAATATGCACACTTGGATGTCTCGGGAGGAAATGACGAAGTCGTTGGCGCTTTACAGCGTCTTCCGCTCGCAACGGCAGGATAACGGATCGCTGCGATTGACCCGCATCCGCAGGAACGGTATAACTTTGCTATCTGGTGTTCGGGAAGACGGTGCGAATCCGTCACTACCCCGTAACTGTAAACGCTGAGAGCCTGGCATGAAGGGTCACTGGGATGAAAGTCCTGGGAAGGCCGCCTGGTTCGATGAAGCGTAAGTCAGGAGACCGGCCAGATGAAGATCGGGCTTCATTCAACTTCGCTGGGAGAGTTGAAGAGCATATCCACGCGTCATTCGATCGAATGCCGTGGCATCCGCCTATTACCAATCCCGCTCATTGTCCGGCAGCTTCGTGCGTCCGGATGCAAGGAGCGTTTGTATGCAACAACCTCAGACCACGGCGGCGGTGACGCTCGTGCTCGGCGGCGTCCGCAGCGGTAAGAGCCGGTTCGCGCAAGGCCTGGCCAAGCGTGCCAGCCGTGTCGCTTTCATTGCGACGGCAGAACGCCGCGACGATGCCGAAATGCATGCGAAGATCGAACGTCATCGCGCCGAAAGACCCTCTACATGGACGACCATCGAAGAGCCACTCGATATACCGCGAGTTATTCGCACAGCAGGGCAGGAGTTTGACGTGCTGCTTATCGACTGCCTCACCCTGTTCGCGTCCAACCTGCTGGAAGCGTGCGGCGAAGATGCTGCCAGGCTGCAAGGCTACATCCACGAGTTGTGTGCCGCGCTCAACGCTGCGCCTTGTTCCATCGTCCTCGTGTCAAACGAGGTTGGCAGCGGTGTGGTTCCGGCCTACGAACTCGGGCGGCGCTACCGCGACCTGGTCGGCGAGATCAATCAACGCGTCGCTTCCATCTCCGACACGGTGCTGTTGATGGTCGCGGGACTGCCATTGCCTCTGAAGGGTTCCCTGCCGGAGGCAACCAGGTAATGAGGGGCTTCCTGATTGCCGGCACAGCCAGCGGCGTGGGTAAGACCACAGTCACACTGGCGCTGATCGCTGCCATGCGCCAACGCGGTTTGATCGTTCAGCCCTTCAAGGGCGGACCGGACTTTCTCGATACGGGTCATCACACGCGCATTGCAGGGCGCAGCGCGCGCAACCTCGATACGTGGATGCTGTCTGCTGATTCCAATCGCGACGTGCTGTGCGAGGCCGCTCGCGGTGCCGACGCGGTGATCGTGGAAGGCATGATGGGACTCTTCGACGGTAAGGACGGTGCCACGGAAAATGGAAGCAGCGCGGAGATTGCGAAGCTGCATAAGCTTCCGGTGGTGCTTGTGCTCGATGCCGGAAAAAGCGCACGCAGTATTGCCGCTACCGTGCTTGGCTTCGAGCTCTTCGATCCAACACTTCCCTTAGCGGGTGTGATCCTCAACCGCGTCGCCAACGAGCGTCATTTCCAGATGCTGACCACGGCGATTCTTGCTTCGTGCCGGACACCCGCGTTGGGGTGGCTTCCCCGAGAGCCGCTTATCGCTATCCCCGAGCGGCATCTTGGTTTGCGTACCGCGGAGGAGTCTGACGAGGATGGCGGGGTTGAGCAGCAAATCGAACGGCTCTCGGCCCTGGCGGAGAAGCACCTCGATCTCGAAACGTTGCTTTCTCTTGAATGCGGGCTGGAGTGTTCGCCGGTCCCACAGCTTGACCCTGAGACAAGAGAACCACGCATCCGCGTTGGCGTCGCGAGAGACCGCGCCTTCTGCTTCTACTATGAGGACAACCTCGACCTTCTGCGCCAACATGGGGCCGAGATCGTGCCGTTCAGCCCCATGCTGGATGTTTGCCTTCCGGAAGATCTGGACGCCCTTTATCTGGGGGGCGGATACCCGGAACTCTATGGTCGCAAGCTCAGCGAGAACGGGTCGATGCTTGCGTCCATGCGGGCCTTTGCAGCGACCGATCGTCCGATCTATGCGGAGTGCGGAGGGATGATCTACCTGGGTCAGCAACTCACCACCACCAACGGCGAGACGTACACGATGGCCGGGCTGCTTCCGCTTGCAACTGGGTTGACCGCAAAGCTGATGCACTTCGGATACGTCACTACGGAACTTACTCGCGATTGCCTGCTCGGCGCTTGCGGCACGGTGTTGCGCGGTCATAGTTTTCACTACTCGTGCATTACGCGGACGGAGCCGATGACAACCAGCTACCGCGTGCGGTATTCCCTTTCCAATCGCGAAGAAGACGAAGGCTTCAGTCTAGGCAACATCCTCGCGAGCTACATTCATATTCACTTTCGCGCAGCGCCCGATGTGCCACGGCATTTCATCGAGGGCGTGCGCTCAATCAAAGCGAAGGAGAGGACGATCGCTTGAAATCAACTTGAGCCGATGCATCGCGATCGGCCCACAACGAAAACCAAACAGCAGGGTGCCGGGAAGAGCGGTGAGAATCCGCCACTACCCCGTAACTGTAAGCGCCGAGAGACATGCAGAAACGCCACTGGAGCTTTGCTCTGGGAAGGCAGCATGGATCGATGAAGCGTGAGTCAGGATACCGGCCCTGCTGCCACCTATCCCGAGGGGGAACATGAAAGCCGTAACAAAGCCATCAGCACGTCCCATGAATGCCGCCAAGTCGAAAGCGGCACTGCGCTCCACCCATTTGGCACTCGCATTCGTCCTCGCCATTGCCGTCATCATTTCACCGTCGTGCGCGCAGCAGCCAAAGACACTGCGAGGAACGGTGCATGATCCTCTCGGCGCACTTGTCGTCGGCGCTTCCGTGGATCTCCTGCAAGGCGAAAGTGTTGTCGCAAGTTCGACATCTGGACCGGACGGCACGTTCCATTTTGATGTTCCTGCTTTCGGACGATATCGCCTTCGGGTTACGGCGGCCTCCTTTGAGACGACGATCACGCCTCCGGTCAATGTCAGCGGGACCGAAGTGCCCCGGTGGGAGGTGACGGTTACGACGAAGACTCTTACGCAGCAGATCACGGTGACGGCCACGGGAACGCCCACGCCAGAAGCGCAGACGGGCGCCTCGGTGACCGTGATCCCCGCGGAGGATTTTCGGCTCATGCCAGAAGTACAAGACCCTCTTCGCCTCGCGCCCGGCTTGCAGGTCACACAGACCGGCCAGATGGGCGGGACCAGCGGCCTTTCGATCCGCGGCGGCGGGACAGATGCCAACAAGGTCCTGATCGATGGCGTCCCTGCAAACACCATCGGGGGGGGAGTTGAGTTCGCCAATCTTGCTAGTGCCGGCATCGGCTCCATTGAAGTGCTGCGCGAGCCGAACAGCGCTCTTTACGGCTCGGATGCGTTGGCCGGCGTGGTGAGCCTCACTTCGGTTCGAGGAACGACTCCCCTGCCTCTCTTCACCTATGCCGGCGATGCGGGCAACTTCCACACCTACCGCAATGAGGTGACTGCCGGCACGGTTTACCATCAGTTCGATCTTTACTCAGCGTTTGCGCGCATCGACACAGATAACAATCTTCCCAACGACGAGTTTCACAACGCGACGTACGCCGGCAATTTTGGCTGGACGCCGAATGCCGCGAATGACCTGCGCTTCAACGTGCGCCACGTCGTCGTCTCCGCCGGGCAGCCGAATGCTGTTGCCTTCTTCGGCGTTCCGGACAATGCCCAGCAAAAGGAACAGGACAACTACTACAGCGCCGTCTGGAACAACCAGACCAACGCGAAGTGGCACAACCAGATTCGCTATGGCGGGCTGAGGCAAAACGGAGACTTCAACGATTTTGCGATGGTTGGCATCCCCGACGGATTTGGAGATACCGATGGCGCGCCTGTCACCATTGCAGGAGCCAACGGCTACCGCGTAAGCGGGCAGGCTCTGTTTTACTTCGCAGGCACAGTTCTCTTTCCGGACCAGTTCCATACCGTCGCCAGCCGCGACTTCGTCTATGCGCAGAGCGATTACCAGGTCACGCCGCACCTTCTTGCCCTCGGCGGATTCAAGTACGAAAATGAGAGCGGCTTGTCTGGCGAAAGCGGAACGGGGATCCTCGCTGCGCCCGAGACGATTCAGCGCGGCAATTACAGCTACACCATGCAGTTCTCGGGAGAGGCGCTGCATCGTCTGTTCTATAGCTTCGGCACCGGGCTTGAAGACAACGGGCTCTTCGGCTTCGCTGGAACGCCGCGCGCTTCGCTCGCGTATTACCCGTTCCGTCCGTCGTCCACCGGCCTCTTCAGTGGCACGAAGCTCCATGGCAGCTTTGGGAAAGGCATCAAGGAGCCGAGTATCTTTCAGCAGACAAACTCGCTGTATGGCACATTGCTCATGCTCCAGGAACAGCAGATCATTCAGCAATTCAATGTGAAGCCGCTTGGCCCGGAGAACTCGCGTACGTACGATGCGGGCATCGAGCAGCAGTTTCTGGATGGGCGCGGACGTGCGGGGCTGACGTACTTTCACAATGAGTTTACGAATGGCGCGCAGAATGTGCCGCAGAACATTCTTTATCAGTTTGGCGTGCCTGCTGGTCTTGCCGCCGACTTTCCTTTCGGAGCATACCTCAACGGCGCAGCCTTTCGCGCGATGGGTGCGGAGCTCGAGACGGAGTACCGGTTCAGCAGTCACTTCTTCGCGCGTGGCGGCTACACCTATACCGACGCGGTCGTGCAGCAGTCGGTGGCAACTCCGGCGAGCTTCACCTCCTTTCCGAATATCGCCATTGGAGCCTTCGCCCCCCTGCCGGGAGCAAGGCCATTCCGCGTAGCGCCACACACGGGTTACTTTGGGATCAACTACACGCGCCCGAAATTTTATGGCTCACTCACTGGAACGCTCGTAGGAAGGCGCGACGACAGCGACTTTCTTACCGATTCGAACTTCGGCAATAGCCTTCTGCTACCGAATCGCAACCTGTTGGGCTCGTATCAGCGGATTGAACTCGGTGGCGGGTATCAGATCTCAGGTCGCGTGAACTTGTACGCCAACATTCAAAACCTGCTGAGCGAACACTACTTCGAGGCGTTCGGATTTCCAGCGCTGCCACTTACTTTCCGTACTGGAATCAAGTTGAACTTTGGAGGAGAGTCATGGACGCTGCGCTAGGAATTGCAACAGCAGGGGGCACATCCAACGGAGAACTTCCGGAATCGATCGGCCCGCAAGAAGTTGACCGTTTGGTCTCTGCAATTGTGCCCCCGAGCGAAGTCTGGCGCGGCAGGGCTCGCGCGCATCTCGATACCCTTACGAAACCCATCGGAAGCCTGGGGAGATTGGAAGATATTGCGGCGCAGATCGTTGCGATTCGGGGGGACAGCTTTGCTGAGAAAATCAGCAAAGCCGTCTACATCTTCGCGGCAGATCATGGAGTCACCGCCGAAGGTGTAAGTGCGTACCCCCGTGAAGTCACTTATCAGATGGTGATGAATTTTCTGCGCGCGAGTGCCGCCGTCAACGTGCTTGCGACGCTTCATCACGTCGCACTGCATGTCGTCGATGTCGGCGTGGACGCAGACTTCGAAGGGATTGCCGGCCTGCTCCATCGCAAGATCGCCCGAAGCACACACAACATGTTGCATGAGCCAGCTATGTCCAATGAGCAACTGGGGCAAGCTCTCGCGGTCGGCTCAGAGATGGCTGCGAGCGCAGTCGCGGCAGGCACAACGATGGTCGCCATCGGAGAGATGGGCATTGGCAACACGACTTCGGCCAGCGCGATCGCCTGCGCTCTTACGGGCGCGAGCGCAGCGTCGGCAACCGGACGTGGCACCGGCCTTAATCCCGAGGCGCATCTGCGAAAGATCAAAGTCGTTGAAGGTGTCCTTCGCAGACACTTCGAAGGCACCGCCGATCCATCGCCGGTTGAGGTGCTGCGCTGCGGCGGTGGTTTTGAGATTGCCGCCATGGTGGGCATGATCCTGTCTGCGGCGCAACATAGGCTGGTGATCGTCATCGATGGCTTCATCTCAACCGCAGCGGCAGCTATTGCCGTCGCGATGGCGCCCGCCGTCCAGGGCTATCTCATCGCCGGGCACTGGTCCGAGGAACCGGGCCACCGACTGCTACTCGATCGCCTGGGGCTGACGCCAGTGCTCACCCTGAACATGCGGCTTGGCGAAGGCAGCGGCGCGGTCCTTGCGATGCCGATTCTCGAATCGACCATGGCCCTCTACAACAACATGGCCACCTTCACTTCGGCCGGGGTAAGCGAGCGATCCCTATGAGTCGTGTAGCCCATCTGCAAAGAAGCTGGTCAGATTTCCTTGCGGCCGTACAGTTTCTCACGCGCGTTCCGGTGCCGTCGCAACCGTACAAGACCGACTCGCTCGCGCGCTCCGTCGTGTTCTTTCCGGTTGTCGGGTTAGTCGTTGGGGGAGGAGCCGCACTGCTGCATGTTGCGCTGACTCCCCATCTCCCCAGATTGGCCGCGGCCTTCGTAGTGCTGCTGTACCTCGTGGTTATCACGGGAGGTTTTCACGAAGACGGGCTAGCCGACACCGCCGACGGTTTCGGAGGCGGAACGACGCGGGAGAAGATTCTCCTCATTCTCCGCGACAGCCGCATCGGCAGCTACGGAGGAATAGCACTCACGCTGAGCCTGGTCGGCCGTCTTGTGCTCATCGCTTCGCTCCCACTCGCTCAGGCACCGCAATATCTCATTGCGGCACACGTGTTGTGCCGATGGACGACGCTTCCCCTGAGTTATTATCTAGCGCCGGCACGCAGCCCGGACTCGCAGCAGATGGACGGCCAGGGCGCACGGATCGCCCGGCTTACTTCAACGGGCACGATGATGGCCGGGACGATCTTCAGCGTTGCCGTCGTTGCTCTATTGCTGAGGATGCATGCGATCGCCCCGATCCTCAGCACCGTTGCGATCGCTATTGTTACCGGCCTTTATTACAGGAGCCGCATCGGCGGGGTGACTGGCGATTGCTTTGGGGCGACGAATCAGCTCTCTGAGATTGGCGTAACTCTGTGCGGAGCGTGGATCCGATGAACGGCCTTGTTTTCATCCGTCATGCCGAAACCGATCTCGCGGGCCGCTTCTGCGGGCACTCGGACCCAGGCATAAATGCACGTGGGCGTGAGCAGACCGACGCGATGATCTCGCGCCTCCAGACCGCCAGCTTCGACGCCGTCTACAGTAGCGACTTGCGCCGAGCCACAGAGACTGCAGCGGTGCTGGCAGACGCTCTCGCTCTTCCTGTCACCACGACGGAGCGGTTGCGGGAGATCGATTTTGGAGATTGGGAAGGCCTGACTTGGACCGAAATCGAGCGCAAGGACCCCACACATGCACGCCGCTGGGTTCAGGGCTTTCCAGCCTTGTCCGCTCCGCGGGGCGAACCAGTGGAGCGCTTCGAACAGCGAGTTCTAGCGGAGCTGGAGCATCTTCTAGTCCTCGCTGAAGGCGAGCGAATTGCGGTTGTCACCCACGCCGGAGTGATGCGCGTGGTGCTGCGAGCGCAGGGTTGCTGCAGCGAAGAGGAGACCTGGGCTGCGACCGCGTCTTACTGCTCGTCGTTCGAATGGCCAATGGGCGCGCGGGTCTGCGCCTCTAGCGAGGCAGTCCGATGAACTATGCTCCTGTTCACATTCGAGAGCTTGCTGCGTGGGGCCTCGACGAGTACGAATACCGCCCCGGATCCTACGCATCCAATGCATCGTTGCGGGCACAGTCCGCGCCGTTCGAGCAGGCAAACGTTGTGCTCGAAACTCAGACGGAAGCACTAGGCGGGATGCTTGCGCCGCATGCAGAGCGTCCGGACTTGCTCGCGGAGATGGCTGGGCTTTCGTGGTCACTGGGAATCGTCGATCTGCGTCCTCTGCTCGCGTTCCAGCGCCGGCTGTTCTTCCATCCGTCGGTGGTTCCGGTTCAAGTTCCCGCAGCGCAGGATTGGGCTGCCCTGATCGCGCTTTGCTTCGGGCGCACACGTCCGATCGAGTGCGAGACAGCACACGACTCCTCGACCGGGACGCTGCTCTTTCGTTCCAACAATCCGAATCTGCATTTGCGATTCACGGGAAATCCCACCACACCGATTTGTCTGCATACCGGGAGCCCATTCTTCGAGGTCGCGTGCTTTCGCGGCCGCTGGTTTCTCCGCGACGGATATCATCGTGCATACGCTTTGCTGACGGCGGGAGTATTCCAGATACCGGCGGTCATCGTGCACGCAGCGACGATCGAAGAGCTTGGCGCAACACAGCCATGGTTCTTTTCGGAAGAAGTACTCTTCTCGGAGGATCCGCCCCGCGTGACGGACTTCCTCAAGGACCAACTGGTCATTGCTTATGAGCGACCTCCGCTCATCAAGACATTGCGCATCACCATGCAGGAAACCCTCACACTCGCAATACCCATAGGAGAACCATCATGAGTATCTCAACGAAACGCGGCGATGGCGGTGAAACCGGGCTTGCCGGCGGAATCCGTGTCTCGAAAGCTGACCTACGCGTCGAATCCTACGGTTCCGTGGATGAACTGAACACTGTCCTTGGTTTTGCACGCAGTATCTGCCAAAACAAGGAGATTGCCGCATGGACAGAGACCATCCAGCGAACACTCTTCCGTGTTGGTTCTGCGATCGCCACTCCACCAGAGAGCAAGAAGCAGCCTCCAGCCATCTCGACGGAAGATATCGACATGCTCACCGATCTGGTACATAAGATCGAAGCCACGGAAGGAATTTTGTCGGACTGGTCACTACCGGGCGCGCATACCGAGTCTGCAGCATACGAGGTGGCTCGAACCGTCTGCCGCAGGGCTGAACGCGCGGCCGTGCGTTTCGTCGAGAATGGCGGAGTAATACAGCCGACGGTGCTGCCATATCTCAACCGGCTGTCCGACGTCCTATGGCTGTTCGGGCGGCTGATCGAAGTCAACGCGGGGATTGAATCCCGCCTGCGTCCCGAATCCAAAGGCGGCCCGAAGTGGTCAAGAGCCTGGTAGATCCGGCAGAGTTGGCCTTCAGCGAGCCCGATCGCGCGGCCGTCTATCGCGCTATTGACGCGCGGCGCGATGTGCGGCGGGGCTTCGTCGATCGCCCCTTGCCCGACGAACTGCTGCAACGGCTGCTGGCCGCTGCCCATCGCGCGCCTTCGGTCGGCCTGATGCAGCCGTCCCGCTTTATCGTGATTCGCAACCTTGCTACGCGCCAGGCCGTGCACGATATTTTTCAAGAGGCGAATGCGAAGGCCTCCGCAATCTACGCAGGGGAGCAAAGAGAACGGTACGCGGCGTTGAAGCTCGAAGGTATCCTCGAAGCGCCACAGAACCTCTGCATCGTGTGCGACAGCCAGAATGAACGCGGGCACGGGCTGGGGCGTCAAAGCGTACCTGAAACAGCCGTCTACTCGACTGTTTGCGCGGTGCAGAACCTTTGGCTCGTCGGCCGCGCGGAAGGAGTGGGCGTCGGATGGGTGAGCATTCTCGATCCCGTGCGCCTGCGAGCCTTGCTCCATATTCCTGAGCACATCCTTCCAGTCGCGTACCTCTGCCTTGGTTATGTCGACAGCTTTGCCACCGAGCCGGAGCTCGAACGCGCGGGGTGGGAGAAGCGCGTGCCGCTGCATACGGCCATCTGCTATGAGGCTTACAGGGAGAGCGAGACCTCGTGAGAGCTCGCGCCATCATGGTGCTCGGAACCAGCTCTCACGTTGGCAAGTCGCTGCTGACGGCGGCGCTTTGCCGCATCGTCGCACAGCATGGCTATCGGGTCGCTCCCTTCAAATCTCAGAACATGTCGCTGAACTCGGCGGTCACTCCTGAGGGACTTGAGATCGGCCGCGCCCAGGCGCTACAGGCGGAAGCCGCCGGCATTCTGCCGTCGGTCCATATGAACCCGATCCTGCTCAAGCCATGCGGAGACATGACGTCCCAGATCGTCGTGCGCGGCAAAATCTGGGGCAGGCTCACTGCGTCTGACTATCACCTGCGTCGCGTCGAGGAACTATTGCCGATCATTCGCGAGAGCTACGAGATTCTAGCTTCCGCAAACGACGTGATCGTGATCGAAGGTGCTGGCTCACCCGCAGAGATCAATCTGAAGCAGCACGACATCGTGAATATGCGTATGGCTGAACTCGCCGATGCCGATTGCCTGCTGGTCGGCGACATCGATCGTGGCGGCGTCTTCGCATCGCTTCTGGGTACGGTCGAGCTGCTCGAACCGCACGAACAGGACCGTATTCGCGGCTTTCTCATTAATAAATTTCGTGGCGATGTTCGACTGCTCGATCCCGGCATTCGCACGATGGAAGAACGGCTCGGAAAACCATGCCTCGGAGTTGTGCCTTATCTGCCTCAGCTCACGCTCGATGAAGAGGACAGCCTTGGTCTGCCACCGCCTGACACGGAGTCCAACGCCTGGTGGCAGATCTCTGCTGATCCAACGAGGCCCATCCGTATTGCGGTAATTGCCCTTCCTTCTTTTTCGAACTTCACGGACTTTGATGCGTTGCGCAACGAGCCTTGTGTCTCGTTGAAGCTTTGCCGCACTCCGGAAGAGATTTCCCATGCCGACGTCGTCATTGTCCCTGGGAGCAAACAAACTGCTGACGATCTGCTATGGATGCGCGCGCAGAAACTTGATGCGGCCGTGATCGATCATGCTGGTAAGGGGCCCGTGGTTGGCATCTGCGGCGGCATGCAGATGCTGGGTAAGGAGATCATCGACCCCAACGGAATGGAGCATAGCGAAACGACTCGAGGCCTGGGACTACTGGCCATCGAGACGATCATGCAACCGCAGAAGATCACTCGAAGCAGTTCCGGCCGACTCGTTGCGACTTCGCTCTTCGGCCAGCCCTTGCCATCCCTGAACATCGCCGGATATGAAATTCATATCGGCGAAACCCGCTATCTCGATGCAGCCGAACCTTTTGCTCTACTCGATGCTGACAGCAACGGGGATATCGTCCCCGATGGGTGCGTCGCTGCCGGCGGAATGGTCTTCGGCAGTTATCTGCACGGACTATTCGACGATGATGAGTTTCGGCACGCCTTTCTTCACGCCGCCCGCTCCTACTATCGCCTCTCGACTGCCATAAGGTTGGAAGACTGGAAACGAAAGCGCGAGGGCGCGTTGAACCGTCTCGCCGATGCGGTGCGGGCGTCGCTGGACCTGCGAACGATCTTCTCGTGGTCTGGCCTCACGTATAAGGCAACGCCCGAGGAACCGACGAAGCCATGAATCGCAGCCTGCTGCTTCCCTCCGCGTATCTGCTCGATCAAATTGCCGGAGATCCAGAGTGGTTTCCTCACCCTGTCCGTCTTATGGGCGCAGGAATTTCGCGCGCAGAAGCTGCACTCCGGCGCGCGGGACAAAGCAACGGCATGGAACTCGCCACGGGCGCGGCTCTCGCCCTCATCACCATTGGGGCGACCTACTGGACAACTGCGACTATCCTGCGGTTCACGCGCACGCACTCCAGCCTCCTTGGAGACGCGACGGAACTGGTGCTCGCTTGGACGTGTGTGGCTGGCCGCAACCTGGAGCAGGAGGCGACTGCTGTCACCAATGCTCTCCAGCATCGCGATCTCCCGCCCGCGCGACAGCGGGTCGCACGCATTGTCGGTCGCGACACCGCAGACCTTGATTCGCAGGAGATCAGCCGTGCAGTGATCGAGACCGTCGCGGAGAGTGCGTCGGACGGAGTGATGGCGCCGATGTTCTACATGGCTCTCGGTGGAGTTCCTCTGGCCATGGCCTACAAGGCGGTGAATACGCTCGACTCCATGATCGGCCACGCGGACTCGAGGTACTTCTTCTTTGGCAAGGCCGCCGCTCGTTTCGACGACGCCGCAAACTTTCTGCCCTCGCGGATCACAGCCCTGGCGCTCGTCGCAGCGGCGCAAATTCATAGCTGGTCCGATCCACAGGCTGCATGGCACACGTGGCTTCGTGATCGATCGAAGCACAAGAGTCCCAATGCCGGCCAGCCGGAGAGCGCGATCGCAGGTGCACTTCATGTCTCCCTCGGCGGAGATAACACCTATGCGGGTGAGCTTGTTTCGGCACAGCGCATAGGAGAGGAATTTCCTCGACCCACACCGGATCATGCCATCCGGGCGATCCGCCTCGTTGCCACAGCATCGTTAGTTGGCCTGGCGTTTGGTGTCCTGTTCGCCACCATTTCGCATTCAAAGAGGCGCGGCTGATATGGCGAACGTTGAAGCGTACCCTTTGCATGGCGGACAACTGAAACAGATCGCAGAACGCTTTGGCATTCCGGTCACCCAGCTTCTCGACTTCAGCGCCAACATCAATCCCGCCGGCCCACCGCCAGCTGTCGCCACGACCTTGCGCGAGAGCCTCGAAGATCCAGCAGCGCTGATCGAGTATCCCGACCTCCAGCTGACCGAGCTCAAACGTTCGATCGCAGACTATGCGGGGATTGGCACACAGAACCTCAACGTCTCCAATGGCTTCGTTCCGTTGCTCGAAGTCGCATTGCGTATGCTTCCCATTCGGCGCTGTTTGGTTCCAGTTCCCGCATTCGTGGAGTATCGGAAAGCGCTCGAACGTGGCCGCGTGGAGACAGTGCCCCATCCGCTTTCTCCTGACTCCGATTTCAAGTACGACTGCGACGCGATGCTTGGGACACCTGTGGACGCTATCTTGCTCGCCAACCCCCAGAACCCTTCGGGGGTCAGTTGCAATGCCGTCTCCATGCGCGAGCTTGTTGCAAGGGCGGCCACAAGAAAGAGATACGTCTTGCTGGATGAAGCCTTCGTCGACTATGTTCCCGAGCGCTCTCTCACAAGGGACATCAACGAGTTCCACAACCTGATCGTCTTTCGATCAGTCACGAAGTTTCACGGGATTCCCGGCCTGCGGGTCGCCTATGCGGCCGCGTGCTCAGCTCTCTCGACGCTGATTGGCGACAACCTGCCGCCATGGCCGGTAACGACACTCGCCGCTCGGGCGGTGATCGCAGCGCTTGGCGACCGTGCTTATGCCGATCGCTCGATCACTGAGAACATAGAGAGACGAACTCTGCTGGAGCGCGACCTAGAAGGGCTTGGCCTCTGCATATATCCTTCATCGGCGAACTTTATCCTGTTCCGGCTGCCAACAGAAATCGCCGCCGAGGACGTGTGGCGGCGCATGATTCTCGATCACGGGATTGTTCTTCGCGTCTGCACAAACTACGAGGGGCTGCAGGATCGACATCTCCGTGCCAGTGTCCGCACGCCTGGCGAGAATGAGCGGCTCGTTAAGGCGTTGGCTGATGTTCTGGCCATAGCTCGACTGCATGGCAACCACGCCTGACCGTACTCGTCGCTGCAGGTCGTGTTCAGTTGCCTGACCACTGCGAGTAGACCTTACCGGCGATGATTGCGGCTCCGGCGCCATTTCCACCTCTGCGTCGACCCAGCGATGGGCCCCCTCGCGAAACCGTATCGGTGGCTCCCAGCTACGGCTCTCGAAATCAACGAGCTATCTTCGCGTCATCTGCGCGGCGCCGCTCCGGGGCCTAATACGGCGATTTTGGGCTTTGATCATATGCCCGGCCAAACTTGTTTGTGTGCGTCATCGGGCCGGTTCCACTCATAGGAACGATCACATCGCCAAGGTCGATCGGTTTTCCGGTGACATGCACCTGTCGGGCGAACTTTTCCAGCGTGGACTGCGGGACACCCTCAACCCAAAGCTCCATCCTGTAGGCGCCGGGGGGAATATTGTGGATGACTAACAAATCATTTCCATCGGCGACTGCGTAGAGTGGGGAGGAAAGGCTGAGCACAACCGCGCTCATCTCCGGATGGATGTTGCAGAAGATATACGAGACGCCCTCTCGTGAGAAGGTAACCGACTTACTCGATCCGGCCTCGTAAAGGCCAAGATCGAAGCGTTTCCCATCGAAGAGCGAAAAAACATTGTGGAAAAACGGATCTGCGTTCGGAAACTGAATCACGCTCCCGACAGGAATTACCTGTAAATGTGGGATAAAGGTGCGATTTTTCTGCAGCAAAATGTAGCGCCCGACCTGAGGAAATGGGACGGCGGGCGTTCCGGCCAGCGGTTCGAGCCAAACAACGGCCGGAACATTGTGGTGCTTTCCCGGGCGAGGGGAAGTGAGATGAAGGCGCAACTCGGCGACGGGAGTGTCTGGAGCCGGGCCCAATGCCGACAGGTTTCCTGCCGCCAGAACGGCCGCGCTCATCATGCAAAAGCTGAGGTTCTTGAGCTTCATCAGAACTTGTATCCGACAGCTACACCGACGATATTTGTTCTATAAGGAGAGCCCCTGACAGGCCAGCTCTCCAGGTTGCGATATTCCAGGGAAAACATGAGATAGGCGGCCGGGCTAAAGATGAAATTGCCGGTATAGGTCTGATTTCTCGAGAGATTCTGAAACACCGTTCCGCCAGGGACGGCATAGCGTCGGAGCTCTCGGGCGAAATCGGTATCGAGTCCGAAGGCCGCATTGAATTCCAGCTTCTCGTTAAACCTCTCTTTCAGCTGCGTCCAGCCACCCACATCACTGAGGGCACGGAAATAGTATTCGGAGGAAACGCTATCGAGCCGATAGCCATAATCTTTGTAGGCTCCTCCGCCGAGCCCCCCCAACCCGAGTCCTCGATAGAAGCTCCCGGTCAACTCCAGTCGACCAGGAAGAGCCAAACGGGCATCGAGCGTGCCTGCCCACGCATCGAAGCGATGTCCCGATGGCAAGACGTGGGGAGCGAAGTATCCACCGACGCCAAAATGATTGCCTTCCTCATGTTGCTTTGAGCCAAGCCATGCTATGCGGGCTTCGAGTCCAGGCCAACGGCTTTGCTCCGCAGATGTGGGAAACGTCGTAGGAGAGGTGGGGCTCGAAACCCCTGAAAGTGATATCGGAGCATCCCCGACATCAATCAATGCGGCCTGAAAGCGAAGATCGTGGGAGCTAGGCAGATCGAAGTCCTGTGTCACACCCACTTGAGGATTCCATGTCCAAAGATTTCCTGACCATGCCAACGCCGGCTCCGCCACGGCCGCCAGCGATGTAGGGGTGTCGGGGCTAAAGAGCGGGCGGTCGAGGGAGAAGTACGCTTCCGTGTGATCCCATTGCAGCCCTGCGTGCGCGGTTCGGAGGCGTAGAAAGGTGCCGTTGTCACTGTAGTATCCCGTATAGGAACCCACTGTGGCGGCGGATTGGGTTGTGCCGTCGAAGTCGACGCGTAGGTCCGCATAACTGCGTGCCCCAAATACATGGGGACCAAGGGCATCAAAGCCCAGTATGGTCTGGCGTATTGAGGCTCCGGTGCTCCCGGAGCCAGGCAGAGCTATTGTCGGCGTGGCCGGCTTGTCCACGGCGTTCGTGTTCACGAAACCATTGAGTAGCACAAGGCCCGTGAGCTTGACTGGGAACTTCGATTCACTCTCCACCTTGGTCTGTTCGTGCGTTGCAATCTGCGATTCCTGGATCGCTTGACGTTCCCGGATATCGTCGATGGCGGTCGCGGTCGCCGCCGGTGGCGCGGGTATCAGAGAAGACGTTGCGGAGTCTGGCGTTGCCGAAGATGGCGGCGATGGAATCTGCTGATGCTGCGTTACTGGCAGTTGCAGGGCCTGTAATTGCCGCCGCATCTCGTCAAGTTGGCGCTGCGATTCTTCGAGTTGGCGCTGCGATTCTTCGAGTTGCGCTTGCGTACGCGCCATGGCATCAGTCAATTGCTGAACACGTTGCAACAAGACCGATTGGTCCGTGATCTGAGCATGCACAACCTTTACCGGCGCGCCGAGCAGCGCAAACAGCAGCAGCGCCTCCCGCCAACGGCTCCGTAAACCTCGGATTCTGCTAGGTCCAAACATTCTCATGTGCGGCGACCTGATCGTGACGCTTTTCCGGCGATGAGTCCGCTGCGTCTTGTTTGCGAACGTTGCGCTCCACTCTCAGTTGAAAAATCGTCTCGCCGGGGCGGGTACTGAGTAGAACGACCTCTCCCCCGTGCTCCATAGCAATGCAATGAGCGAGCGTAAGACCAAGCCCTGTTCCCTTCTGTTTCCCTTCACTCACAAAGGGATCAAATAGACTTTCTCGAACGATCTCGGGTACGCCTGCGCCGTTGTCGGTGACGCTGACGATGATATGTTCCTCCTGCGCCTCAAGTGCAACACTGACCGCACCCGGTATCAGGGCCGAGCGGGCGGCCTGACAGGCATTGAGCAGAAGGTTGTAGATGGCGCGCTCCATCTGCTTGCCGTCTACCACTGCGGAGGTTTCGCCGGCGTTGCCGTAGCACGCATTGAGTTGGACTCCCTCCGCGTCGGGATGCGCGCGCATCAGCGAAAGGGAGCGTTCGATCAATGTCGCCATCAGTTCCGGTGATCTTCTTAGGGAATTGCCAGTGCGGCTGAAGATCAACAGCGACTCGATCATGTCGGTCGTCCCAAGAACAGCCGTACGGATGTCGGCGAAGATCTCCGCTCGTTCCTCGACGGAGAGGCTTCCAGATGCCAGAAATTCGGCGTTGGCATAGACCGCAGCGAGATAGTGGCGCAGGTCGTGAGAGACTGAGCTCGCCATTCGCCCGATGGTCGCCAGCCTTTCGGACTCGAGCAACGCGCGATTGGCCTGCTGGATTTCGTCGCGCATGCTGGCGAAGGCAGAACTCAGCTGCCGCACCTCCGACGTGCCATAACGCGGGATGCGGAAGTCGCGATCGCCGAGGCCGAAGGCACGGACGCTGCGGGAGAGTTCCTCAAGAGGACGGGTCAACACACGCGAGAGAACGATCATCAGGATGCTGCCAGATAGCAGCGCCAACAGACCGGTGCTCAGGACCATGCGATCGATGCGAGCGATCCAACTTTCGGCCGGCGCGAAGGATTTGAGAACAACCAGCCGAAGCGGCGACGATGCAGTTGCGGAGAGATCCTGCGTCGCCGCAAGGAAGCGCGTGCCTCCAAAGGTAACCGCAGAGGGAGACTGAGGGGGGCCGGACAACAGTCGTGGCGTGCCTCTTAGACTAGCCTGGACCGAGGGGTCCAATGTGCTCGCGACGATATGACCTTCGCTAAGAAAGGTGGCCTCAACACCAGTGGGCTGGCTGATTTGCCGGACTGTGCGTTCGATCGAGACGCCGCTGATGACGTAGCCCAGTAATGTCCCGTCGCCATCGTTACCAAAATAGAGTGGGCGGAGGGAGCAAGCATAGAGGGACTTGCCGTTGATGAGGTAATGCTTCTCCGGAGAATTCACCAGAGTCTTCAGTTGGTTTCGAAGAGCCGCATCAGGAGACGTTCCCTTCGTATACGCCGCTATCACCCTTCCCCCCGGATCGGCCAACGCAAACAGATCCGTGCCACTAAGCTGCCAGAATTCGACAGCACCATCCTGAATGGTCAGATCATCTCCGCTGGTCATGAGGGCCTTGAGCGTGGGAAGCTCCGAGAGCAAAGCATTCTCACGATCGAGAGCGCTGAGCCGTTCAGCCTGCAGGTTTTCAAAAGTGATGACGGAATGATTTAGATCCTGGGATAAGTAATCGGTGACCTGCTCCCGCAGCCTCTGCCTGATAAGCAAAAGGCAGACCGCTGTGACGATAACCGTGACCAGGGCCATTGCGAGAACAAGAAGCACATGCGTCCGAAAGTCAAGCTTCTGACGGAGACGAGCCACCATGGAGCCGCGTTTCTGCTCGAAGGTTGCATCGGGATGTGCGTCACAGAACAAATTTGTACCCTGCGCCATAAATGGTCAGCAGATACTTCGGATTGGCAGGATCCGGCTCGAGCTTCTGCCGCAGCTTCAGTATTTGATTATCCACCGTCCGCGTGGTGGGGTACGCGTTATATCCCCAAACTTCGTTGAGCAGGATCTCGCGAGTCAGTACGCGATCGATGTTCTCGGTAAAGAACTTCAGCAACTTGAATTCGTGGGCCGTGAGGACCAGTGCCACCCCATCCCTGCGAGCCGTCATGCTCTTGAAATCGATCTCGGAGTCGCCGAAGCGGAAAACGTTCGAGGCTGCAGGCTTACGCTGTCGCCGAATGGCTGCCTGCACGCGCGCCAGCAGTTCTCGTGGACTATAGGGCTTGGTCACATAATCATCGGCGCCCAGTTCTAGAAGCAGGACCTTGTCGACGACTTCACTGATCGCACTAAGGATGATGACCGGCGTTTCGCTGGAGAGATTCTTAAACCTCTGACAAAGCTCACGACCAGAGATCCCGGGAAGAATGAGGTCCAGAACTACAGCGAGGGGCCGCTCACTGCGAAACAGGTCGAGACCAGTTTGGCCGTCGCCGGCCACTACCACGGCGTAGTGCTCGCCGGCGAAGATCCTGCGAAGCACTTTCTGCATTCGCGGATCATCTTCAATGACCAGGATCGTCCCGAGGTTGGTCGAATACGTGGGTTCAACCTCCAGATCTTCTTCCGTCCAATCGGTATCCATCACCATGAATGCAGACCTCGCTGCTTTTATTGTGGTCGATCGCGCCGGCAATATCCAGAACGAGGCTTCAAAATGACAATCGAATGACAATCTGGAAAGCTTTCGAGGCAGATCCTGCGCGGCACGCGCGGGATCGGATAAAACCGGTGCTCGAATGCGCCAAGGGCGATTTTGGGATTCGCTGGATCAGATATTGGCGATGGGACGCCGGTTAAGGACTCGGCCTTTCGAATCAGCTCCTCCGAGGTCTCCGGCCCGACACCAGGTACGGGCCGAGCCAACCGTCCGGTGAGCCTGCCAACTTCACAACCCAAGGTTCTCGGCTGCAGCGCCAGGTCTCGAAACGCAAGCGATTGCAGCGCGGTTCGCATGTATGGTGATGGCAATCCTGGATGGAATCAGCGAATGGTCTTCACTTCTCATCCTTGATGAGCACGCAAATCTGAAATGACCGGAACGATGGCCAGACGCGGAGAAGTCTCGCGATGATGCGCTTGATGGATTGCCCGCCACCGGGAATCCAATGGAAGTAGTAGTGATCCACAAGCCGCAGGCCGACATCGTATGCGATCTTGCGAAGCTCGCGCTTAGTGTATTCGCGGACATGTCCTGGATTGGTGGCGTATAGCCGCAGCCGTTCGTAGGGATTGCGGCCCGCCATCAGTAGCAAGCGTTTGCTGATATCGGCAGCGTTAGGGGTTGTGCAGATGAGCACCCCCCGCTCGGAGAGCAGAAAGCGCAGGACAGCGAAGACGAACTCCGGCGCCACGCAGAGGTGCTCAATCACCTCCGAGAAAACGATCAGATCGAAGCTGCCACATACCGGCCAATCGGAAACCTCAGCTGAGTTTAGGAGATCGAATGTAATGTGCGGCACCTCTGCCATGGGGGTCAACTCGCGGTGGCCGCCATCGTCGAGGGAGGGATCGAGGCCCAGCGTTTGGATGTTCTTGTAGAACGTCCCCAGATAAGCAGTCAGCTCACTTCGTCCGATATCGAGTACGCGCACTGAAGCGTCCGGAACCTGACGCTGGCAGAGACGCAGAATGTCCGCGAAACGAGCCTTGTGCGTCGCGAGATATGTTTGCCCCGACTCCTGACCACAGGTGATTGACTTCTCGGCTTCGAGCAGTTGGGTCAGCACGCGTCCTGCTTCCAGTCTGCCAGGGGCAGACGCGGAGCCGACCAGATTTCCGACGATATCTTGCAACGAATCCATGAATTGAGACCTCACATCCATTACTTCCAATAATTCGTGCGGGCCTACTGCAGCCAGACGGGACCAGGAACGCTGCGAATTTTGATCAGGCTTATGTCAGCTAGTGCCTCGAGATTGTCGCTTTCTGATTCCCGTTAGCGTAACTCCCCTGATAACTAAGCTTATGATCTACGAGTCCGCAGGTGCGGCATTCGCGAGCCTTGCCAGTCTGATCTCTTCGAGATCGAGTCCGGGCAGCGGTTGTCTGGCTGCTGCACAGGCCTTCTCCATCAGGAGACTGAACATTACGATCGCCCACAATGGAAGAGAGAGATCAAAGGTTTCTGTATCGGTCAGGCCGCGTATCAAGACAAAGAAAAGCATAGCGTAGTAGAGCGTTTTCAGGGGCCCAGGAACAAGCCTTCGAATCTGCAGGAAAACGCTGCCATAGAGGCCAAGCATCAAGCAGATGCCAACAGCTCCGTAGGAATAGAACTGCTGGATCAACTCATTGTGAGCATGCCTTGCCTCAAATTCTCCGAACGGTGGTATCACCTTCCACACGGAATGAAAGCCGTGCCCGATCCAGGGGCTCTGAATCGCTTCATTGAGGATGAAACCCCAGATGCCGATGCGGCCGGTTAGAGTCTCGGGGCTGTTTCCTGCACTTGTGTAGACATCGAAGTATGAGCTCAGAAGACTTGCAAATGCCGTCGCAATCACCATGGCCGCAAGGATCAGCCTGGCTTTGGTTTTCCGGCTGATGGATTTGTCATTTACGAGCAAGAATGCCTCGGCGACCAGAAACGCCAGGATCGACGTTTTGCTAAGGCTACGCAACAAGGTCACAGCAAGAATGAATGCCGAAATTCCCCACTTCCCTTGCTTCAACCGTATAAGGTACTGCAGGGGAAACAGGGCAAACGCGCAGAGATAGCCGATCTGGTTCGGGCCCAGCAACTCATCATCCCCAAGCCGGAGGTCGGAGCGCGCAGGCATGAGCCACGCAATGATCGCAACCGCGCACGCGCCCCACACGAAGCCCTTCATCAGCGCGGAGGCTACCTCATCGATCGGACCGACGCGAAACAGAAGAACAACCATTGCGACGTCAGCAGCCATCGCACACCAAAAGACAATCGCCGCCGAAAAATTCGCTGATACGGTCCACAACAAACTACAACCGGAAAAGCAGAGAAAGAGAACCACCCAGCGGACCGCAGACAGGCGCCAAATCTTTATGTCTTCGCTGACATCGCAGCCAATCGATTGGAAAGCAACCAGCACGAGCATCAGGAAGTTCAGCACCAAGCCAACTTCAACGCCTGTCTGGTCGTCTGCCCCGAAGAAGCGCACGGCAAGAACCAGGATAAAGAGACGAAAGGAAAAGAAGAACCCCGTGGCGAACGAAAGTCCCGTCGCCGCAACGAGCACGACATGCTGTTCTTGGCGATCTCCGTAATTCATATCCATAGCATTCGCCTGAGCCAGGCTCTACCGAGCCCAACGATCTCAGTGGTTGTACATGTCGGGTACGCCCTGACTGCCTGCTGGAGGCAACCGCCGTAGAAAGACGATGATTGACCAGAGCTCATCGTCGCTGAGTGTGCCCTTCGATCCCGGCATCCCCGACGGGCCGATTCCGTTGTCCAGAATCCATTTGAGTTGGCCATCCGTATAGTGCTGCACGTCCGACGAAGCGAGCGAAGGAATGGGTGGCGACATGTGAGCTACAAACGGAACACCTGTGTTTTGGCCGTCGTTGCCGTGGCACGCAACGCAGTAGTGGGAGAAGGCTTCTTTTCCATCGGCCCAGGTTTCGGCGTTACTTGGCAAAGGATTCTTCTGGCTCTTGTTTCCGATGAGCAGATGATGTTTCGCGTATGTGACGCTCTTGGTCTCAAACTTGCCCGGGGGGGTGGCTTTGCAGCCGACTAACCCGAGCAAGATGATGGCGGCAGGCAGTACGGTGGGCGCGCGCACCGCTAGTCCACCACGTGTAGAGTTAATGACATTCCGCCGTGGCCCGATCCGCAGAAGACGGAACAGTGGCCGACGAAGTCGCCCGTTTTATCCGGCGTAAAGCTCAGTTCGGCCGCGTTGCCTTTGTCGATCTTCGCATTGAGGTTAAGCTCACGGAAGCGGAGACCATGGGCTACGTCCAGGCTCCGAATGACCAGCACGACGGGCTGCCCTTTCTTCAGCGTGACCTCGCCCGGCTCATACGTGAAGCGCTTTGCTGTGACCTCGATCCTCCTGGGCGACGCCTGTGCATGATTGATCGGGGTGACAATCACCGCCACGGTGACGATGGCGAGGATTGCCAGGAGCCTGAACTTCAATTTCATGAATTCTCCTTGTGTATCGGGCGTGCTGGATAACCGAAGACATGCGCCTGGGCTCCCAGCCACGTCGAGTTCGGCCGTATCCACTGGCCATAACCAACGTAGTCAGCCACAGTCTGCGAGTTGTCATACAGCGGTTAGCGAATTGTCACGATTTCATCGCGGCTGAGCCATCACATGCCAGCTGCACGCTCACTGACAAATGAGGAGGGAGTGCTGCATACCTGGAGCGGCTTACAGTGCGTGGCGACCATCGCATACAACCACCGGCATTGAGGTCGGGGCTTGCGATCCCAACTCGCGGACAGCTTCGAAGCGGCGCTCAAACATTGAAAACGCCCAGAGACCGAAAAACAATGCGCCGACCGAGAGATAGGAACATTCATAGGGAAGCTTTCCCGTGCAGAACGCCTGTGCGGCGATCGGGGGAAGAAGCATAGCGAAAGTCGCGAGGCTGAAGATAAGGAAGATTCGACGCATATCCATGTGAACAAAGACCGAGGTGCAGACTACAGCGAGCCCCATCAACGGAAGGGTCCATTGAGGGTGCAGGACGGCCGGAAGATAGCGCAGCTTGCCCGGATTCTGATTGAGTTGACTCAAGAGGTTTGTCACTGGGTGAGGCATGAAGATTGGTAGAGTGACAACTGCAGCCGTGATCAGAACCACTCCGAGCGAGACGGCGGACCGCAGCCGCGTTGCACGCTGCAGCGTGAATACGAGCAAAGGAATAAGGAGGAGCGGATAGATGCCGCGAGAAGAAAGCGCCAATCCGAGAAAGACCGCCGAGGCGATGGAGACGTAGGGCGGCCGGTTCAACGATTTGACAAAGCAGAAGATGGCGATGGCAACGTAAAAGATGTTGGCCAGGTAGTCGCCGCCCGAAGTCAGATCACTGAGATTGGATGGAGCGAAGAGCAGAAAAACAGCTAGATACAGGATTGCAGTCGCGTGGTAGCGAAAGAAACGGACCGTGAAGTAGAAGAATAGCGCGAGCCAGAGAAAGTTCTGCCAGGCGACGTGACCGATTGCGAAGAACGGTGTAGCCAACACGAGCGCACCTGGCAATGGAGTCGGTGGATTACCCAGGAAAGTGCGTGAAGCGTATGGGGCTTGGTGGTGACGAATGGCATTGAGTTCCAGCCGTATCGCATCTTCTCGATCCGAGCGCTGATTGACCGGGTGTTTCAGCGAAAGCGGATACAGAACCACCATCGCGGCGGAAAGGACGAGATACAACAGCAGTATCCAACCCATGCCGATCTGCCGGCGCGTGTAGTTCAGGCGGTCGAGCCCGTACATCGCGAGCATGATCGAGATCACGCAGACGAGCGTCGCGATCGCGGCCTTCGGCCGCGAGAGATACTTCCATATCGGCGCGAGAGAACACAGTGCCCAAACAGCGCAGATACCTACGAGGAGCGGCAGGTGGGAACGTAGCCGACGGCCATTACCATTCTGAAATACGGCCGCAGTCTCTCCAAAGGAAACCTGAACCCCTGCAGCAGAGAGTTCACACGCCATGGAAGTCCCCGCACACCTTGTGCTCAGGGTCTTTGGCCCACTCAATCAGCACCGTTTCGCGGCCTGCTTTCGCGAGTGCTCTCGAGAGAGCCGATCCCGCCGGTCCGCCGCCGACAATCAATGCGTCGTTGCGAAGGGAAGGAGTCATGGCCACATGCCTCCACAGATGCACCAGTCCAGCTCACAAGCCCCAGCGCTTGATGGAGGCCTAACAAACATGGAACCTCATCGTCTGTACAGTGATGCCGCGGCCAAAGGTCATCCTGCAGCCGCGTTTGCCTGGCCGTTCCAAGTAGATGAGACCAGCCGGTGCATACAGCTGCACAGCGGTTGAGATATTCGCGATGCACACGGGCGTCATCATCCCACCTCAATTTTTTTTGGTGTATCGGTCGCGGCTACGTCCGCAAGGATTGGGTACCTCCGCACGCCAAGAATCTGCAACGTAATCTTCCACATGAACGCAGAATTGTTGCGGAGATATCGCTTCCAAAGACGCTTGGGATCCTGGCAAAGCCGGTGCAGCCACTGCAGACCGGAGCGTTTGATCCAATTGGAACAATCGCGAAGCCGTCCGGTGTGATAGTCGAACGCCGCCCCAACCCCTACCAGCAGCGGCACCTGGAGGCGATCCATGTATTGGGCCATGAAGCGCTCCTGTTTGGGGGTGCTGATGCCTACCCACAGGATGTGCGGCTTCGACTCCTGCACCAGCTTGAGCACCTCGTCCTCCTCTTTCGAGGTGAGGCTTCTAAACGGCGGCGTATACGTCCCTACAACCTGAAGACCGGGAAACTTGCTCTCGAGAGACTCCTTCAGCAGTTCCGCAACTCCCGGTTCTCCACCATAGAGAAATTGTCGGTAGCCTCTTTCCACCGAGAGTCTGCACATCGCCGCCATGAAATCAGGCCCACAGACCCGGTCCATGTGGGCAAAGCCCTGGAGATGTCCCACCCAGGATGTCGGCATCCCGTCCGGCGTGTTCATGAACGCATGATTCAGGATGTTCCGGAAAACGGGGTCTGATTGAGCCTCCATGACGCCATGCACGCCCGAGACACAGACGTAGCCACGGTTCTCGCCATCGATCCATCGGCGCGCCATGTCGACTGCCCTGGGAAGATCGATGGCAGAGACCTTCACTCCGAGGACATCGGCGTACTCATGATCGAATACAGAATCAGACATTGAATTCCCTCCGGCACAACGGCAAATTGAGTTGACCTGAGCACGTACTTGCAGAGCTAACCGCCAATAAACAGTGGACTGTCATACTCGTCCTCCAACCGCAAAGTCCAATAACTACGCGGCCGACACCATTGCCTTTCACACGCCAAAGCCAATGCTGGTGCCGAATATCTGCCGTTGAATGATTCAGCAGGAGTGGCGTCGATAGCAGTGCGCACGATAGTGCGGCGACGGGAGTACTAAGTCTCAGAAGAAGATTGGCCAACAGCAGCGGAAGCAGCGACTGGATCAATGCCTGAAGGGCGCGTGCCGTCTCCCGAATACGTAGCGGGCTGCCTCCGCCTGAGTGAGCACGATTACTTCGGGGAAGAAACACACCTGACAGGTCCTGCACGGTGCCGCGGAAGGCCGCCGGGGACGTCGCCCTCTTTCGAGCGGGGAGGTCGGCGAGAAAATCGAGATATCGATTGGAGAGGTAAGAATCGGGTGCAACCACATTCATCCTTCCTGCTCGGCGACGCAACGTGACTCGTTCGCTTCGATCCGCACGTAGTTCGATGGGAGGGCGAAGATAGAGGCAGAGCGCTCCATCTCGTTCTGCAGCATGCCCAGCGTTAGTAGTTGCTGGTAGGCATGCTGGTATTCGTTAGCGAGAACCTCCAGCGACAGGTGCGGAAAGCGCACCGGGTGGGGTAACGGTTTCGCGATCGCCCTGCGAATCGCATTCGCCAGTGCCTCTTCTTCGCCAACGCCGAGACGAACGAAGCTGCAGTGTGTCCCACCAACTTCGCGAAAGGCCGCGATGTCGGAACATACGACACGGCACCCGACAAGCAATGCCTCCGCGACCGGTAGTCCGAAACCCTCCGTTATGGACGGCGCCACCAGAGCCTGGCAACTCGTATAGCACCACTGCAACTCCGACTCGGATAGGCCGTGTAGTAGACGGACTCTTCCCTCGAGGCCCAGACGGGAGATCGACTGCAGAATGCGCGGAGTCTCGGGTCCAGTGATCCCCACAACAACCAGCTTCATGGCCTGGTCGACTTCAGCACGGCGCAGCAGCCGATCGAATGCCTCAATCAGCAGGACGATATTCTTGTTACGTCGATGCTGCGAAACGCTGAGCAGGAAGAGTTCGTCCTGCCAACCGTGAGGCCGCGAGGTTGTGGCGCGGTGCCCCTCCTGCGCGACGCAGTTGTAAATCCGAGTCGCCTTGGTCCAGGTCGAATGTGATGAGTATTGCCGCAGCTGCAGCTTTGTGGATTCAGAAACGCAAGCAATCGCATTGACACTGCGAAGGCATTGCCGCAGGATCAACCGGTTGACCATCACCTTGGGAAAGCCAAAGTTCTGCGGAATCTCGTAGGGGTAGAGATCGTGCAGAGTCACCAGGGTTGGACACTTAAATGACTCCGCATCCACCGGCACGGGATACGTCAGATGGACCAGGTCGGTCTGCATCTGCGCGGCAAGCACGGGGAGCTCGCGATAATACCAGCGATTGCGACTGAGAGAACTCTCTTCCATCTCCGCGACATGAGTGGTTAGACGGTCGTCAGGATCAATGCCCGCGGCTTCCACAAGCTTCCTCTGCCAGGGCGCAACCACGAGATCAATCTTTGAAATTTCGGGCCGCAGCAGAAGACACCGAACCAAATTGAAGGCATGGCGCTGGATGCCGGAGATCTCCGACGAAAATGAGGCGGCCGCAACCATGATCTTCATGACTTGAATCCCCTCTGCAGCTCATCAGGGATTGCCATGAACGGCACAGAGTTCGAGCGCTGCCGCGGTTCGCCAAGGCGGTGCAAGAGTGGCAGGTAGACCACCAGGGCGATGGCCCCATAACAGACCCTTGCGGTCGCAAGTCCGCGCAGACCTAGATGGTGCAGGAGGTAGATCATCAGCACCAGCATTACCGCCCTCCCGCTCAGGCTAAGAAGAGCGACAGTCCGGAAACGTCCTAGCGCCTGCAAGGCATAAGTGCCTGTAACCCCGAGTCCCATCAGGGCAGTGCCCAGGACAATCGGCCGGAAGATTGTCGCCGCACTGTGTGCGACCGCTGGTCCCGCCCAGATGCGAAGCAGGCGATCTCCCCAAAGGAGCAGGATTGCTGCGCCGCTGGCGACCAGAGCCAAATTGCACGCGAATGCTATTGCCAGGGTCCGCCGCAACGCGACGGTGGAGATCGTCCCGGCGCGGCCGGATAGATAGGGAAATAGAAAATGCAGGCAGGAGGCGGTGAGACCGAAGATGGGTTGAGCGATCTGGATGCTCAACGCATAGGGAGCCACTGCCAGCGCTCCGAGCGATACACCGAGGAGAATCCGGTCGAACTGGCCGAAGGCAACGCTTCCCAATGCCTGCAGCCAGACGAAGATGCCAACGCCGAGCAAGACTCGCGTTTCGCGCGGCTGGAATGCTGGCCATATCATGGCCGAACCGAGAACAGTTCGTAGCGCGCGAAATTGCAGGTATGCTCCTGCAAGGAGAAATACTCCGGTCATTAGGAGAATGCTCACCGTGCGGTGTCCGCCTATGGCGAGCACCGCCGCTGCGGCCAGCGTGAACAAACGAGTCGCCGAACTGATCCGCACCGTACTGCTGTACCGTTCAAAGGCTCGCTGCGTGCTCGCGCCAACGCTTTCGATAGAGCGCACCAAGATCAGCACTCCGGCGATGCGCAGTGAGATCAGGCACTCTCGGGCCGACGCCGTATGCTCGACAGCGATGCGAAGAGAAGCATAGGGAGCGGCGATCCACACGACTATGGCGAACGCAGTGCCCAGGACGAGATTGATACCCAGCAAGCTGCGCACCGCTGACAACATCGAGTTGCGGTCGCCTACACCCCGAAGCTCAGCAATACGTCGGAGTCCGGCATCGCAAAACCCCGATGCGATGATGCCCCCCGCGCTGATCACCGAAGTTGCGATCATCCAGAGGCCGTACTCAGCACCACCAAGTTTGTGCAGTACGATCGGCGCCACCAGCAGCATCCCCAACGGATAGGAGATGTAGTCGAGGGCACCGTAGAGGGAGTTTGTGAGATGTCTTCTCATGCGGCGCCCCGGTCTGCACCGGCGGCCGTCGCGAGGCTCCTCGCAAGAGCCGGGACAACCTCAGCCAGGAGTGTCTTCCGCGGATCGCCGGGGTGTACCTTCGACCAGTTATCCCGAACTAAGATCAAGGCGGCAGTGACCGCAAATGAAATCAACGTAAGCAGTAAAGCCAGCAGGAGACGAGGAGGGAACGACTTCTTTTCTGGAACACCCGGAGGGTCGATGACCCGAACAACCGGTATGTCCTTTGCCTCTTCAATGCGGGCCATTTCATACTGCTGCGTGAGAAGTTCAAACACGGTCTCCTGCACCTTCACTGTGCGATAGAGATCGGCATACGGAACTGCGAGGCGGGGGAGTTGACGTAAGGGCGGATAAAGTCCTCCGCTATCCACTGTGTCTTGCATGGCTCCCGCAGCCTGATCGTTCAGAGGTGCGGAGGAGCCCGTCATCTTCTGCAAAGCGCCCTGCAAGGCAGCGATTCGGGCCCCCGCCTCTCGCACGCGCACATTTCCGTCACCGTAAATCTGACGCAGCGACTGGAGACTCGACTGTTCGACCAGAATTTCGCCCTGGACTCTCGCTCCCGCGTCGACCATCGCTCGGGTCTGTTCCCGGATATCGACGGTGTTGTTCCGGCTCGAGAACGAACTCAACTCAAGCTGCGCTCGCTCTAGATCAGCCTGAACGGTATGCAAACGTTGCTCGATGAAGATACGTTCCTGGCGCGCTGCCGAAGTGCTCGTCTGCATCACAATCCGGTTCAACTCATCGAGATATCCCTGAGCGAGATCCCGGGCACGGACAGGATCCGTGTCCTCCACGGTGATCGTAATCACGCCACTCTTCTTGTCGTCCGTGATCTTGGTCGCATGAGCCAGGTGCCTGGCGGTATCGACGGCGTAGCGCGTGTGATACACATGCTTCAAATTGAAGTGGTCGATCAGATGACCGGCAACCGTACCGCTACTGAGCAGATTGACAAAAAGAGCCGTCGAGGTGTGTTCGCCCAGGAGACCGCCAGCGAGACTTCCAAGCGTCCCCAAGCCGCCGCCACGACCAGCCAATGCAGCCAGAATCATAGCGCCAGAGCCTTGCTGGTCCGGGGGCATGATGCTCGTCGACGCCTTGTACTCCTTTGGGATCAGAAAGGCGATGCCCAGACTTGCCACCAATGAAATTGCAACTACGCGGGAAAGGATTCGGCGGTGCTGCCAGAGCAGCATCGCTCGGACAGCCCAATGCGTCTGCTGTAATTCACGCAACCGGCTCGTCTCCCCCTGGGGCATGATGGATGAGCCATTCGTCATTTCGCCCTCCCAATGGGTCTGCAGGAAATCTCAATGGTGTTCGCGCCTACAGCAAAGGGACGTCCATCATCGTCGACGAGCGTTTCCGCGAAATGGCAGTTATCCCTCAAGGGCGTTCCGGACAGGGCTGTGATCCGTTGATCGAGGAACTCGACACGGAACTCCAGGTTCCGTGCTCCAGCACGCGGCAGCAGCTCCTGAGCGAATTCTTTTCTCAAACTGCGCTGAAGGACCGGCATATCGGACACCACAGACGCGGAGTCAATTAGGTATCCGGCTGCCGCCAGCCACTCGAAGGCGGGATTGACCGAGCTCCCCAACCGAACATAGGGCGATGCCATGTTCCCCCGGACTCGCTGTGGCCAGTCCTGGGCTCGGGAGAGATTGACGGATTGAAATGAGACAGCAAGCATGAGATACATCACGATGACCATGAACGTTCGCGGCATACAGGGCACAGCTACAGCGCTGCTACCGCGATGCCGGCGGTGATCGCTATGGAGGAAGCAAGTTGCGCCGTGGTGAGAAGATTTCGCCAGAACAACGAAGAGCCAAGGATCTTCTGAGGAACGACAACGACGTCTCCAGGGTTCAGCCTGGTGGAGAGCACATCGGCGTCGAACCATCCTCCCGAGTGACGCCCAATGACAGAGCCGTTGGCGCGAATGACGAAGATATCCTTGCGGTTGGCCGTCGCGTTGGTTCCTCCCGCATGGCTCAGGTACCACACAGCGGTCTTGCCAGGCGTGAACGTGAGTGCCGTGGCGTTATAGACCTGACCAGAGACGAGCACGAAGCCGGGCCGCTTGGGGATCGTCAGAACGTCGCCGCGACGCAGCTCGATGTCCGCCGGAGTATTTGCCCAGCTATCGATGTCGGAGCTGATTTCAATCACCATGCGGCCGGTGGGCGGATGGCTCTTCAACTGCTCGAGCGCCTGATCCTGTTGCGCTTTGATGAGCTGCAACGTACCCTGCGTGTCGCCGCTGCCGAGCGAGGGAGCCAGCCGCGCGGAGGCTGAGTTCGTTTCAATCTGGCGGATCAGCTCGTCACGGCTCTTTTGTTCAAGCTCCCTGACTTGGTCTCTGAGGAGCACAGCCCCTTCCGGATACGCTGTTGTCCGAAAGCCTCCGGCACGGCGTAAGATGGAACTAAGGTGCTCGCCCTCCCGGAAGCCATAACTCCCAGGAAAATTGACCTGTCCATCGATGGTCACCGACTCACCGATATCTTCCCAACCGGTGATTTGGTGGATCGTCAGCACATCTCCGGGCTTGAGTGCCACATCCGCTTTGGGGTCGGTGCCCGCGACAGCGACGCCGATCTGCACGGTAGCGAGCGCTCCCCTCACCACGTTGCCATTGACCACGGAGTAGCTGGTCAAGTCGGCGGTCTCCACCAGCGCATCGCGCTTGAAGCCACCTGCCATCCGCACTAGCTGCGAGGTTGTCATGCCCTTCGACAATGGATACACGCCCGGCCGAAGCACTTCGCCGTGGATGGTGACCTTCGGACTGTCGACTTCGTAACGTCCGAAGATCCGAATGGTGTCGAAGGGTTGGAGAGCGGGATTGTCGTTGCCAATGAGTACGTCCGGGACGTTGAAATCAATCGTCTCCGCGTGCAGGTCGGGGGGAACCAGCCGAACGATCTCTCCTCGATTTGCTGGCTCGGGCAACATATCCCGATAGCTATGCAGGACCTCGCTGAGGTGCATGCCATCGGTATAGGGCAAACGACCGGGCCTGGAGACGTGCCCCTGAAGATAGATAGCCCGCTCGCTGTACGGCAGGATAGGAGCAATCCGTATGCGATCTCCGTCCTTCACCTGGAACGCATTGATGGCAACCCGGTCGGAGTCCGGGGCTTCCCCTTTGGGCAGATCCAGCGTCACGGTTTCGCGCTTACGATTGGCATCGATGCGCTCGATGGTGATGTGGCTGAGCGCAGCCTCGGCCGTAACTCCGCCTGCGTCGTCGATCAAGGATGAGAGGGTCGATTCTCCCGACTTCAGTTCATAGATCGCGGGCCGCCGCACGGCACCCGAAATCGCGACCTGCGCTCCCGCAGGTGGCACCATCAGCGTGTCTCCGCCTTCGAAGCGCGCGCTCCCCTTGCGCACTCCATGGAGCAGAAAGTCGTATAGATCGACGTCTTCGACTAAGTGGTCGCCCCGATAATGCCGCGCGACGCGCAGTGATCCAACGGCCGTAGGCCCACCCGCGGCATACAGCGCACTTAGAGGAGTGGCCAGCGAGCTGAGATCGTAGCCTCCGGGACGCTGCACGTCTCCCACCACATACACGCGCACCGAGCGCAGCCTCGAGACGGTCACAGAAACCTGTGCGCCTCGGTACTGCTGCGTTAGCGCGCGCCTGATCATGCTTTCGGCTTGATCGAGAGGTAGACCACCGATTTGAAGTGAACCTGCATCCGGTAGAAGAATGTGGCCATCGCGATCGATGACGCGATTGAGGCTCTGCGTCATCCCACCCCAAAGATTGATGATGAGCGCGTCACCCGGGCCGACGACATAGTCCGGCCCCACGGGAACGTCCAGCGGAGTGTCGCTGCTTGAGCTCCCGCGCGGGATGGCGGAGCTATCCCGATCGAGAAAGACCTCGGAGCCAAAGCGCTTCAGCGGAGATGCCTGCTCGGGGATCTGCGTATAGAGATCACGCATCGACTGGAGATTGTATGGCGTTGTCTCTCGCAGCACTTTCGGAGCGTCGGTGGAGGAGTGGACCTCCTCTTGTCGAGTCGCTGGGCGGTTCGAACGAACACCTGCGGAACTCCTCAACGGATCGCGGGTCAACGGGAGGCGGTCAGCGCTGATCCCCGCGGTCAGGCCCGAATCCCCACCCAACAGGGGCGCGGCCCGGTTACCTCGAGCGGATGACGTATCTTGAGAGGAGTCAACGTCGGAAGATCCGGCGCCAGAAGCGGCCGATTGGAAATCACCCTGGGACACATATCCGCGCGCCCTCAAGAAGGTGGTGATACTCGCGCGAAGATCGGCGTTCGTCGCGATCTGGCTATACAGCATCTGGTCCGAGATATCATTCACGTCAACCTGCGTACCTTGCTCCTGCAGGTGGTCGGCGACCTGCGACTTAATCTCCACCACAAGATCCGGACTCTGCTGCAGGATCTGAATGATCTGATTTGACGAGAGGCTTGCTGGAGTTGCTTGCAGGTTGAAACTCGATGCTGACGTGACACCAAGGAAGGAATCTGCGCCGTCACCGAAGACTCCCGTCGTTTGAGGCGTGCTGCTTTGATTCGAGGATTGCGTAGCGCTCTGCGTCGCGGGCGGTGCCAACGGATCTTGCGCGGCTGCTGGAGACGAGAAGAATCCCAATGCAAGCAGAATCGATCCCGCGGCCAGAGCCGGAAGATGAGACCTTCTCCTCGGAGAAATATTCACGTGCATGTATCGATTGCGAGTCATAGAGTCATGGCGGCCGATCGAGAGGAGCTTCGATCCAAGCTTCACCACTAACCGTAGAGATCCAGGACAGTTCGGGTGTCATGCGTGCGTCAGTGAATTGTCATTCCTTTGTTACCGAGGCAGACATCGTGGATGAACTGGTAAGCCTCGTAATAATCGACGACGCAACGGAGGATTCGATTCGCTATACCAGCCGGCCTCTTTGCCTGCGCCAATGAAATGACTCATACATGTAACGAAGCCCCTCAACACTATGGAACCGGAGACGAAAGAAAATCAGCCGGAGCTGTAGCCTGTAGCGCTGGGCACGGTCCGTCAGGCCTTCGTCCGGCTTGCCGCGGAAGAGGGCAGGCGGCAGTGTCATGGGCATCAACTTTCGTCGAAGCGCTCGTTTTGGGAGGAGCTCCAACAGTTCCAGTTCCTCCTGCAACATGACGTACAGTTTGTTACCCGGAAAGCTCCCGAGTGCACAGCGACGACCGTAGAGTTCAACCCATAGCCGCACGGAGACGGGAAGGCAGTCGACGGTCCAGCACGTTAGAGCCTCTGGAGCGAACTCTCCCATGAGCTGAGTGATCAGAAGTGTTGCCAAACCGAGTGCGACCGGCGCATTGGAGTTGTGCCGAGCCGCGGCGCGAACTTCCTTCCAGAACACGTCGTCGTCCCGGCGAGCGACGATATGGCGCCAGAACTCGATCAAATGTGCCGTGCGGAAGAACTCGCTACAAATGTGTTTGGCCAGGTGCAGGCCCTGCCCTACAAAGAGGTCCGCAGGGGAAAGCACCGGCATCCGCACGCCATGAAACTCTAGCTCTTCCTTGCGCTGCAGCAACGACGATCGACTCTCGCCACTCGCGAGGTGCAGCTCCACGGAACGAAATGGTAACGCCTTATACAAGTCCTTCAGCGACCCGCCAGGCATGTGTCGCGTCTTGAACTCCAAGCTACTGCCGCAGCTCGCGTGAAGATAATAGCCTCTGCTCTCAAGAATCCGCCGTGCCGAAGATGCACTGCTCTCTGCGATTAAGAAGTCCAGATCGAGCTGAGATCGCAGGCAAGGGTTCGGCACCGAGCACGGCCAGAGCGTGAAGCCCTTGACCGCTGCATACGAGAGTCCTTCGCCCTGGAACTGGCGATGAATCGCGTTTGACTCCGCAATCATCTCCAACGTTCGCTCGGTATTGTCCCGTAGATTCTGTTGCAGGCGAGCAAGCGCATCGGGTGGCAGCGTCTCAGACCGCCGCAGCTCAAACACCCGGTCGAGGAAGTACAGCGCCAGGCCACTCGTATCGAGCCACCTCAACAGTCTGCGCCACTGTGAGCCGGTGAGATCCCTCAATACGGAGTATCGATCGTCTGGAAACGGGTCGCAGAACGTCAGCAATACAGCTGCCCGTGCCTCTTGGTCCGTTCCCAGCAATCGGTGTAGCGGGTCGCGTTTCATATCAACGTGGAAGGAGCCTACCAATCCGATGTGACGCGTGTACTCTTCGGCTGCCACTCCATTCCTTTCGAACGGTAACGAGCACCTTCTCGAGACTTGTCATGGCCGTGTCAGCTAATTGTCATTCGTTGGGCACAGGAATTGGTGTGTTCTACCTCTAGACCTGACCTTGCACGCTTGCCGACATGCAATCCACGTCGACAGCTGATATTGAGCGCCTCGAATCGATCGAGGTGAGAGTGACAACCCATTGACAAAGAACAGACGTTCCGGAGACACGGTCGACCGGTAGATTCCCTAGAGTGGACTTCTATGCCGCCTCCACTCGCTATGATCCATTGCTCCAAATTAGCAAGCCCAACGAGGTTCATCCTCTTTGCATTGACCATGCTCAGCGCCGCGCGAAACGGGACAGCCCAAAATACACCGCTGATCTCCGGTGGCGCTGGATTCTTCACTAACACCACCGGCGGTAGCACTAGCTATCAGCCGATCATCGCTCCGCTCGCGGCCGTCCCGATCGGAAACAACTTCCTGATTGAGTCCCGTGCCGCAATCGTCGACGAGCTTTCACCCAAAGGCGGCGACCAGCCCGGTTATGATCACAGCTTCTTCGCCGGCTTGACCTATCTTCAGGGTGACTACATCGCGACCTCGCACGTCACCGTCGTGGGCGGTACCTTCCTCACGCCTTTCGGAACCTACAATGAGCGGCTCTCTCCCATCTGGATCAATACACTCCAGGATGGTCCCCTCATCCAGTCTCTCGGCATCATGAGTACTGGCGTCAGTTTGGGCGGAATGTTGCGCGGATCCGCTATCTCTCGGAGCAAATATTCCATCGATTACGCAGCCTATTATTCCGGCAGCAGCAGCAAGCAGAACTTTGCCGCTCAACACGCTACGGGCGGTCGCGCCGATCTCCTCTTCCCGGAGAAGCACCTGGAGATTGGCGTTTCCTACGGTCGCAGGCTGCAAGGCACCCAGGAGAACTTCTACGGTTCGCATCTCTGGTGGAAGATCGGCGACACACCGTTCCGCCTGCGCTCTGAGTTCGCTCGCGGGCGTCACGCCCAGGGATATTGGGTCGAGATGGATTACCGCACCGCAGCCCACGGAGGACTGGATAGCTGGATCGGGAGACTGGAGCCTATCGTCCGCATGCAGCAGACGTTTCGCCGCGACAGTATCGTCAGCGACGGCCTGCCACTCGTGAATAACCAACGAATCGACTTCGGCCTGGACTACAACCTTCCGCACAACACCCGAGTGCTGACCAGCTACTCAAGGCAATTCTCCTCCGCGAAAGACTTCAATATCTGGGAGACAGGTATCGTGTACCGCTTCTTGTTCCCAGCCTGGAAAGGAAAGTGATCATGCATTCAAAGCATCTTCTCGTCTACATGCTCGCACTAGCTGCGCCGATGCCGGCCGCTCTCCGCGCGCAAGCCAGTGCAGCGGTGCCGACGGCTACGACTAGGAAGGCTCACACCGCACAACAGACCGCACCGGCGACTGCAAACAATTCTGCGGCGGCGCAGAACAACGCGAACCCCCAGCCCAGCGAAGGAGAGATCATCTTCCATCAACGCTGCGCCGGTTGTCACAACGCGCCAGAAGGCTTCTCGCCCAGAATCTCCGGCACCGTCGTCCGCCACATGCGGGTACGCGCCGGCCTCAGCCAGCGTGATGAAGAAGCCCTGCTCCGCTTCTTCAATCCATAGCCAATGCCAGCTGAAAGGCCTAGCGTTTCTATACCAAGGTCATTGAAGCCCGGATCGAGCAGATATAGATTGAACATGAAGACATAGATCGAAAAGCCAGCGTCAAAAAAACGCCGTAGTGAAGAATACCCAATAGCCACGAGGCCGTTTCTTTTCGGCAAACCACGCCGCAGGACTTCTCCATATCGAGACAGCCCCCGGAGGCTTATCCAGCAGCAACAGGTCCACTAGAGTGACTTCCGGACCAACTGCCGCAGGCGATCGACGCCCCATGACAGGTCACGGTATCGCAACTCGAAGACCTCGGCATCCAGCAGTCGCTCAATAGCGGCATACTGCGGTCCTCGGGTGTTTTCGGGGCCGAATAACATCTGCTGCATGAAATGCCGAGCCACATCCTTGCGATAGGGAACGAGCTTCGGCTGGCCCAACGCCTTCCTGTTCAGAAACACGATGAAGTCTACCTTAGCCGTTTGTGCGCACTTCAATGCTGGGATCATTGCGGTTTGCATTTCCACCGAAGGTTTTCCTGCGGCTCGGGGCATCATCCTCAGGCCTTCAATCTCCGGGAAAAGCGCTGCCGCGGTTGGCCGGAACCTCACCTGGTAGCAGTTGCCCGCAACCGTGCGGTCCTCTCCGCAGTTCAATAGATAGCTTCCATCGTCGGAGACATACGTCCAGCCACTGCGCGCGCACGCATACGACAGGCTGGACTTCCCTGCGCCAGAGTCCCCACACAATAGAACGCCGCGGCCATCGAGAGCTACACATCCCGCGTGCACTGGTGTCGTGTATCGCGTCGCAATACAGGAAACCGGGGTCCCGAGAAAGTAATACCCGGCGTAAAGCTTATGGCGCAACGCAGCGCGAGAGAGACAGATCTGCGCGGTGTTGTGTTCCATATCGATGATGCTGTAGTTGTCCCTATCCGCGATGCTGACAAAAAGGGGTGACATGAGCCGGTACACCGGCAAGGGTGGGCACTCCGTGGAATCACCCTCCACCACATGAACCTCCGATTTGATCGGGACCAAATCATGCTGCTGCTCGAACTTTCCCCAGAGGCTGTCAAGCACGTCGAAGACCTCAAATGAGTTCGTCTTCACTTCGACGGGAAACCCGAAGGGATAGAAGATTCTCTTCAGGGATAGCGCCGGTTTCGGCAGCTCCGGCCTGGAGAAATCCATCGCCTGGGACCCATTACACGCGCGCTCGATCTCTTGGATCGTCATATCCGGCTTCCCTCAGTTTCGGTAAACGTCAAAGCACCCTCGTGTGCAGAAAAGCAACTCTGCTGCGGTCTGAGTGTTACGGACCGCCATGCTCTAAGTTGATCGGGCCGAACGTGAACGTCGCTTACCGGCCGATTTGCATCTCGTAAACCGCGATCGGCGTTTGAGTCGCTTAACAGCAGATCTCACGGTGCTCGATTTAATACACAACGGTATTGAAACTGAGTATGAACAAGACGCGGATGCGAGTTGCTATCGATTTGTCACTTCTTTGTCCCGAATGGGTGCGCTGAACGCACTATCTTCACCGCGCACGCCGAGGCTGCGCGATCCGATACAGACATTCCACGTGATCCGCATCGGGAGCGATGTGTCGGTTCCAATTAGAGGTCCGTGTATTCAACATGGCAAACGGAATGCGCGAGGGCCCCGCGATGGCTTCTGCGATCACCCTGGAAGAGCGCCCGTTGCCTATGTAGAGAAAGTGACTCCGAGTCATCCGGACGATATCGTTCAGATACTCCACCATTAATGCTGGAGAAAGATCAGATATTGCGTGGGAACTGAAGCAGAGATTGACCGTTCCGGCAGGCAATGTGAGAAGCTCGAAGACCGGCAGCAGCAGCACATCCGCCTGCGCGATCGTCTTCGCAGTTAGCTCTACCTCACCATACAAAACAATCTTAAGTTGCGGAAATGCTTTGAGAAGATAATAAGAGGTGAGGGCGATGCTCTCCGGAACATCGAAATCGATATATGTCGTCATTGGGCGGCCGCGAAGAAGGTAGTAGGCCATCCCTCCGAAGCCACCGCCAATTTCGGCGACTGAGGCGCTCCCTGTGGGTAGCAGCGACGCGATCCGCTCTGCACAATAGTGCTGGTATTCGGAGCCCACTCGCACAAGCGTACCTTCGAGCATCACGCCGAATGGATTCCCAATGGTTGGACCAGCCAGATCGCGGAGCCCGTAGCGGCAGTCCGTTTGCTCCTTCCAGTAGTCCAGCCGGTAGAGAGCATCGATAAGATACAGACTGCGATGGAAATCCGTGGCATCGTCCCCCAGAAAGCCGTTCTTCATCCGCTGCACGGGGACTAGGCCCGTCGAGCAATCATCGCGGAAAAAATTCCGATACATTACCTGCAAAGAGTCAATATCGTTCGATCTTAAGGCCCGTATGACGGGCCCTAGAGTCAGGTCGCGGTGCTCCTGCCACCATGCCGTTGGAGCATATTTCGTTGCTGCGCCTTGCTGTCGTTCGGTCGCAAGAGAGTAGGCTCTGCAGATCCTTTGCAGAAGCGCGACATCCGAGCCCTGAAAATCCTCGTGCTCTCTGAAACCTTGGGTGAAAGCAGACAAGTTGTATCGCGAATCCCCCTTGAAATGACGGCCGCCACGATGCAACAACCTGTGGTTTATCCATGCAGTCTGCCCGATGCGCTTTGCGGATGCGAGCGTGCGAAGAGGATGGTGCAGGTGCTTCCAGGTCAGGGACATCTCGGCCTCCGTCCAGGAATGCCCTCCGAATTGTTGGTTGCTTCCTTCACGGGCCACACCTTGCCAGGCGGAACCAGCCGCCCACTCCTGCTCAAGCGTAGCGGTCTGATTTGACCGGATTGTCTCCAGAATGTCTGGATGTGTTCATTGAATTGTTCGAGCGACGAAGACGGCATCGCCGTTCGCGCATGGCTCCTCCCGCCGCAGGTCCGAGGGGTTCTGTTGCACTCTTCCGCTCCCGGAAAAGTCTGGAGACAATCAAGTGACAAAGCCTTGACAACCAATCACGGAGCTCAACGTAGGCTTTGAAACGTCTGCAAGGAATCTCGGCACATTGCGGCGGAAGCTGCGTTTGCCTAGGTTGCGACGAGCAGCGCCGCAGGGGACTGGATGAAGCCATTTCGTGAGATCAGCGCGGAGGAATTGATCGCGGAAGGCGTCCTGCGTGAGCTAGACGCCAATGGATATCTCCTCATTCGCCAGCTCATGCCAGCCGAGGACATCGAAAGTCTGTTATGCGAAATGGTGCAGATCCTATCCTCGAATCAATGGCTGTTGCCTGGAGACAGCCGCATAGCCAATCCAGACGCTGCCTGCGGCGATTCAGATCCGGCATTCAAACAGGTCTACGATAAGATTTTCAATCTTGAGGCCTTCCACCGCCTCACTCATCATCCAAAACTCCGTAATGTGATGCAGATGATCGTCGGGCCACGGCTCATGGTTCATCCGAAGCCCATCGGCCGCATCATCTTCCCGAACTGTGATCGCTTCCTGATCGATGCCCATCAGGATCATTTAGCGATCGGTGGAGACACCGCTTGCTATACAGCGTGGATGCCTCTGCATGACTGCCCGGTCGAGCTTGGACCGCTGCAGATCCTGGAGTCCTCGCATCACTTCGGCTTTCAAGAAGCCGATCCGGCTACCGGTCATATCCCAAGAAAGAAGACGCGCGGAGGCGACTGGGCTGGTGGACGGATCAACGCTGGCGATGTACTGATTTTTCACAGTTTGACGGTCCATTCCGCTTCGCCCAACACTTCCACACAAATGAGGGTTTCGCTGGATTGCAGATTTCAGGATTACGCCAGGCCCCTGAATCCGGCGAACGTCGTCTTCCCCGGATCGAAAGAACGATCATGGGAGGCCACTTATGCGAACTGGCGTTCGGAAGATCTCAAGTACTTCTGGAAACGACTCCCTTTGACTTTCACACCGTCGAAGCAGGAGCTCGCCAAGCTCATGAAGACCGATGAGTCCCCGCGCATGCGGACACGGTACCAGAACATTCTGAACCAACTCGAAGTTCAGTTTCCTTCCGAGAGCCGGGCAACCACTGATCCAGAACGGCTCCGCCAACCTATGCCGATAGCCGAAAGCTCATCCTCGACGTGAACCACCTATGAACTCCTCTTCGGATGCATCCAGACTCCGTGACCATCTCAATCCAGCGCGGGACAGCTCCAACCGCGACCACGCGGTCTGTCCCCCGTGGACGCTGAAGTTCGCTATCGCCCCGCCTGAAGTCTGGAACCTCATCAGGCCGCTGCGCTGGCTTCTCGCGGGCTGCTTCTCCCTGATGCTCGTCAGCCGCATCTGCAGTCTCGCCGTCCCGGTTGCCTTCCGTTATTTGATCAACGATGTCATGTACCAGCATCACTTCGATCGCCTCCCGTGGATCGTCGCCGGCGTCATCACGGCCACCTCCGTGCAGGGCATCACAGGTTTCATACTGGCACAGAACCTCTCCATCGCCGGACAGCGCCTAGTGTCCGACCTGCGCAAACAAGTCTGCGCACACGTAGGCCGCCTCCCTGTGCTCTTCTACGACACCAACAGCACCGGAACTCTTGCGGCCCGCATCATGAATGATGCTGAAGGCATTCGCGATCTTGTAGGCTCCGGGCTCGTCGACCTCGCGGGCGGTTTGCTGAGTGCCATCATCGCTCTAGTCATCCTTCTGCACATCAGTGTTCTGATAACCGTGCTGACGGTCTGCATCCTGCTCGGCTTCGGCTTGTTCCTCAAGAAAGCATTTGGCATCACCCGCCCCATCTTTCGCGAGCGCTCCCGGCTCACTGCGGAAGTCACAGGGCGCTTGACCGAATCGCTCTCTGCGGTTCGGGTCGTAAAAGCCTACCGCGCCGAAGCGGCCGAAGCGAAGGTCTTCGCCGGCGGCGCAGATCGTATCTTCGGCAGCTTCGTGGACACCATCACCGCGCAGTCCTACATGACGCTTGTATCCGTCGTCCTGTTTGGCGCCGTCGGCAGCCTCGTCATGTACCTCGGCGCTCTCGAAGTCAAAAAAGGCTACATAGATGTTGGCAGCTTCGTGGAGTTCATCCTTCTGCTGGCCTTCATGACGGCGCCCATTGCCCTGCTGGTCAGCGTAGGCAGTCAGCTCACGGAAGCTGTTGCCGGACTGGAACGTACCGCCGCAATCCTCCGCGAGCCTAAAGAGGATAGCGAGTCCAGCCGCACCTACGCGATCAACTCGATACAAGGCGCCGTTAGTTTTCGTGACGTCTCCTTCGCCTACACACCTGGTAAGCCTGTGCTGCATGGCATTGGATTCGACGCCGAACCCGGAACGGTGACCGCTTTGGTCGGCGCTTCGGGTTCCGGAAAGTCAACCGTCATCTCACTGATATGCGGCTTTTATAACTCCATCGACGGTCAGGTTCTTATCGATGGCATCGATCTCGCCACCGTAAAGCTCAGTAGCTATCGGGAGCAGCTCGGAGTGGTGTTCCAGGATACGTTCCTGTTCGATGGCACTATCCGCGAGAATGTGATGTTCAGCCGCCCCGATGCCGATCCGCGGCAATGGATGGAGGCTTGCCGCATCGCGCGCGTGGATGAGTTCGCGGAGCGCCTTCCCGACCGCTACGAGACGATCGTGGGGGAGAGAGGAATCAGGCTCTCGGGCGGCCAGCGCCAGCGGATCTCCATCGCCCGGGCCATCCTGGCAGACCCGCGCATCCTCATCCTCGATGAGGCCACCAGCTCACTCGACTCCGAGTCGGAAGCCCTGATTCAGGCCGGTCTGACTTCGCTCATGCAGGGCAGAACAACCTTCGTCATCGCACACCGTCTCTCCACCGTCCGCCGAGCCGACCAGATACTCGTGCTCGATCACGGAAAGATTGTCGAACGCGGAACCCATGCGTCGCTTTATGCGCTCAAGGGGCGGTACCACGCCTTCTACACGCGCCAGCACGGACTTGAAGCTAACATGCTTCTGGCTCCTGGGGAGGGCGAGTTATGTCCTATGCCAGCGTGAGACTTCGGCTGATGGTCGCCGCGCGCAACATCGAAGCTCCGCAATGCTCTTTGGCAGCCGCGAAGGAGACGATACTGTGAGATTGAACAACGTACTCCATCCACTCCAGGTTGCCAAAAGGGCGAAGGCGGCCTTCGCCACGCACCTTCACATCTGGAAGTTCGGCAACCATGGCCGGCAGCGCTTCCAGAACGATCCCCGCTATCATCTTCGCTACGTCACGCGAGGATTTGCTTCGCCCGCGTTCGCGTCTCCCGCCAACCCACCTTGCGACGATACCCGGCTGCTCGAACGAATCTGTTCTGCCTACAACGCCGCAGTCGCGCGGCAACAGGCGGCACCGCAAGCGTACGCCACGGTCCAAAACTTGGATCGCCTGCGTCAAGGCCCGCTCGGTCCATCGATTCGGGCGCTGCGCGAAAACGACACGACAGCACTGGCAGCGATGTATCGAAACTTCTATCGCGATCCTTGCTCCGCAGGCCTGCTGGCTGCTCCGGGGGGCATATCCAGAGCCTATTTTGGTGGACAGATCAAAGACATCTACCGCCGTTTCTATCTGACCCATGTGCTGTATCGCCTCGACTACTGGAAGGAGATCACTGGTGGTCGCTTCTCGCTGAAGGACCTGGCGGGCCCAGGGATCGGAAATCCTTTCGGGGTTACGATCGACGGGACGCATATCGGCGTGGGGGCTGAGTACGCCCACTATTGCGCCTATCGGGCCGCGGATCTGTTGGAGCGCGCGGCACCACAAAGAACCGTGATAGCAGAGATCGGCGGCGGCTTCGGTGCCGTCGCCTATTACCTCCTCCGCGATAACCAACCTCTTACCTACATCAATTTCGATATTCCAGAGAGAGTAGCGCTGAGTTCGTATTACCTGATGAAGGCATTTCCCCACCTGACCTTCGTGCTGTACGGCGAGAAGCCGTTGCTCTCGGAAATGATCCGCCAGGCCGATGTCGTGCTGCTGCCGGCTTTCGCCCTGGCAGATATGCCTTCCGCGTCAGTCGATATCACCTTCAGTTCGAACGGCCTGGTGAACTTCTCTCCGCACGTCTTCGGCGAAGCTCTGCGAAGCATGGCGGCTATGACAAAGCGCTCCCTTCTCTATATCGGCAATGAGAGATTCGCCGAGTTGATCGCTCTACATCTGGGGAATAAACCAGGTTCATTCACGCTAGCGGACAGCCGCGCATCGGGATGGCATAGTCACAAGGTCTCGGGGGCCGGCGTAGGCGGTGCAGCAGCTCGTGCCTCTTCGACCTTGCTCGAACAAACCTTCCACCGCAATCCTGCCAGCACGCCGATCGCCTGCGGCTCACAGAATTGTTTAGGGCGGTCCGGAGACGCGCAATGCTAAAGGCACGAGCAGTAGGCGAGACGCCGGGTGCCCTACGCGCGCACCTCCCTTACATGGCCTGTCCAAAGGAGGCACCGTGGAACTTCCCTCATTGACAGCAATAAACCGGCCACCTTCGGTACGCCCTCCACGGCGCTGGGGGAAGATCGCGCTCTGGATGGCCATCGGCGCGGCAACTCTTTCGGTAACGCTCTACAGCGAAGTGCCGTTGCTTCGACAAGCAAAGGAGCGCGCCTATCTAAGCACGATCCCCTTGATCATCGTTCCGCATGTATCCGCCGGGATCATCGCGCTTCTAAGTGGCCCTCTGCAGTTTTCTAGTCGTCTGCGCCGCCGCTATCTACAGTTTCACCGCGTGCTGGGGCGAATCTACGTAGTCTCCGTCCTGGTTGCCGCACCGCTCGCGATGGTGCTCGCGAATCATCGCCACGATCCACGCGCGATCCACTTTGTCATCGCCACCTGCTGCCAGGCAGGAACCTGGCTAATCGCTACTGTGGCCGCATTCCTTACAGCTCGCAATGGTCACATCCAACAGCATCGGGAGTGGATGGTACGCTCCTATGCCCTCACCCTTACCTTTGTGGGAACTCGCGTACTGCAGCCGATCCCAGCCTTCAACCGCCATAGCGAAGCTGGCTTCGCGATCGAGATCATCCTCATTACCTTCGCGGCCATCCTTATTCCAGACATCGTCTTCCATTGGCGACAACTGACGGTCCCGCGTATCCGCTCTTCCGCAGCGAACTCACGCGTGAGTGAAACGCCGCACGGTGAAGAAGACATCGCCACCTTGCCACGACCCACGTCCCGTCTGAAAGTTGGACAGATTTGATGACGGTCCGCGATGATACCGCCCTTCAAGCAGAACAGCTTCGCAAAACTGGTGCAGGAGGTCCAGCCATATGTCGATCAATGCCAGGCTCCGTGCAGCCTTGATGAACATCGCCCTGGGTAGGACCGCGCTCCCACAGGAGTTCACGCTAGGGCTGCCGGAACCACAGACCGAGATCACTATCTGGCTGCGGGGCGTCGGAGTGGATCGTGACGTAACCAACCACGTCTCGACGGCATGCGCCGAGCCGTTGACTATCTGCATCGGCTTCGAGGAAGAAACGTATCTAAGCACGCAGGACTGCCCCAATTTGACGCTGGTCTTCTCCGAGCGTGACGGCCAGAGACGGCTACTCGGCAAGATCGGACTGGAACATAAACGGACGTTGTCTGCTCCGCGCACTGAGCTTCTGTTCTTCGAGCCGCGCAGTTCGAGCAACTTTTGTCTGCCTAAGGCGCGACTCGCTCTTCACTACCTATTGCATGCCTACCGGCAATGGCGCAGGGATAATACGCAGGGTATTCGGATGACCTTTCTCGAGCGGCGGGCCTCCATGGTGACGTTTATCCGCCCCCATCCGATCCTGCTGGTAAGCGTCGGTGATCGCGACAATGGCAACATCTTCCCTATGAATCTTTGTGGAGACCTTGGAAGTGGCTACTTCGGCTTTGCGCTGCGCACCGAAAGAGTTGCGGGCACCCTCGTCGAACGTTTCGGTCGCGTAGCATTGAGCAGTCTGCCTGAGTCGGAAGGCTACCTGGCGTATCGAATGGCCCACAACCACACTATGGAATCCATCGATTGGAGCCGACTCCCCTTCTCTACCGGGACGTCAAAGACATTTCATCTTCCAATCCCAGAGTTCGCGCAGAGAGTGAAAGAGCTAGAGATTGTGACGTCGATCGCCATAGGAAGCCATCGATTCTTCGTCGCTCGCATCGTTGGGGACGAGAAGATAGCCGATGGTCCGGGGTTCTGCTCTATCCATGGGTTCTATCAGGCGTGGAGATTGAAGCAGAGCAACAATCGCGCGAGGGACTTTGCGCCCGCGCTGGCGAGAGACGCCTTCCACAAGCGGGAGCGCCACGTCGCCAAATCGTAGCGCAGAGTTCCCGACATCGTCCGCACAAAATTTTCAACGGAATGCAGGTTAGCGGTCCCGCTTCGTCGCCACGTAGATAGCACACTGTGCTTCGACAGCAACATCCGCGTTGACTCGCCAGCGACATGGATTCCGGAAGCCACAACGGCGCGGCGTGGATTTTCTCCGGGATTATTGTTCCTCAGGCGGATCGATCGGGGGTTTAGTAGGTGGAGGACGTCGACCGGATTGGAAACAATACGTTCGCCACTTGCTTCAGTTCGATCAGTGACGCAAGACGCCTCGTTCTATGTTGCTGTAACAACCAACTCGGTGCGTCGCTTCATGGGATCACACGCCTCCGAGATGCGGCTGTGAACCACAGGCTGCGGCCGCAGTCGGTGCCATAGACCAGCGTCTTCAAGTCGCTCGCCCAACTCGCTTCAATCTGATTGCAAGGCACGTCGGCTAAGCGTCTGGTTTCGCTGGTGAGTTCGTTACGTAGCCATAGGTTCCAAGCTCCACCCTCGAAATGGCTGTAGGCCAACCAAAGGCCGTCTGGAGAAAGCGCAGGATATCGAGACTCGCCCAGATTCAGCGCGGAGTTCCGATGCGAGCTATCGGTCAGATAGATCTGTGGCGGCCGGCTTCCCTCCGTAGCAGAAAACGCATACTCCCGCTCCGACAGAAACGACGCTTCATAGACATTCAGCTTGGGAGGAGTCAGTACAGTATCCGGCTCTGTAGCAGATTGAAAATTGTGCCTATCGATCAAGCTGCCGCGGCCATGATCGTCGCGCACAAACGCCATGCTCATCCGATCCGCCGACAGCATCGGAGAACGGGCATCCGCGATGATCGCATGCAAGGGATCTCGTAGGTCCACCACATTGGATTGGAGATCGAGAGCTTTCTCCACCCAGGTTCGACCCGAATCAAAGGCAAACCCCAGGTCGTCGTTTGAGGTGAGATCGCCGCGCAAGACGGTCCCCTTTGCCTCTTCCAAGTGGTACCCCGTCGGGGTAAATGCGAGGAAGTCCACCTCTGCATCCGCAACTTTCGGACCTGCCATGAGCAACGCCTGCGTTGGAATTGGAAGCCGGTAGGCGTACTCTTCCCGTGCAGTAGTTTCCCGTCGAAGCGTAGAGCGTGCGCCGAGCACTGCGCTGACAATCAAGACGGCGGCCCAAACGTACCGGCTCCAATCCCGCCGCGAGGAAATGCCCCCCCCATCGACTAACAGCAGAAAATAGATGGCGGCGAGAAGCCCCAGCACCAAGGGCACTCTCGGAACATAAAGCAGAATCGCGGGGCCCCTCATTCGCTCGGGCACCCCCAAAGGAAACCCGATTCCGATATAGGCGATGACTAACACGATGAGCCACCCATAGCGCTTCTGCTCCAGGAGCATAGCGGCCAACACGCACACCGGGAACGCAAGGAGCAGGAAGTTATAGGAAGCGGGTATGGTGGAGATCGCCAGCGAGGCCACCAGTAACGCTGACCACTCCAGCATGATGCGGCGTCGGTTCAGGGCTCTTAGGTCGATCAGCAATATTGCCGGCGCCAACGCAAGCAGCGGTAGGGTGGGTTGGAGCAGCGAGTACCACAACACAGAGTTGTGCCAGGGGTGTGGGTTCCACTGCGGTTCCGAGAGAAATAGATAGTGCAGAACGCTGGAGATAGAGGCGCTCGCCATCGCATACGGTGGAAGGCCCTCCCCGTGAAGAGTCCAGGGTAGGATTTCCTGCAAATAAGTACGATGCACGGTCCATCCAAAGATGGCAATGGACGCTGCCATCGCCGCGATCCCGGTAACTGCGCCAGCAAACAGCGCCCGCCACGCTTGGCGCTGCAGAAACCAAACGAAGAAGAGCACCGGAAAGATCTTGCAAACGGCAGCCACGGAGATCAACCCACCCGCCAGCACTGGCTTCTCCGCGAGATAGGCCCAACACGCTGCCACAATCAGTAGAAGCAGCAACACGTAGAACTGGCCATATAGAAGATTCCGATGCAGTGGGAAGCTCAACGCGAAGGCTAGCCCAACCCGCCGATACGGCAACCCCGTCATGGAGTGCAATAACCAGCAAAGGGGCGCCAGCAGCGCAAGATTCACGAGGATCCAAACGTGCTTGGCCGCAAGCGGCGGCAATTGCGTCAGAGGCCACATAAACAGCGTGGAGATTGGAGTGATCGGTAGAAGACCGATTACGTTGACATCTACAGCTCGATGATCTTTCTCACGCTGCAGCCACACCCACTCATACATGCGGCTGGTATCGAAGCCTTCGCGGGCCAACCTCGCCGACATGTAGTAGTTTGGGAAATCCGTATTCAGCTTGCCCCATGCGCGCGGTAGCGTATGCACTCCCAGGTAGAGAAGCAGGAGCAACAGGACACCACGCTCTAGCCAGCACACAACACGTGCGTTTCGGGAATGAATCACCTCCTCATCGTTCACGGAGAGGCATCGGGCGATTGTCATTAGCCTGTCATTCTGCGGTCATTCGATTGTTGCCCGCGCTGCTCCGATAGTCGCGCGGCCTAAAAGCGGTCTGTCCGGCCCCCTCCTCTGCGATGCGCACTAGCTCGCGAACTCGCCATCGAGGACGGTGGCGATCTTCGCCAGCCTGGCGAAACATACCGCGATACCATGCGCTCCGGAACCGCTCTTATTCCCCGCAACAAGATGACACTTAGTCGACAATCTGGTGACAATCTGGCTCGCCCCTACTGGCTATCCTTGCCAAAGTATCGGCGGCCATCACATGCGTACATCACGAAAAATTGTCTTCTTTTTCCCGTCGTTCGCAAGCTCCGAAGCAACGGCTCCGCTTGGGATTCTGGCGGTGGCGACCCCCCTGATTCGCGCCGGTTTCGAGATCGTCTTGATCGACTCGACCATCACTCCAGACTTCAAGAAGCGCGTCCTGGAAGAGGTGAAAGACGCTCTGTGTCTGGGTGTTTCGCTGGTGACGGGCCCGATGATCCGCGAAACGGTGGAGATCGCCAAAGCAGTCAAAGCATGGGATCCGGACTTTCCGGTGGTGCTGGGCGGCTGGCATCCTTCCTTGCTCCCGAAGCAGACTCTCGAAGCGCCTTACCTCGACTACATCGTTCGTGGACAGGGCGAAGATGCCTTCTTGGAACTCGTGCAGCACCTCCAGGCCGGTTCTGCTCCCGACTTCGTCGCAGGCATCGGCTTCAAGCGCGATGGCAAGCTGATTATGACTCCCGAGCGAGCGCTGCGCCCACTGGCTGAAATGCCGCCGAAAGCCTACCAGATCGCCGACTTCGATGCCTACGAACGCAAGTGCGGACGCCGCTGGGCGATGTATACCTCCAGCCTTGCGTGCCCCTTCAACTGCGCTTACTGCACCAACGCCGGCGTCTACGGGCGCAAATGGAACGCCCTATCCCCGGAACAGTTCGTCGAAGAGACCGTAGACTTGAGCCGCCGCTATGCGCTTGAAATGATCTGGGTCGTCGACGACAACTTCCTCGTGGATATGGATCGCGCTCGCGGAATCGCGGAAGGATTGGTTCGCGAAAACTCGCACTTCCAGTGGAGCATTCAAGCGACCAGCAACGTGGTCGCACGGCTTACCCCGGAAGATCTACGCATGCTGCACCGCGCCGGACTCCAGCAGATTTGCCAGGGTGTGGACTCCGGCTCGCCCACCGTGCTGAAAGCGATGAACAAGGACTGGCAGGATTTCGAATCCATTTACGAGAGCGCAGCCCGCTGCCTGGAAGCCGGAATCCGCCCCTCCTTCAACATCATCTTCGCTTTCCCGGGAGAAGGCCGAAAGGAACGGCGAGAAACCATCGACTTCATGATGAGCGTCTGCCGGAGGTTTCCCGGCGCTGAGTTCTGGACCAACATCTTTACGCCCTACCCAGGCTCGCCGATCTTCTCCAAAGCGACCGACCTCGGAATCGAGCTCCCAGCCACGCTCGAAGCCTGGGCGGACTACTTTCCGCGTTACACGCGCCTTCCATGGCTCGACGGGAAGGAGCACACTCGCCTGCAGGTCACGCGCGACTATCTCAGGGTGGCCTTCGATCGCATCCCTATCGGTGCCGACAATCGCGGCAAGATCACGCGCATCGTGCAGAAGGGCATCTCACTTCCCGCGCGATGGCGACTCGATCACGACATGTATCACGCGCCCGTGGAACTGTGGCTCAACAACAAGCTGAAGCGCTACACCGCGATGAAACCCGCAGTTGACGCGAAACGTCTGGCGAATACGCCGGCAGAGGCCGCGTGCTAAGCCTTGATTGCCATCTGGCGCGCACGGTTGGCCGCCGCCCAAGTGGCTCGAAGTTCAGAGGTGACTCTTGGTAGACATTCTCCTCACCCACTCCTATCACCTGCCGTACGACCAGAAGCAGGTTCGGAAGATGCAGCCCTATCGTCCGCTCGGCACTTTATATGCGGCCGCCGCTCTTCGTGCGTCCGGATTTTCCGTAGCGCTATTCGACACGATGCTGCTGAATCCAGAAAAGGAGTTCGCCACCTTCCTGGAGGAACACAACCCGCGCACGGTAGTCATCTACGAAGACGACTTCAACTTCCTTACGAAGATGTGCCTTACTCGGATGAGAGAGGTCGCATGGCACATCACCGAGGTCGCCAAGCAACGTCACCTTCCTGTCGTCGTTCACGGCTCGGATGCAACCGATCACCCAGACCTTTTTCTCAGCCACGGAGCCGACTACGTGTTGCGCGGTGAAGCCGAGCAGACGCTGGTCGAACTCTGCAGCGGCCTGCTCCAGCAAGGTCCATCGGCAGAGATCACTGGCCTCGTGCACTCCGGCACCAACGGCAAGGCCATCTACAGTACGCAGTCACTCTCACAGAATCCGGATTGGACGGCGTTACCACAGCCGCCGAAGGACTTGATAGATTTTGCTCCCTACCGCAATGCCTGGGTGGAGGCGCATGGATACTTCTCCGTCAACATGGTTTCGAGCCGAGGTTGTCCCTATCACTGCAACTGGTGCGCAAAACCGATTTCCGGCAATAAGTTCCACTTGCGTTCTGCCTTGACCGTGGCGGAAGAGATGCGGCAACTCAAGGTTGAGGCACATGCCGACCATATCTGGTTCGGCGACGATGTGTTCGCGCTGAACCGGCACTGGGTGCAGGAGTTCGCTTCGGAAGTCACCCGCAGGGACGCCGCGCTCCCCTTCAAAATCCAGTCCCGTGCCGATCTTATGAGCGAAGAGACGGTAGCGGCGCTCCGAATGGCGGGCTGTGCGGAGATTTGGATGGGCGTTGAGTCGGGTTCGCAGAAGATCCTCGATGCCATGGACAAGGGCCTCCGGCTCTCAACTGTCCGAACCGCTCGGCAACGTTTAAAAGAAGCAGGCATTCGGGCATGCTACTTCCTGCAGTTCGGCTATCCCAGCGAAGATTGGCAGGACCTGCAGGAGACGATCGCCTTCGTCCGCAGCACCCGACCCGATGACATCGGCATATCGTTCTCATATCCGCTTCCCGGAACGGTCTTCTACGAACGCGTCCAGGCCCAGCTCGGCGCCAAGCGTAATTGGGCCGACAGCGATGACCTTTGCATCATGTTCCAGGCCGAGTACACGGGTGAGTTTTACCGCGCAGTTCGTAATGCGCTGCACGCCGAAGTCGACACCTGGAACTCCTCCAACAAAGACGCGGATTCTGTGACTCGCCTATGGGACGAAGTCTTCGCCCTTGAGCCATCCAGCAGAAATCCCAACGCACTCGTTCTGCCCACGGAGTCCATAGCCGACACAGCGCAGCTGACCAATTTCATCTCCATCCATCAACTAACCGGGACAACGGGGGTATAAATGCAGGAATTGCTCCTCACTCACGGCTATTTCCTCTTTGAAGATCCCAAGGAGCGGCAGATCATGAAGCCCTACGCTCCGTTAGGCATCCTCTATCTTTGCTCGCATCTCCGCAACCGCGGCTTCGATGTCGACGTGTTCGATACCACCTTCTCCAGCCGCGAAGACTTGTTCAAGCACCTGCGCTCGGAGAAGCCTTCAGTGCTCGGCATCTATGCAAACCTCATGACCCGCAGCAACGTCGTCGAGATCTTGGCCGTCGCCCTCGAAGCCGGCTGGACAACGGTCGTCGGCGGTCCCGAGCCCGGTGCCTACACGCTTGAGTATCTCCAGGCAGGCGCACGATTCGTCATCGCCGGCGAGGGCGAAGTGACGATGGAGGAGTTGCTGCTCGCGCTGCGCAGCGGCGAACACGACTTCGCCAAGGTCGCCGGCCTTTCGTATCTCGATTCCGATGGGAACTTCCATCAGAATCCGCCGCGCGGTCAGATTCAGGATCTCGATCTACAACCTTGGCCCGCACGCGGCGCCATCAACCTCCATCGCTATGTGGATACGTGGCGAACCCATCACGGCAATGGGTCGGTGAACTTCATCACGGCACGCGGCTGCCCCTTCCGCTGCAACTGGTGCAGTCATCAGGTCTACGGACAGTCGCACCGTAGACGCGACCCCATCAAGGTCGTCGACGAAGTAGAGTGGCTCCTCGGAGAGTATCGCCCAGATATGGTCTGGGTCTCCGACGACGTCTTCACGATCAACCACGCCTGGTTGCGGAGTTATGCCGCTGAGATGAAACAACGCGGCATCCGAATTCCCTTCGAGTGCATCTCACGCGCCGACCGCCTCAGTCCCGAGATGATGGACATCCTCGCAGAGCTTGGCTGCTTCCGCATGTGGATCGGCTCGGAGAGCGGATCCCAGCGCATCCTCGACGCCATGGACCGCGGCGTCAAGATCGACCAGGTGCATAAGGCCGTGGAAATGTGCCGCGAGCGAGGCATTCAGAGCGGAATGTTCCTGATGTGGGGTTACGAAGGAGAAGATCTCGACGACATCGAGGCGACCATTCAGCATGTCAGCGCCTCCAAGCCCGACATCTTCTTCACCACGGTTTCCTACCCTATCAAGGGAACGCCCTATTACAACCGCATTGCTTCCCGTCTAATTCAGATCGGGCCATGGGGAAAGACCTCCGATCGCGAGCTGAAGATCGAAGGCCGCCACTCTCGAGCCTTCTACGCGCACGCCGACAAAGTGTTGCGCGACGAAGTCGCCCTGGCCCGCATGCTCAACAACCCGAGCGCCCCCCAGCAGGCGATCGATCCGCACGAAGCCACCCTGCTGCGGCAGAACATCGCAATCGAGCGTGCCGCCTTGCTTGCCACATACGCCGAGGTGGAGCAGTAATGCTGAACACTCTCGATGACGCAGCCGCCGGCCTCGCGTTCGACCGCCTGTCTGCTGCTTACGATTCGCTCTTCACTTTCTCCGCGATCGGAAGGTCGCAGCGAGAGGTCGTGTGGAAACACGCGCTGAACGTGTTCGCCAAGGGTAGCCACATTCTCGAACTGAACTGCGGCACAGGAGAGGATGCTCTGTTCCTTGCTGGAGCAGGAATGACCGTCACTGCGTGCGATGCATCGCTGGGCATGATCGACCGGGCTCGTCATAAAATTGCTGCCGAGGCGTCCGGAGCTCGCATTGCCCTCTTCGCATTGCGCAGCGAAGAGATTGGCAGCCTGGACGAATCGTTGCGCTTCGACGGCGTCTTCTCGAACTTCTCCGGCCTGAATTGCGTCTGTGACCTCAACAGCGTGGCACAACAGCTTGCCGGACGGCTCGATCCGGGAGCCCCGCTCCTGCTCTGCCTTTCCACCCGCTATTGCCTCTGGGAAGTCGCCTACTTCCTCCTTCGTGGAGATCCCCGCAAGGCCTTACGTCGCTGGACGGGCGTTTCTCAGGCGCGTTTTGGCGACCTTGAGTTCCCGGTTTACTATCCCACCGTCGCTCAATTTTGTCGCGCTTTCTCGCCCCATTTCCGTCTCGTCTCGACCACCGGCATCGGCATCGCGGTACCGCCCTCCTACGTTGAAACATGGATGGCACGCCACCCGGGTCTGCTGAAGCTCCTCGGCAATATCGATGACGTCGTGCGCTCCTCACCGTTGTTTCGCACCTGCGGCGACCACATGTTATTGCATCTGGAAAAGGTGGGATGATGCAAAGCGCCATCAAACAACCCACCATCACCTCCGCTGTCACGATCGCTGGATTACACCCCCAGTGTTCGCGTTGTGGCAGCTCTCAATTGTCCTCACAAGATCAAGGCCAGCAAGGGCTGGCCTGCGTCAACTGCGGTTTCCACCTGGATTTGGACCAGGGAATATGGCGAGCATTGCCTGAAGACAGGCTGACATATTACTCGCAATTCATCGCCGACTATGAAAGGATTCGCGCCGCCGAGGGCCGCGGCAGCGAGAGCGCCCAGTATTACCTGTCGCTGCCTTATGTGGATACTTCAGGCCGCAACCAGACGCAATGGACGATCAGGGCTCGCACCTTTTCCTATCTCGTGAAACGCATCTTCCCGCAACTCGCGGCCGCGGCAGGCATCGGCGCGCGCGTTCTGGATGTGGGCGCCGGCAACGGGTGGATGAGTTATCGCCTCGCGCAAATGGGCTTTCGTCCCGTAGCCGTCGATCTCTTGATCAACGACCAGGACGGGTTGGGAGCCGCGGAACACTTTCGCAATCATCTGCCCGAGATGTTTGTGCGCGTACAAGCAGAGAGCACGCGACTTCCATTCGCTTCGGGCCAGTTCGATGCCGTGATCTTCAACGCCTCTTTCCACTATGCGGAGAATTTCGAGGCCAGCCTCTTAGAGGCGCTTCGCTGCTTGAGGCCGGGCGGCGTCATCATCATCGCTGACTCGCCCTGGTACTCACGGGAGGGTAGCGGCGAACAAATGCTCGTCGAGCGGCGAGCAGCGTTCCTATCGCGCTTCGGCACGCGTTCGAACTCCATTTCCAGCCTCGAATTTCTTACCGATGCCAGGCTTAACCAACTTGAGCAGGCGCTGCATCTTCAATTGAATCGTCATGCTCCCTTCTACGGTCTGCGGTGGATGCTGCGGCCCTCGATCGCACGCTTGCGCGGTCGCCGTGAACCTGCGCGTTTCCGTATCTATATCGCCAGGAAAACCTCATGATTCTCCTCTTCCATCCACGCGCCACGAAGCCTCGCAACTGCCGCCTCCCGCTCGCGGTGATGGCCCTAGCGGCCGTCCTTGAAGGTCGCGAAGAGTACGAGATCGTCGACGGCAACCTCGAAGATAACCCGGTCGAAGCCATCCTGAAGCTGATTGATGCGCATCCTGTCGAACTGCTGGGCGTATCGACCATGCCGGGCCCGCAGATGGTTGCCGCCATGGAAACCTCGCGCGAGATTCGCAAACTCCGTCCCCACGTGAAGATCGTCTGGGGCGGCTACTTCCCATCGATCTACCCGGACGCAACGCTGAACGCCAAATATGTCGACTATGCGGTGCGCGGCCAGGGCGAGGACACGCTACTCGAGTTGATCGACGCCATCCGCGGCAAGCGCACGCTTGAGTCGATCCGCGGACTTTCGTACAAGGACACCTTCGGTCTGCATCGCAGCAACGCCGAGCGACCGATGAAAGGGCCGGACAGCTTCCCCTGGTCGCCGTTTCATCGCTTGCCGGTGGAGAAGTACCTGCGACCCTCCTTCTTCGGCAAGCGTACCGCAGTGCATCATGCCAGCATTGGGTGCCCCTTCAACTGCAGCTTCTGCGGCGTCCACGCGGCCTACGGCCGCGACGAAAAGATGGAGTCCCCCGAGCGCACCGTCGAAATCCTCAAGCATCTGATCGATCGCTACGGTGCCGACTCCGTTCAGTTCTACGACATGAACTTCTTCCTCCGCGAAGATCACGCTCGCAAGCTCTGTGAGCTCATGATTCCGCTCAATCTCCGCTGGTGGTGCGAAGGCCGTGTCGACATCATGTCTCGCTACTCTGACGAAACGATGGCCGCTATCGCCAAGGCCGGTTGCACGATGATCTTCTTTGGCGCCGAGTCCGGTTCCGACTGGGCACTCGAGGAGATGCAAAAGGGTATCACCACAGATCAAACTGTGACGATGGCCAGGCGCACCCGCGAATTCGGAATCATTCCCGAGTTTTCGTTCGTCGTCGGCAATCCCAAAGATCCGGAACGCGACACGCGCGAGACGCTGAGCTTTATCCGAAAGCTGAAACGCATCAATCCCGATTCCGAAATCATCGTCCAGCACTACACACCCACCCCGCAGAAAGGATCGATGTATGGCGATGTCGACGACAAGATCTCGTTCCCCGATAACCCCGCCGAGTGGGCCACAAAGCGCTGGATGGACTTTACGCTGCGTATCGACACCAGCTCCCCGTGGTTGAAGCCCACAACGAAAACGCTCATCGACGACTTCGAGCTTGTAGTTGCCTCGCGCTGGCCGACAGTGCAGGACATACGTGCCCCCAAGTGGAGCCGCATCTTGCTCAAGACTCTGAGCGCATGGCGCTACACGCTGAAGGTCTACAGCCATCCCGTCGAGCTTGAGTGGGCTCACAGCTTCATTAATCTTCGCAAACCCAAGCGGGAGAGCCTGTGAACCCATCCAACGAGTTCGCAATGACACCAGACAACGCGGGCGCCTTTGCGGCCTGGGCGGAAGTTTACGACCAACAGGCCAACCCGCTCCTCTCGCTGGAAGAGCGCTATCTCGCGCGTCTGCTGCCGGAGTGCAAAGCGAGACATGTCCTCGATGTAGGCTGCGGCACCGGACGCTGGCTGACACGTCTCGCGCGCTGCGAACCGGCCTCGCTCCTTGGAATGGACAGCTCCGCGAGGATGCTTGACCTCGCCCAGGCGAAGCAGCTTCCCAACACTGCACTCCAGTACGGCGCACTTCCTTCTCTCCCCGTTCCATCCTCTAGTGCCGATCTCGTACTGGCTTCGTTCGTGATGAGCTACGTTGAAGACCTTGGACGAACCGCAGCAGAACTGGCGCGTGTCACGCGAGCAAATGGCGACCTCTTCATCTCCGACCTGCACCCGCAAACCTCTGTCGCCCTCGGTTGGAAGCGGGGCTTCGATGCAGACGGACAGAGCTTTCGCCTGACAACGCAAACGTGGCCACTCACGCGCTTGATCGAAGAATTCACTTCGAACGGCTTCGGCCTGGCAGCACACATCGAACCTCCCTTCGAAGAGCCGGAGTACGCGCTGTTCCAGGCTCGCTGTAAAGAAGAAGCTTGGCGGCAAGCTACTGGCAAGCCTGCAATCTACATGCTTCATCTGCGCAGGCTTCCTCTCGCCACACCCCGCCCGGTCACGCCGGTCTCCACGGGTGCGCTCTCGCTGCAAGACGCACAATGCGCCCTTGGTGCAAGGGAACGCCTAACTGCATCAGTGAGCGTCGATCGCGGATCGGTCGCCTCCATCACTGGGGAAGCATCACCACGGGCCGGCAACACGCCCAGCATCGATCTCCGCGGCTACCTTCTCTTGCCCGGACTCGTGAACTCGCACGACCATCTGGAGTTTGCGTTGTTTCCTCGGTTGGGGTCGCCTCCTTACCAGAACACCACACAGTGGGCGCATGATATCCGGGCTAATGCAGAGGAGACGATCGCTCTCCACAGACAGGTCCCGAAAGACATTCGGCTCTCGTGGGGCGGCATTCGCAACCTGCTCTGCGGTGCGACCACCGTATGCCAACACAATCCGTTGCATGCAGCTCTTCAGGACGATGGCTTCCCCGTTCGTGTAGTGGCAAACTACGGCTGGGAGCACTCGCTCACATTCGCAAAGGACATTCCTGGCGCACTGCAGCGCACCAGCGCCGGCCACCCGTTCTTCATTCACGCTTGTGAAGGCATTGACGACGCCTCCGCTGAGGAGCTCAGCGCGCTCGACGACATCGGCGTTCTGAATGAACGCAGCATTCTCGTTCACGGTCTGGCGCTCGATGACCAAGGTACGGATCTGCTGAATGCCCGCCGCTCTGCGCTGGTCATCTGTCCCTCATCGAATCAGTTCCTTTTTCAAAAGACGCACACCTTGGAACGCTTGCGCTCCATCGAGCGTCTCGCCCTCGGCAGCGACTCCCCTCTCACCGCCAATGGCGACCTCCTCGACGAGCTTCGCTTCGCTCACGCCGCGTGCGGTCTCGGAGCCGATGAACTCTACGGCATGGTCACGGACCGGGCCGCGGACATTGTGCGGCTCGATCGCGGCGAAGGCACGCTGCGCGTCGGCGCCGTGGCGGACTTCATCGCAATCGAGGCCCGCCCAGGGACCCCTGCGGAAGTACTCGCCGGAGCGAGTTGGCGCGACGTCGAACTGGTGTGCGTGGGTGGCCGCGTCCATCTCGCATCACAGAACATCATCGCCCGCCTGTCGCCGGAGCTCAGACAAGGCCTCGCCCCTCTTATGGTCGAAGACACGCTTCGCTGGCTTCGTGCCCCCATATCCGCGCTGCTTCAGGCCGCCGAGAACGTTCTTGGAATAGGCAATGTCCGTGTCGGCGGTCTGCGTGCTTCGCGCGCTGACGGGTGGCTCGATGCCAGTTGAACTCACGTCATCGCTTCGGCCAACGCTTACCCTGCCGCACAAGCTCCACTCTCTGCCAATCCTGTTGCTGAACGTGCATGAGAACTGCAACTGCCGCTGCTTCATGTGCGACATCTGGAAGCGACCGCCAGGAGCGGAACTTGATTCAGAGATCTTTACGCGTCACCACGACTCCATCCAAGCCCTCGGTGTCCGTCAGGTCGTGCTGACCGGTGGAGAACCTTTACTCCACTCGAACTTTGACGCGCTATGCAGCTTTCTCAAGAGCTGCGGCGTCCGTGTCACGCTGCTGTCGACAGGTCTGCTCATTGCCAAGCACGCAGAAAGCATAGCGGCGGGAGTCGATGAAGTCATTATTTCCATCGATGGTCCGGAGGCAGTCCACGACCAGATACGGCGCGTGAAGCGCGGCTTCGACCTCATCCGCCTCGGTGTATCCGAGCTACGCCGCCATCGGCCAAACATGCCCATTCAGGCCCGCAGCACCGTGCAACGCGCCAACTTCGCATTCCTGCGCGAAACTGTGACAGCGGCAATGCGCATAGGCTTCGATTCCATTTCGTTTCTCGCAACCGACGTCTCCTCCCACGCATTCAATCGAGAGCTCATCTGGCCTGGAGAGCGGCAGAACGAAGTCGCTCTCTCCAGTTCAGAAATTGCCGGCCTCGACGCTGAGATCGAACTGCTCATCGATCAGTTCAGTGTGGAGATCGCTTCGCGCTACATCGTGGAGTCGCCTGCGAAGCTGCGCCGCATCGCCCGCCGATTTCGCGAGCACCTGGGAGAGCTGCCGCCGGAATCGCCCCTCTGCAACGCTCCTTGGGTTTCCGCCGTGATGGAGATCGACGGATCCATTCGTCCCTGCTTCTTTCATCGCAAGATTGGGAGCGTGGTAAGTGTGTCGCTCGAGGAGGCCATCAACTCCGAAGAAGCGCAGGAGTTCCGCCGCACTCTGGACGTTGCCCGAAACCCAACGTGCCAGCGATGTGTCTGCTCGCTCAACTACTCGCGAGCATAGCCCGAGCAGGTGCGGCTGGTCGTTGCCGGCCTTCCCCATTGAAGCCTCGAGACTCTCTTCACAGATTGATTCGCCTTTTCCGGCCTGGACCGCCCGTGCAAGATGGCAGCAGAGATCATTGTGATCGTCAGAACGCAAACCTCAGTGCGAATTGAATGATTCTCGGATTCGTGCTCATCGAGGTGATCTGGCCGAAGGACGTTCCCGAGGGAGCATAGGAAAGGTTCGGCAGGTAGAAGTTCGGGTGGTTGGTGGCATTGAAGAAATCCGTGCGGAACTGCACATTCGAGCCGTCCTTGGGCCAACTCAGCTGTACGGCCTTGATGATCGAGATATCGGCATTGATCTGTCCAGGTCCCCGCAGAATCCCATTGGGAACATTGCCGAACCCGGTGGCAACACCGTCGTTGCCGATTACGGCAGGGGTCGTAAGGCAAGCGGTGTTGATGTAGTCGTTCACTCGTTGACTTGCCGATCCCTTGGTCGCGAGGCTGTTCTTGTTGCATCCCGCAGCGTAGCTCGGCCGATCGCCGTTAATCCCGTACACGTTGTTCGGGTTGTTGTAGCCGATGCTCACCTGCTGACCGTCCTGCGCCACGATCACGGTCGCGGCAGTCCATCCGCCGAGTGTTTCTCCCACAAAAGAATGGGCGTTCCCGGGGGTAGGCAGGTGATAAAGCGCCGACAGTACGAAGCGCTGTGGGCGGATGTAGGGTTCCGGGCCATAACCAGCGCTGTGAGCATGCAGATTGTTCTGATCGCCGCTCGGACCGTACTCGTTCGACCCGAGGGTGAAACCGGGCACGGGCGTCAGAAGTTGCGCCAGCGTGTAAGACGCCTGATATTGAAGCTTGTTTTTGTAGTTCTGTGATAGCGATACTTGCAGAGAATCGTACCAAGCTTGGCCCTCGGTTCCGAATTCATACATCGAGGCCGTCGTCCATCCCAAATAGGGTGCGCGCTGCGCGACGTTTGCTACCGTGTTTGTCGTTACGCCGCGGATCGGGTTCGATGGCGACGCAAGATTCGCCTGGTTGATCGACCTGCCCAGAATTTCATGTAAGCCACGCGCTCCGGCGTAGGCGACGTCCAGGACCGCGCCGCTCGGGATCTTCGTTTGCAGACCAAGGCTGTAATGATAGACCGACGAAGGCCGGAAGTCCTGCGCGAGGGAATCCAGTGTCTGTGTAGTTGTCGGGGAATACGGTGTGAAGGAAGGCAATACCGGAGACGGCGCGAAGGGCGCAGCATCGGTCGCATACGCGTTCTGCGTCCCGATCAGGGTGCGGAAACCGCCGAAGGGCTGCTCCGAAGAAAGTTGCACATTCAACTGCCCTTCAGGTGTCGCGTGGTAGAGGCCTATGCCACCCCGAAGATCGAAGCGATCGGAACCGGGCAGCAGCCAGGAAAATCCGAAGCGCGGGTTGATGGTGTCCTGCCCTTGCCCCTTAATCCCGAAGGTGTTACTTCCCTTGACCACTCCGGTGGGGAGAGCGGCGGAGCCATGGTAGTTCGAGGCAACTTCGTAACCGGCGTAACTGCCGCCCGCAGGAGGATTGGGATCGATGTCGGCCACGATTACATTGCCGGTGAGCCCACGGGCTTCACCAAGATCGCCGATGTGGTCATAGCGTAGGCCCAGGTTGAGTGTAAGGCGCTTGGTGATGGAGTAGTTATCCTGGATATAAGCGTCGGCATCCTTGTAGCGCCAATCGCGGACTTTATCTCCTACACTGTCCGCCGACTCATAGATGTTGCTGTAGGGAATCCCATAGGGCGCGTAACTCTGTCCAATCAGGAAATCCGCCCACGTCAGTGGAATGACATACGCCTCATAGTTGAACTTCTGCATATGGTCACGCCCGTAGGCGAAACCGCCGCCGAAGGTGAGACCATGCTTTCCCTTAACCCAGGATAGAGCGTCCGCGATGTTGTACTCTTCCTCGAAAAATGCCAGGGCTGAAGAGGTACCGGTCTCGAAGCCATCATCGGCAATCAAAATGTTGGGAAACGCGTTCTCGTCTGGAGGAACACTCATGCCCAGGCTCGAAAACGTGAACCCATCGTTGTAGTCCTGATTCGAAGTCGTCCGGTGCATCCCGAGCAGGAACTGATTTACTAAGTGTGGACTAATAACAAAGGTTTCGCCGATCGAGGCCACGTCGAAGCGCTCCGGCGTGAAGAGTGGAAAGCCTTCCGTGCTGAAGATCGTGGTCGATTCCTGGTTGCTGATCGCGTTAAAGTAGCGAACCTGGAGCTTGTTGCGCTCGGAGTACAGGTAGTCGCCGTCGACCACGAATTGATCTTCATTGAAGAATCCGGGGCTGCTCAGGAACGAAGACCCCTGGACTTCGAGCGACTTGCTCCTGTCGATCGTCTGCGGTGTCGGGATGAGGTATTGGCCGTTGGGCAGCTTTGTCTGGAGCAGCGCCGCAGCTTGCGGAGCGATGTTCGAGCCGTTGGCGAGGATGGTGCCGAAGGCCGGGCCAAGATAGCCGTAATCACCCGCAAAGGTCGCTCCCAGTCCTGCCAGTGAACGGTCGTTCGTCAGCGGCGGAAGATTGTCGAATTTGTGGTTAGTTGGATCAAGGCCGTTCTCCTGCCTCGTTCCCTGATAGGAACCGAAGAGCAGGAGCTTGTTCTTAATGACTGGACCACTTGCGGTAAAGCCAAATTGGTTTTGCCGCAGAACAGGACGTCGCTGACCCTGACGCTTTGCAAACCAATCGTTGGCGTTCAAATCTTCATTGCGCAAAAACTCGAACACTGTTCCATGAATCTGGCTGGTACCGCCCTTCGTGATGACGTCCACGTCGGCTCCGGCGTCGCGGCCTGAGGTGGCGTCAAAAAGGGTGGTTTGCACCTTGAACTCCTGGATGGCATCGGGATTGGGCACAGGGATGCCCGCCGTAAATCCAGCGGAACTCTGGATGTCATTGACCGGGAGCCCATTCATCTCGAAGTTGTTATCAACCGAAGTGCCGCCCTGGCTGATAATGCTGCCACCTGCGGGGCTGCCCGGTGCACTGCCACCGCCTCTTCCCTCCTGGCCCGCGTTGTTGACCTCCTGGGACACGCCTGGGTTCAAGCCGACGATCTGCGTGTAGTTCCGCGTCACCAGGGGCAGATTCTCCACCATCTCGGCGTCCGTCACGCGCCCTAATTGACTGGATTCCGTCTCCAGATCCACGCTCGAAGAGACCACGGTCATCGTCTCTGTCACCGTGCCCAACTCCATTCGTATGTTCAGTGCCGTTGTCTCCGCAACGATCACCTGCACGTCTGGCGAGGACGCCACTTTGAAGCCCTGTTTCGTGGCTTCGAGCGTATATTGCCCCGGCGGAAGCAGAGAGAGGCGGTACTGTCCGTGAGAGTCAGTCCGAGCGGTCTGCGCGTAGCCCGTCGCAAGTTCCCTCACCTTGACCTCGGCATCCGCCAGCATCGCCGTGGTGGGGTCCGTGATTGCGCCACTGATGGCGCCGGTTCCACCGGTCTGCGCAGAAAGGCAACCGCACACAGAAAATAAGCAGCATAAGACGAGCGCGATGAGTGCGGAACGGTTGTTCGACGCAAATTGCTTTTGGGCGGATTTCATCATGTGGGGATAACGCATCTACTTCGCCTCTTCGAATGTGGCCTCTTCAAATCTGGCGAATAGTAAAGAAATAAAAGTAGGACAGGACAGGTTCTGAGGAGACATTTTCATGTCATTTACCGACACCGCGCCTGCAAAAGAAACTCGATCGCTTTTGGCAGCTAAGTCGACAGAGCATAGCGGGTCGGACCGACGTCGAACGACGCGTCGGTGTGGCGACTCCGGCACAAATTCCCCAAGCCAAACGTGTACAGAAGGGCTTTGCGACAACGAACTCCTATCCCTTCTCGAAAGAGGTTTCATCCACACGGCGATTCACCACTCTGGCTGCAGCGGCCTGCACCGTTCATCGCATCATGGCTCGCACTGCGCCTGCTGAGGCGGAAGTTTGGGTGAATACAAGCCAACATTCCAGATCCATGCAATCTCCCCGCTCGCGCGACGCCGACAGACAACTTCTTCATTGAACTCATACATGCCTGGCAGGAGATGATCGGATGGCCTCGGACCTTCTTCGAACGCCATGTAGGCGCCCGTGGGTCCGAACACCGGCCAGTCCGGTTCACCGGCTGCCTGTGGCTGGCCCGTCCGCGCGAAGGAGGTCCAATAACCAATCATCGCGTCCGAGAGCTTCCGCTGCTGCGGCGTGTCAGGAACCTTTGGCCAGAGCGGCGGTGTCGCACCGAACGTCCCGAAGACATAGGGCAGTTCGCTGGCATGAAAGCCGTGCAGATTAGCGGTCTCTTCAGCCGGATAGCCATGATCGAAGAAGTAGAGGAACGATGGCTGCCCGACCGCTGTTTGTTTTCTCACCAACCGCTGCGCCGTCCATCCATACAGACCATCTCGCGTGGTCGCCAGGATGCTCTCCTGCATGTTGGTGCTGGGATAAAGCTGCAGGAATTCCTTGGCGAGATCGAGATACCGGTCGCGAATGATAGCCTCATACTCTGCGGCACTCGCAGGAGGAGGTGGGGCGAGAACCCGCAACGATCGGATCTCTCCGCTGTTGAACCCAGCGAGCAGCGGCACATGCGACTGTTCGCCACGATCGAAGACATCGACCAGTTGACGCAGCATCAGGTGCCCATCGATCGTGCCCCACGGCGCATACCCGGCTGGCGGCGCAGCATTCGTCAGCGTAGAGGCATCCATTGCCCGCATCGCCGCGATATTTGGAGCTTTGAGCGCGACAGCCAGATGCGTTCCACTCTCTTCGGCGGAGGCCGAGCCGAAGCTGCGCTGCTTCAGTTCGGGCGTGGAGATCATGTACGCGCTCTCCAGAATGGCCTTCGCGAACAAACCTTGCGCGGGAGGCGAAGCCATCAGGTACATGACGCTGAGCGCCCCTGCTGATTCTCCTGCAATCGTTACATTTGAAGGATCTCCACCGAAAGCACCGATATTGCGCCGAACCCACTGCAGTGCCTCGATCTGGTCGAGCAAACCATAATTGCCCGACACCCCCAACGGCGACTCACGGCTGAGATCGGGATGCGCAAGCCACCCCAGAACACCCAGACGATAGTTGATTGAGACCACAACGATGCCCCGATCCGCCAACCGCGAGCCGTCATTGAGCGGATCCCTGCTCGATCCCGAAGTGAGAGCGCCGCCGTGTATCCACAAAAGAACTGGCGCATTGTGTGTTTCTTTGGGCGTCCAAACATTCAGCGTGAGGCAATCCTCGCTCATCGGCATCGGATCGGTCACATACACGCTTGAGAGTTTGGATGTCGGCTGGAAACATGCCGGCCCGAAGCTAATTGCCCTTCGGACACCCGGCCACCGCGGCATCGGGATAGGTGGCTTCCATCGCGCCGTGCCAACCGGCGGCAACGCATAAGGAATGCCTTTAAACTCACGAAGATTGCCTTCGATCTTGCCCTCGATAACGCCCGCCGGAGCGTCTACGATCGGATGGCCTTTCTCGGCACCATGCAAAGGCATGGGACTGATGCTGACCGCGACTGCGGTCCACATAAGCAAACGACGAAATAGGATCATTGGACTATATCTCCATCGGAACGGGATTCATTTCGAAGTACGCGCGCCAATGCCAGGAAGAGCAAGACCGCCACAACATACAAAGGCGCGAGCAGGTACAGTGCGATCTGCAACGAGTGATGAGGATGGATTGCGTGGAAATGGTCGCTGGCCGCACCCACAAAAGTGGGGCCAAGACCAAGGCCGATTAGGTTCATGATCAGCAGGAGTAGTGCGCCCGACATGACGCGTTGATCTGGCCTGACTTCCTCCTGCACCAATGTCACCGCCGACGTGAGATAGAAGTAATTCAGAAACATCGTAAGGGTGAGGAAGATCAATGCGAGTCGCCAGGTGGGCGACCAGACAAACGCAAGATAAAACGGCAGAGCAAGACTCAGCGAAGCCGCGGGCACCAGGGCATACGCCTGTTTCGAACGCCGTGTGAACCGGTCGATCAACGGGCCGGCGGCGAAGATTCCTCCACCCATCCCGATTGCGACAACCAGCGCGTAATATACGGCGACCTGGTTGAGCTTCATCCCTTTTTCACGCATGAGAAAGAGAACTGCAAAATTTGTCAGACCATAGGTGATGAATTGGTTAGCTCCGCTGGCGAGTGCCACAAGCATCAGCGATGGCCGAGTGACGAACATTGCCAGTGTCTGCCCGAATCCCGCCTTGCTTCCGCCCCCCGGGTGGGACGTCCGATCCAGGCCTCCGCGGCGGGGTTCCGGCACCAGGACGACAACGCCGATCGCCACAAAGAGACCGGCCGCGCCCAGAAACACAAAGGCATAGCGCCAGCTGAAAGCAGCAGCGATCGAAGCACCGAAGGCGATGCCCAGCGCCGCTCCAATCGGTGGTCCGAGGTTGTAGAGGCCCAACGCTCTGCCGCGACGACCGGGTGGAAAATAGTCGCAGATGATCGAATACGATGGGGGAACACCGCCGGCCTCCCCGAAGCCCACCGTCATATAGCCGATGGCGAACTGCAGATAGTTAGCCGCGCCGCCACAACACATGATTGCCGCACTCCAGATCGCACAAGCGATCGCTAGGACCTTCGATCTGTTCGTCTTATCAGCAAGCCACCCCACGGGAATCGAGATGCTGCAATAGAAGAGCGCAAAGTAAAGGCCGCCAATACGTCCCAGCTGACCGTCCGATACATGCAGGCTGTCCTGGATGGGCTTCGCAAGAATTCCTGGCAATTGCCGGGAGAGGAAGTTCAGGACATACACCAAACAAAGCATGCCAAGCGCAATCCAGGCGCGCCGCCCCGGTGGCGCTGGTTGTTGCACAGTCTCCTCAACGGCATGTACTGGCGGTCCCACTGGCGATATTGTCTTCGTAACCATACTCACCAACTCCTGCCTCAGAGAACCTCGAACAAGCCGGCTGCGCCCATGCCGCCGCCCACGCACATGGTCACGACGACGTATCGAACTCCTCGGCGACGTCCTTCGATCAACGCATGCGCCGCCATGCGATTGCCAGACATGCCATACGGATGGCCGATGGAGATGGCACCACCATCGACGTTTAAACGATCATTGGGGATACCCAGCCGGTCACGGCAATAGACCACCTGCACGGCGAAAGCCTCGTTTAACTCCCAGAGCCCGATGTCGTCCATCTTGAGATCGAAGCGCTTCAGAAGCTTGGGAACCGCGAAGACCGGGCCGATGCCCATCTCGTCAGGCTCTGTGCCGGCAACCGCCATGCCACAATATCGGCCCAGTGGTTCAAGCCCGTGCGTAGCGGCTACATTCGCCTCCATCACCACGCATGCCGACGCCCCATCAGATAGCTGGCTCGCATTGCCTGCAGTGATGAACCCGTCAGGCCTCACCGGCTTGAGCGCACGGAGACCTTCCATGTCCGTGTCAGGGCGATTGCCTTCATCGCGAATCAACGTTACTTCCTGCAGCGACGTCTCGCCGGTGGCCTTGTCGGTCACGGACTTCATCGTCCTTACAGAAATGATCTCCGCGTCGAAGCGGCCGGCTGCTTGGGCTTCGGCCGTTCGGCGCTGCGACTGCAATGCATACTCATCCTGCTGTTCCCGTGAGACACCGTACCGCCGGGCTACGACCTCAGCCGTGTCGATCATCGGCATGTAGATGTCAGGGTGCAGCGCAACGAGCGCTGGGTCCGACCCAAACCGGAGCTGCTCCGTCTGCACCAGCGAGATGGACTCCATGCCGCCAGCCACGACGATATCCATTCGGTCGATGACGATCTGCTTCGACGCCATGGAGATGCTCATGAGGCCTGACGAACATTGCCTGTCCACGGTCTGCCCAGCGACGGAGGTCGGCAGGCCTGCAGCCAAGGCCGCCGTGCGGCCTATCGCATGCTGAAGCCCCTGGGGCATCGCCGAGCCGATAATGCAATCGTCGATCGCGTCGGGCTCTACTCCCGCGCGTGCCACCGCAGCACGAATAGCGTGAGCCGCCAGCGTTGGGGCAGGAGTGGCGTTGAATGCCCCCTTGTAGGCACGGCCAATCGGAGTTCGTGCTACGGAAACAATCACTGCATCACGGCTCATCTCACGCACCACTACAAATACTCGATATTGCCATCCACGCCGATCGTCTGCCCTGAGATATTGCGACCCGCCTCCGAACACAGGAACAGACACGTGAGCGCCACATCATCTGCAGTCACCATGCGACCTAGCGAAATTCTCTTAAGGTACTCAGCCCGCATCTCAACCTCGTCGAGTCCCTCCAAAGTAGCGCGAGCACTGATGACACCGTCCATTCGCGGACCTTCGACGATGCCTGGCAGTACAGCGTTTACCCTGATGTTGTCTGGGCCGAGTTCGATGGCGAGCGACTTGACAATCCCCACGACCGCCCACTTCGTTGCCACATAGGGCGTTCGCCATGGGATGCCTGCACGCCCCGCAACGGACGAAATGCAGATAATGCTGGCAGAGTTGGACTCCCGCAGCATAGGCACAGCATGATGCAGACAACGGTACTGGCCGTTGAGGTTTACGTCGATCGTACGCGTCCATTCTTGTTCTGAGATCTTCTCTACCCCAGCAGTCGGGCCCGCGATGCCGGCGCAGTTCACCAGGACATCCAGGCCGCCGTATCTGGCGCGCTGTGTTTCGAACAGCGCTGCCACCTGCGCAGCATCGGCCACGTCGGCGTGGGTCGCCTCACACGACGGCGAGCACTCCCGGAAGGCGTCCAAAGCCTTCTCGTCAATATCGCAGATATGGATCTCCGCACCAGTCTCGGCAAAGGCAGAGGCAATCGAGGCTCCAATGCCGGAGGCGCCCGCGGTCACCAGGACCCGCAGTCCTCTGGGGGGATACAACCGATCCTGGAACGTCATCCTTGGTTCATTGCTCATGAAACTTCTTTCCGGTTTCGGGGTACATGCCAGAACAATCACGCAAAATGGACATTCTCAGCGCCTTTCAGATGCAGCATCTCCCTGACCTCCGACGGTGTGGCGATTTCAAACGAAAGCTCTGCAAGAATGCGGCGGATCTTTTTTACCTGCTCAGCATTGCTCGTCGCCTTTACGCCAGGGCTGAGATAGAGATTGTCTTCCAACCCCACTCGCACGTTTGCTCCCATGATGGCCCCCATGGTTAGGAGTGACATCTGATGGCGCCCAGCGCCCAGGATGGAGAGATGGTAGTTCTCACGTCCGAATAGACGATCGGCCGTCGATCGCATGATGAATAGGTTCTCCGGGTCCGCCCCCAGCCCCCCGAGGATGCCGAAGACAGCCTGGATGAAGATCGGCGGCTTGATCACACCGCGGTCGATGAAGTGCGCAAGGTTGTAAAGGTGCCCAACGTCGTAACACTCGAGCTCGAACCGTGTGCCGCTTTCCCCTAGATTGGCAAGAATGTACTCAATGTCCGCAAACGTATTCTTGAACACTGCACTCTTCATGCCTTCGATCTTCGGTTTCTCCCACTCATATCGCCAGCTTGTGATCCGTTCAGCTACCGGATGGATGGAAAAGTTCATCGATCCCATGTTCAGCGAACACATCTCCGGCTTGGCCTGGAGCGGATAAGCCAGCCGTTCCTCGATCTCCATGTTGGAGCTGCCGCCCGTCGTAATATTGACGATCGCGTCAGTTCGCGCTGCCACACCGGCGCAAATCTTCCCGAACACCTCTGGATCCCCCGTGGGCTTGCCATCCGCAGCGTCTCTGGCATGTAGATGCACAATCGCTGCTCCAGCCTCCGCAGCTTCCACGGCGCTATCCACGATTTGGCAAGGCGACGCGGGGAGATACTCCGACATGGTCGGAGTGTGGACGGAACCGGTGACAGCGCAGCTTAGGATGATCTTGTTTTTGCTTTTGGCCATCGTCGGTCTCAGTAGGATCAAGAACCGAACGATCATAAGAAGCAGAAGACAACATGCGACAGGTTGGCAGCGGACATTCTGCTGTCGTTTTCTGACACGACTGCTCATAGGTCAACGACGGCCTCGAACACTGCCTGGTACTCCAGCCGGCGTCAAAGGCGTCGCGACGATTCATCCATGTTGATCAAGCCCGAAATCGTGCCGGCGTGCTGCCCGTCCATCTGCGAAACGCATGACGGAAATTCGCTGCATCGCTGAATCCCACGAGCTCTGAGATGTCGTCGATACTCAACTTCGTAGACCGGAGGTACTCGCTTGCGAGGTTGCACCGCACGTCATCGAGGATTTGAGTGAAAGAGGTGCTCTCGGTAGTGAGTCTTCGATTGAGCGTCCGCACGGTCGTTCCGATCCGCCTCGCGACACCCTCCATGCTGGGCGAATGTCCAGGCGTCGATGCGATGATCTGATACACCTCGCCGGAAACCCCAGTCGATGTCTTGACTTCACCAAGGATCCGATCACAGGTATCCTGCAAGATCTTCGAGGTGAGACCGTGCGCCATGCGTGGTTTCGCGGAGAGGATCGCTCTTGGATAGATAAGCTCCGACCTTGGCTCATCAAAGCTCACCGGGCATCCGAGATAGCGCTCATAGAGATGCGTATGCTCAGGAGCCGAGTACGACAGTGCCGCACGCACAGGCAGGTACGAGTCGCCTTCGACAACGGCCCGCAGATGCGTCGAAAGCTGGGTCAGCTGTTGTTCGATGAGAAAACGTAGCAACGAGTCAGGATGCGTGACCCCAGCATCCATCGGGAAGACCCACGAGACATACTCACCCTCCTCACGCCACGACATGGACAGGAGCGGGGTCGCGAGCTGGTGGTACTTGACCGCTACATGGAAGTACTCGCGGATCGTTGGACTGCACACCAGCGCAAACCCATACATCCCATAGGCCGACAATGGAATGCGACTGCCCGTACGAAAGGGCGTCTCGGCGGTCTTCGAGAGCTGGAGAGCATTCCGGCAGACCGTAATGTACTGTCGGACGGACGTGCGGGTCTCCGGATCCCCGATACTTTCCGGCGTCAGACCTGTGCCAGACAAGCTTGCTTCAAGCTCAATTCCCTGCTCTGCAAGAACCTCGACGAGCGCCGCTACCTTGTAGGGCGCGTACCGTTTTTCGCTCCAGAGGGGAAGTTCCATCATGCCAACGCCTTGTCCTAAAAGAACCCTCTTGTGTCAGAATCGAACCTGTGCAGCTCAATTGTGCATCATTAGCATTCCGTTCGGGAAATGTTTTCGCGGAACCATGCTCCGAGTCACTCGAGAGATCGGTCTTCGCCGCAAATCCCTGTCGCAGAGCATCGTTTCGATGGTCTGAAGGGAGTGCGCGCGCCAAAGAATCATGGAATCTCGGATCGACTAAGCACACCGTGGACACGCGTCGATCCGCATCCGCGTTTGCAAAGGGAGCAGGCGGGAGCGAGACTTCTTTGAACTCAGACCGGAGCCGTGTGTCGGAGTTCGTAATCGCAAAGGAGCACATGCAACGATGACAGAAACAGACATCGCCACGCCCGAATCGCCATTCACGCTCAGCGGCAAGTCAGCCATCGTGACTGGAGCTGGACGAGGAATCGGGAGAGCAATTGTGCGGCGCCTCGCATCCGCCGGAGCCAACGTTCTCGCATGCGATGTCGATCAGGAGGCCTTACGCGAGATGAAGACATCCCTCGGCGACTCCGAGCGAATCGCAATCGTTCCTGGCGACCTGATGCAGGCCGATGTTCCGCAGCAAATCGTGGATGCTGCTCTCCAGGCCTTCGGGGCGATCGACATCGTCGTCAACTGCGCTGGCTTCAGCTGGGATAGCGTGATCCAGAAGACATCGGACGAGCAGTTTCTGGCCATGTTGAACATCCATATCCTTGCGCCCTTCCGTCTCTTGCGTGCGGCTTCCAGCTACCTTCGGGAGACCGCCAAGCGAGAGATAGCCAGCGGCCAGCGCGTGATGCGCAAGGTCGTGAATATTACCTCGATCTCCGGCACCGTTGGGAACGCCGGGCAGGCCGGCTACGCCGCAGGCAAGGCCGGAGTGATTGGGCTGACGAAGACCCTGGCCAAAGAATGGGGCAGGTACAACATCAACGTGAATGCGGTCGGCTTTGGCCTGATTCAGACTCGCATGTTGCAACCCCTTAAGCCTGAAGGAACGATCCACATGAGCGGCAAAGAGATTCCAATCGGCGTGCAGCCCGCGATGCTCGACTCCTTTGCAGCCGCATGTCCACTGGGCCGCCTGGGTACCCCCGAGGAAGCAGCCGGTGCCGTACTCTTCTTCTGCTCCCCACTCTCCGACTACGTCACAGGTGAAGTGTTGATCTGCGGCGGCGGATATCACTTCTAATGTGCAGAGCAGAGAAGCTGCGCCAGGAATAAGGACCAAAGGGCACATGAACAAGCTATTCAAGTCTGCGGAAGAAGCGCTGAATGGAATCACGCGCGACGGCATGCTCCTTGCCGTCGGCGGCTTCGGCCTGTGCGGCATTCCAGAGATGTTACTTGGGGCGCTTCGCGACAGTGGCGTGCGCGATCTAACCGTCGCCAGCAACAACGCCGGCGTGGATGGATGGGGTCTTGGCCTCTTGTTAGAGAGCAAGCAGATCCGCAAGATGATCTCCAGTTACGTCGGCGAGAATGCCGAGTTTGAACGCCAATTCCTTCAAGGGGAGTTGGAGGTAGAGTTCTCGCCGCAGGGAACGCTCGCCGAGCGAATGCGTGCGGGAGGCGCCGGCATCCCCGCGTTCTACACGCGCACAGGCGTGGGCACCGTCGTCGCAGAAGGAAAGCCGACGATGCAATTCGATGGCGAAACCTACATTCTCGAACGCGGCATTCGTGCGGATCTGTCGCTCGTAAAGGCCTGGAAGGCCGATACACGCGGAAACCTGATCTATCGCCGCACGGCGCGCAACTTCAATCCGGCTGCCGCCACCTGTGGCCGCATCACGATAGCGGAAGCAGAGATCATCGTCGAGCCTGGCGAGCTTGATCCCGACGCGATTCATACGCCCGGCGTCTATGTGCATCGTCTCGTCCACAATCCAACGCCTGAGCGCCGCATCGAGCGTAGGACAACACGGAAGGAATAGCGCATGCCCTGGACAAGAAACGAGATGGCGGCGCGTGCCGCGCTCGAGTTACACGATGGCTTCTATGTCAACCTCGGCATTGGCATGCCCACGCTGGTCGCCAACTACATCCCTGCCGACATCACGGTTGTGCTCCAGTCGGAGAACGGCATGTTGGGTATGGGGCCGTTCCCGCTCGAGAGTGAGGTCGACGCGGACCTCATCAATGCCGGCAAGGAAACGGTGACCTATGTCCCAGGTGCCTCCTTTTTCTCCAGCGCTGACTCCTTCGCGATGATTCGCGGCGGGCACATCAACCTGGCCATCCTTGGCGCAATGGAGGTTTCAGAGAGCGGAGATCTCGCTAACTGGATGATCCCCGGGAAGCGCGTCAAGGGGATGGGTGGCGCAATGGACCTCGTCGCCGGGGTAAATCGCGTCCTCGTAATGATGGAGCACACAGCACAAAACGGTACGCCAAAGCTTCTCCGGACTTGTACGCTGCCGCTCACAGGAAAGGGCGTCGTGAAGCGCGTCATCACTGACCTCGCGGTGCTGGATGTTACAAGTGACGGCTTTGTCGTGCGCGAACTGGCGCCCGGAGTGACCGAGCAGCGGCTCATCGCAACCACTGCCGCGGCGCTTCGCTTTGACTTGGAGAAGGTGGGGGCGAAGTCATGAAGGCCTTCATCCTCGCGGCACGCCGCACCCCTATCGGCTCGTTTCTCGGCGCCTTCAAGGATGTCCCGGCTGTCGATCTTGGCGTCGCAGCAACGGCTCCGTTGCTGCAGACGGTCCAGGGTAGCGACATCGCTGACGTCATCGTGGGCAACGTGCTCCAGGCCGGCCATGGCATGAACGTTGCCCGACAGATCGCTCTGCGCGCGGGCCTGCCGCACACCGTCCCAGGACAGACAGTCAATCGCGTGTGCGGCAGTGGCATGCAGGCCCTGGTAAGCGCCATCCAGGGCATCGCCGCAGGGGATGGGCACCTATATCTCGCAGGCGGCACGGAAAGCATGTCGCGCGCGCCATTTCTTTCTATGGACATGCGGACCGGCCGCAAGATGGGAGATGTTTCCCTGCTGGACAGCCTGACGCACGATGGCCTGACCGACCCCACGCACGGCTACCACATGGGCATCACGGCGGAAAATATCGCGGAGCGCTGGGGCATCACGCGCGAAGAGCAGGACGCCTTTGCGCTCGAGAGTCATCGCCGCGCCACAGCAGCCGTTTACCAGAAGGCGTTTGCCGGTGAGATCGTGCCCATCGATGTCCCAGGCCGCAAAGGAACCGTGCATATCGAGAGCGACGAGAGCATTCGGCCCGACACGAGCATGGAAGCCCTCTCCAAGCTTAAGCCAGTGTTCAAGCGCAATGACGGCACGATAACTGCCGGTAACTCGAGCGGATTGAATGACGGAGCGGCGATGCTTACAATCGCTAGCGAAGAGTACGTGGCGGCGCACCGACTTTCGCCCCTGGCAGAGATTCTGAGCCACGCAACGATTGGCGTCGACCCTGCGTTCATGGGCATCGGTCCTGCAGCTGCCGTGCCGCTCGCCTTGAAGCGCGCCGGACTCCACATACAGGACATCGACCTCTTTGAGTTGAACGAGGCCTTCGCCGCACAATCCCTGGCCGTCGTGCGCGATCTTGGCATCGATGCAGAGCGGGTCAACATGTCAGGTGGCGCCATCGCGTTAGGCCATCCGATCGGCGCCTCGGGTGCCCGTGTGGTCGTTACGCTGGCGCATGCGTTGCGCAGGCACAAGAAGGAGTCAGGCGTCGCCAGCCTTTGCATTGGCGGCGGTATGGGAATCGCGCTCGTTCTCCGCGCATGCTAGGAGCGGACACCTTCACCAGGGTCGCCAGCAACCCATAGTTCGAACCTTGATGAAGATTCTTCGGCGCTACCGTAAGTAGCACTTCGAGCACTCCGGCATTCACTACGCCGCCGCGGCGATGGAAGCGCCCTGTACCACGGGCAGGAAATCGTCGTGGTCGGGGCCGGCAACTCAGCCGGTCGCTGCTTTCTTCCTCTCGCACTATGCCTCCCCCTGTGTACCTAATCGTGCGCGGAACGAGTGTGGAAGACACGATGTCTTATTACCTGGTGCAGCGCATCGCCAGGTCTCCGGCTATCTCCATCCTCGTGAACTGTGACCCTGTCTGCCTCGAGGGAGACGGTCAGCTCGACCGAGTGTCCTGGTGTTGCCACACCACCGGCGTCACCGGCGATCACGCGATCTCCAACGTCTTCGTCAGGATCGGATCCAACCCAGGATCACGTAGCTATGCCAAGACCTCGCCACCGACAGCCCCTTCGCAACCAACCAGAAGGGCGTCTACGCCGTCGGCGATGTGAGATCGAACTCGGTGAAGCGGGTCGCCTCCGCAGTCGGCGAAGGTTCCGTCGTCGTCTCCGAGATTCGCAAATACCTGTCCGTTGCTGCAGCGCATTCTATCTTGGATCGAGTGCAACGCCCGTAGCAGCTCGCGGATCGATTTCAGCGAAGGCGCAGGAGCTTGAGGAACTTCGATCCGAAGATTGCCCCAGGCCCGAAAGGCCCGGTGCTATGATGGCCGCATCGATTCAACACTCCGGTCAGGGCTAGTGCGTTCATGGACCCCGGGAATCCCGAAATCACACAGATACTGCAACATCTTGTGCAGGGAGACCCCGCGGCACACGATCAGCTGATGCCTATCGTGTACAAGGAGCTTCGCAGGATCGCGGGGGCACACATGCGCCGTGAGCGCGCCGAGAATTCCCTCCAGCCCACCGCTCTCGTGCACGAGGCCTATCTGAAGCTTGTGGGGATGGAACGGATCGAGTTCCGCGACCGCGCGCACTTCTTCGCCATGGCCTCCCGCCTCATGCGGCAAATCCTGCTCGACAAGGCGCGCCGTGACAGCGCAGACAAGCGTGGAGCTCTCATCCGCAGTGTCGTCACCGACGAGGGTCTCCTCGCCGCGCAGTCCCGCCCAGTCGATCTCATAGCTCTCGATGACGCGCTCGCCGAACTCGTCAAGTTCGACAAACGCAAAGCCGACATCGTCGAGATGCGCTTTTTCGGTGGTCTCTCTGAAGACGAAATCGGCTGCGTTCTCAACATCTCGGCCCGCACCGTCAAGCGCGATTGGCGTGCAGCGAGAGCATGGCTGTACAACGCATTGGCTCCATAACTCGCAGAGTGTTCCGCCGAATTGACGTTGCCATGCACCCTGAACGATGGGAAACAGTCAACCAGATCTTCGATGACGCTCTGGATCGGCCTCCAGCCGAACGGGCGGCGTTCGTCCGCGAGGCCTCCGGAGGCGACGACGAGATCTGCTCCCAGGTCGATGCCCTCCTGCGTGCCGACGCGCAGGCAGCTTCATTCCTCGACCACCCTGCTGAAGCGCATCTGGCTGGTCTCGCCTCGACTCCCCCACCATCAGACCTCCCGCATGGAACGATCCTTGCAGAGCGCTTCGAAATCATTCGCTTTCTGGCCGAAGGCGGCATGGGCCGAGTCTACGAGGCCTTCGATCGCGAGCTCCGCATCCCAGTCGCGCTTAAGCTGATCGGACCGGAAGTCTCGAGCCGCGCCGAGGCTTTGGAACGTTTTCGGAGAGAGATCACCATCGCCCGCCGCGTCGCCCACCCCAATGTCTGCCGCACCTTCGACTTCGGTCGTGCGCGATTCGAGGGCGCCGACATCGTGTTCCTAACCATGGAGCTGCTGCGCGGCACCACATTGCGAGATCACCTCTTGGCTCACGGTGCTATCCCCGTCGAACCCGCGCTGACGATCGCGCGACAGGTGGCGGACGCGCTCGAAGCTGCCCATGACCTCGGTGTCATCCACCGCGATATCAAGCCCAGCAATATCATGCTCACCGGTATCGAGGCCAACTCGCTCAAAGCCGTTGTCATGGACTTCGGCCTCGCACGGCTTGAGATGGTCGCCGACGCGGCAAGCGACAAGGAACCTACCCTCCTTGCGGTGACACAAGCTGGCCTTCCGCTCGGCACACTGGCCTACATGGCACCCGAGCAGATCGAAGGCTTGCCCGCGACGCCCGCGACGGATGTCTACGCGTTCACCCTTGTGCTTATCGAAATGCTCTCTGGCCGCCGCGTCTTTCGCAGCGACAATCCGCTGAGCGGCCTCGCGCAGCGGCTCAGCGGATTCGTGCCCCTTGGCGATTTGCTGCCGTCCACCATCCCCTCGGCATGGCTCCCCGTACTCACGACCAACCTTTCCCCGGATCCCGCCTGCCGCCCTCCGCGACCACGCGCGCTGCTCGACGCGCTGGAGGCCGCCTCCCCTGAGACTTCGTCTGCGTCCACACCCCCGCCACAGCACAATCGCTCACCCTGGCTCAAGACTCTCATCACCGCAAGCGGTACCCGCGCGCAACGCTTGCGTCTTGCGGCAATCATCCTTGGTCTCGCACTCCTCGTGTCCCTTTCCTGGCTGCTGCTGCGCCTTATGTATCGAGACATCCCAGCAGCCGTCGCACAGGGAGCTGTCATTTATGTTGCCCCTCTCGACAACCACAGTGGCATCCGCAGCCTGGACAGCCTTGGCACATTCCTTTCCTCAACGCTGCAACAGTCCCAGCAGGTCCATTCGCTGGAACCCATAAGAGTCGAAGAGGTTCTTCAGTCGATGAACCGGAACGCTGACAACCCGCTGGACGTCATGACCGCACGCGAGGTCGCCATGCGCGCCGGCGCTGTACGCATCATCTTCCCCTCGCTCAGCTTGTCGGGAAACATCGTGACGCTCTCCATCCGAATGGAACAACCCGATCAAACCCCCACCCGCCCCCGAGCTGCCTGGTCAAAAACCTTTCAGTGGCCGCTGAGAGACCACGGGCCTGCCGTCGATCCCCAGGCTCTCACCGCAGTTCGCACCGCCGGTGACTGGGTGCGAACCAAGGCTGGCGAATCCGCAGACGACATCGCGCGCCTGGACATTCCCCCTGAAGACGCCACCACATCCAACTGGCAGGCGCTCGAGGAGTACACGCTCGCCGAAAAATCACTGAGCGCCGGCAAACGCAAAGAGGGCATCATTGGCCTTCAGCGCGCCACGCAGATCGATCCTGAATTCGCACTTGCATCCGCAAGATTAGGCGATCAACTCATGGCCGCCGGCAGCTGGGCCGAGGCACTGGCCGCATACCGCCAGGCTATGAGCACCGCCGGACGGCAGCGCCTGACTCGCTATGAAATGGACCGCGTTCGCGGCATCTACGCCATCGATACGCGAGACGATGCCACCGCAGTGGCGCAGTTTCGAGATCTCTCGTCCTACTATCCAGAGGACTGGCTAGCGTGGTTCTATCGCGCCGCACCGCTGCTGCGCCTCGGAAAGTATGCGGAAGCACAGGCATGCCTTGAGCGCGCACTCGCACTGAAGCCCGGGCAGCGGAGCGTGCTCATTACTCTCGCATCGTTAGCCCTCATCAACAACGACCTCGCCCAAGCGCAACACTGGATCGACGCACTTAAATCATCCGGGCAGAGGCCGGACGCGGCCTGGGCCGGTGCCGAAGCCGCATTCGCTGAGGCAAATGCTCAAGACGTCCTCGTCCAGGTGCACCTGATGCGCCAGGGGACCGATCGGGATCGAACCCTCGTGAGCTACCTGCTGGAGAGCGATCTGCAGGGTGAGGTCGGCCACCCCGACCGTTCCATCACGGCTCTGAACGAAGGCCTGCACGCCGCAGAGACATTGGGTGACGACGCGGAGAAGGTGCTGTTTCTCATGGAACGCGGCTCCGTGGGATGCAGGCTCTCGCAATGGGATGCCTGCATCGAGGATGCGCGTGCCGCTCTCACATCTGAGCGTTCCCCCAATGCCGCGCTGCTCACATCCCAGTTCCTCGCGCGATACGGCTTCTTCGCCCCGCCACACGTGCAACGCCAGATCGACGCCATCCTGCAGTTGGCAGAACCGGCGGCCGATGGAGACCAGCCCGGCCCGCTCTTCGAGATGGCTCGACTCCGAACACGGGCCTCGCGTGAGTTGCTGCACCACGACTGCGGCCCTGCTCTCCGTGACTTCCAGCAAGCTGCGCACATCGATGCCCCAGCGGTGTCCCATGAATATCTCGGCGATGCCTATGCTCTCTGCGCAACCGTCGAGCAGAACCGGGAAAAGGCTTCTTCCCTGCGTCAGCAGGCAGCGGACAGCTACGCATGGGGCGCCTTCCATCCTACTTTTCTATGGTACGAGCCAAACCGTCACCCCCCCGGCTCGGCCACAGATCAGCTTCAGGCCTGGCTCGCGCTCAACCGCACTCCTGATCCCCGCAACGAGGCCGCCCGGCAGAGGCTCCTCGCACTCCGCGGCGATCAACCTGCGGAGGACCTCTCACGCTTACCCTTCGGTCTGCTTTCGCCAGAACGCAAACCCCAACCCTCAACCAATTGAACAAGGAGGAATCTCATGCCCATCGTATACAAAGGCCTATACGGCGATGCGCTGCCGGCGAACACCACCGCCGTATCCGTCACGGACGATAACATCGGCCCACTGCTCAAGGTATGGCTGCTTCTCGTCACCAACACGGCGTTCTGGGAGCCGAGCGCCGGACCAGGATTAACGGCTGAGCAGAAGGTCGACTTCTCCGCCGCCATTGGTGCCCATCCCGTCACCATCGACGCGGTCGTGGGGCTAATTCTCAACAACAGCACGCTGCAGGCTTCCGTCCATGCAGCCGCTGGCGTCTTCCAGACGATTGTGAAAACGGCAGACTACGAACCGCAGCCATGTCCCAACTCTGCGGGCACAATCGCTGTACTGCGCTAGCCGATGGATCCAACCAGAGAAGCAAAAGCGGTATCCAAAGGAGATCACCGTGCCCCGATTGAGCGAAGTCTTCGCAGGACTTACCGTTCTCCTTGCAGGTGCGGCAGGGTTTCACTTCCTGTCGCACCCCTCTGGCCGGGCTGTCCCGCCGCCTCCGCCTGAGGTCAACACGGGCTATCCACTCCCAGACAACGACGTGACGCTACAGATGCAAACAGGAACCGAAGACGATCTGCGTCTCCATGCCTGGAGCGTTCTGCAAAGCCTCGTCGGCACGGGCGACATCGCCGACTGGGACGACCGGTCCGGCAAACCACCATGGAAGAACAAATGCGACCTAGGTCTCCTGGGAAATAGCTGGATCTGCAGCTATGCCTCGGGAGTAGACGCGACGGCCGCACACTTCATTCCACACTACAAATCCGGCAGCCATTCCTGGTCTGGCGTCGAGACCGCTGTCCAGCTGCGTCCCACCCAGCCACCCACGAGCAAGGTCGCGCCCAAGGACACAGCGTCTTCGAGCGAGCTGGCCTCCGTCTTCTATAACCCGGCTGCGGCAAATTTCATCTCCACAAACTCCCTCAACAATGAAGCGGCACTCGAACAATTCAGCACCGGTTCGACGGCATTCCCCACCAACGCCGTCATCATCAAGCTCATCTGGGGCTTCGCATCCGTGGCGCCCGGGGCAAATCCCAGTGGCCCGGGAACACTTCTGAAAATTGTCAACCCTCCCGACTTCCAGCATCCCGACCAATTCAACTTCGCCAATCCGGGCTCCAAGCCGTCATCCGGTCTTCCTCTGCCGTCCGACTCGAATCCAAACTGGGTCAGCATCCAGCTCGACACCGACGAAACCCATGGATGCGTCGTTGCAAACGTCGCAAACGGCGACTCCATACCGGTGAACTGCTTCTATCACCATCCCTTTCAGTGCGAACAGATTGTTGCCAACAATGCTGGCGAAGTTCCCACCACCTTGAGATCGTGCGTCCCGGGGCAACAGGTGACCGCCTATCTTCTCGGAGTCCATATCATCACCGCCGAGCAAAGGAACTGGTTCTGGAGTACGTTCTGGTGGTCGCCGCAGCCGCTGGATGATTGGGCACACCACGACCAGCCTGCTGCCGTCGCATCGCTAGGTCCGTGGGGACACTATGACATGCTCGCAACGGCAAGTCAGCCTCAAGTTAACGCCGGGACGGTGAGCGACATCGCTTATAACCCCTATCTCGAAGGGCTTCGCGAAAACGGTCTCACCTCAAACTGCATGTATTGCCACCAGATCGCGGGGTACCAACGCGGCGGTCACGGCAATCCTTCAGTCGCCAATAATTCAACCCTCGGATCGCCCTCACCCTGCGTCTACGGCGGCCCGCCTGGACCCTGCCCCGATACACCATTTACCGCCCCCTCCGGCGCATACATGACCAGGTTTCTCTGGACACTTGCAAACGCTCAGGACCCAAATATCGTCAAGAACGGCCAGACGGCCGGGGGTCCTCAAATTGCAGTCGCGGCCTCTAGATCGCGCCGAACTCGCTCGAGGGTCGTGTACCGCCTCGTTCTCCCGTAAATGCCGGGAAGTCCACCAGCGTTGCCCTTTGCACCAAAGGCCTCCTGTTCGCTCGCCTCTTTCGCCGCTTTGCAGCATCTATATCCTCGAGCGAATCGCGATGCCAAGAGACCTACCCTTCTGGATGATCAAGCTGCGTCAGCTCTGGCGGCTGGTCCGTGAGAGCCACGAGAACCCCATAGCCGGGGACAGTACGGTCCCGGTGCCGGTTAGCCCCGATCAAACAGCCGTCACCTTCATCGGTCACTCTTCCTTCCTGCTGCGCATCGCGGGTCGCGCCCTCCTCGTCGATCCCGTCTTCGCCACCAGGCTGATTCTGCTGCGCCGTCAACGGCGGCCGGGCATCCTGGTCCGCGACCTCCCTCCCATCGACGCCATTCTGCTCACACACGCACACATGGACCATCTCAACCTGCCGTCGCTCCGGGCAGTAGTCCGCGAGATGCGACGTCGCAGACTTCCCGCACCCGTTGCGATCGTTCCGAACGGCGTCGAAGACCTCATTCGCAACATTGGCTTCAGCGAAATTCGTTCGCTTCGCTGGTGGGAGTCGACGCTCCTCGAAGGTCTCACTATCACTGCCACGCCCGCCAAACACTGGGGCGCGCGCATGTTCAACGACACGCACCGAGGTTTCGGCGGCTATACCATCGCGGCTCCCGGCTCGCCCACGTTGTATCACTCAGGCGATACAGCCTACTTCAACGGCTTCCATGAGATCGGCCGTCGCTTGCGCCCTGACGTCGCGCTTCTGCCCATCGGAGCCTATTTTCCGGATAGCTACCGGGCTGTCCATACCAGCCCCGAGGAAGCTCTGCGCGCGTTCGTGGATCTGGGTGCGCAGGTGATGATCCCCATGCACTACAACACCTTCCGCCTCGGCCGCGAGCCCATGTCCGAGCCGCTTCCCCGTCTCCTCGCCGCCGCCAACCTCGCAGGCATCGAAGACCGCGTTCAGCCGCTCGAAGAAGGCGAAACATGGTTGGGGTTGACGCTTGCGGAAAAGCCAGCGCCCGAGCTGGACGTCAGGAGCTCCGCGAATCACTTATTTGCAACTTAGGAGCGATCGCCGCTGAAGAACGCCGCGATGGTCACATCACCCGTGTCGCCGCGATCACGCGGATGTCGTGAGCCCTCGAATCTGCAACGCCCCTCACTGCAGTTGAAGGCGAAGTCCCAGGACGCCGTTCGAGCCCGTATAACCAACCTCCTCGCAATGCTGTCCCCAGAGCCGGCAGATTGCCCCGCGCCGGGCGTCCAGAACTGCGCAAGATGGTAGCGGACGGTTGTGTGCGGTCGCGAAATCATCGCAGACAAGGAGACGGCGAAGCACAGAGCGGCGGCGATCAGCTTCGTTGGGTACATCATTCCTCCCTGTACTTTCTTCGCGTTCGTCACATACCGCAGGTCAGTTATCGAGCTTGAAGATCTTGATCTTGATCAGGCTCGCGAGCGTAAGGTTCTGCAGCCCTCGGGCGCGCATCCGATCGACAAACGGCCGGTCAATCTTGAAGATCGACATCTGGATCAGCTCCTGCTCCGTCGGCTGGAAGCCCATCGCCCGCGCTTCTCTTGCCTTCTCCGGAGTCACACCGATGGCTTTCATCTCCGTAAGCTTGCCTGCGCTAAGTTCCGGGTAACCCGCAGCGGCCATCGCATGCACGTACTCGGCATCGACATGAAGAGCTCGCAGGCCGGTGAGCTTATTCGTAGTCAGATCGATGATGCCAAGCGCCTTCATCTCCTCGGCCCAGGCTGGTGTAATGTCCAGCATCAGGAAGCTGAGCTGCTTGCGCGGCGTGATGCCGTCGAATCCCAGCGCATCCATTACCTGCGGGTAAGTCTCGCTCGCGGTGAAACGAAAGCGTCCCGAAAGCACACCATCGTGGACGATTCCGTCGCACACAAGGTCGCCTGCATCACCCGTAATATTCGCAGCAAGCTTCCCACCCTCGCCCTCAAGCGCCTGCGGAGACACTCCCTCCCACCGGCTCCATTCCAGGTGGGAGTTGGACATCTCCATGCAACCTCTAGTGTCCTTCTCGCAATTGCTCTCAGACAGTGTGACCTGTGCCGTACTTGGTTTATCGATCCGCTGGGATATCGAGACCATGCAGAGACCGGACATCGCCTGTGCAAGGCAGCTCCCCGACGAAGCAAGAACAAGAACAGCAGCTACAAAATGTTTCATGGCGATCCTCACAGATGGTTGCAGTTGAAAATGCGCGCAGCTCTCCTCTGTGGTCCGAAGACCAAAAAGGAAGTCCGCAGGGATTGCGTTTGAGAAATTGTTAGTTGAGCAGGCCCGAGATCTTCAGTTTGTTCAACTTGTCCAGGCTGGTGCTGTTGAACCCGTTCGCCTTGGCTTTGCTCACGAAATCGGCATCGACGTGAAAGACAGCGGCCTGGCGTACGGTATGGTTATCCGCATCCGGGAAGGTCGCCTTCAGCCACTTCGCATAGTCGGGCGTCATGCCCTGAGCCTTCATCGAGATCAAGTCGCGCGCCTTCGTCGAAGAAAAGCCCGCCGCCGCCATCTCGCGGGCATACTCCGGCGTAACGCCTACGGCCTTCAGACTCACTGCTTCGTGCAGATCCGCCGGAGCAAACCCACTTGCCTTCATCGCGGCAATATATTCCGGCGTCACTCCAACAGACTTCATGCTGACCACATCATGCATCGTCGGCGTACCCAGCCCCAGCGACTCGAGCGACCTGGCATACTCCGGCGTGATGCCCATGGACTTGACCGCGACCACGTCGTGGAGGCTTGCCGGAGCCAGGACCGTACACTTCAGGCTCGCAATATATTCAGGCGTTACTCCCATCGACTTCAGCGAAATCAGCTCGCGAAGCGTCGGAGTTCCGAGCCCAGCCTGCGCGATACCCCTCGCGTACTCCGGTGTAACACCCACCGACCGCAGCGCGACGATCTGATCCAGGTCCTTGTTCAGATCCAGCGGATAACCGGCATCCCGCATCTTCTGCAGATACTCAATCCCGCTGCCTTGCTGTTCCGCGTTTTGTTCAAATGTCGGAGCCGGCACGGGCCGCGGATTCGCCATCGGCGCCGAAACGGGGGCCGGCATCGCGGCAGGCTCCGGCGAGGCAGTCGGCTCCGGTAGCGCCGCGACCTCCGCAGGCCGCGCAGCAGCCGTCGGCGCCGCAACAGCCACCGGCGCTGGACTCGCCTCAACCGCGGCATCCGCCTGCCTGTTTTCGGACCTCATGCCATGCGCCAGCTGCGGAACGATGTACAGGCCCATCAATACCATCGCAACTGCCGCCATCCGTACACCACTCATCGATCTCGGCTCCATCGCTCTCTCCCCCATCACCCTTCGAATTCGATTCAAAAGCGTTCCACCCTCTCCATGCAGTCCCAATGCAAGCTGCAGATGTTGCGCACGCTGTTCTTCCAGACGAAGCAGCGCTTCGGCATAGACCACAGGGGCGCTGCACGCCTTGGCTGCGACCTCATCGCAGCACACTTCGCGAAACTCCCTCGCCCGCCGGCTCACCCACCACACCGCCGGCTGGAAGAAGAAAAGACATTCCACCGAAGTCTGCAGCAGGTTGATCAGGTAATCCCATCGCCGCACGTGCGCCAGCTCGTGGGCCAGCACCGCCTCCAGTTGCTCCGGTGCAAGCGATGTCACGGCGCTCAACGGAACCAGCACCACCGTCCGCCAGATGCCGAAGACCATCGGTGAAATCACCTCGTCCGAAACCCGCAACACAATGCGCCTGCTAAGTCGAAATTGACCGACCAGCTTGTCGAAGCTGGTCCGCAGAGTTTCCGGAACCATCTCCTCAGCCCGGCGCCTCAAGGACTGCAGCTTCCACCAGCTGCCTCCGGCACGTAGCGCAAGGAGCAGCACCCCGGCCAGCCACAGGCTGTCGATGCAAGGTAGCAGCGGGTCCGCATGCTCCGCCACCCACAACTCGCCATTGCTCACCACGGGCGCTGCTGCCGGCAGTCGTTCGATCAACACCGTATGCATCGCGCCCAGTTGCGACACGGCAAACTGCTGCGGATCGGGATGCACGTGCGAGACAAGCTGCTCCTGCTCCGCAAAGGTCGCGAAGAACACCAGCGGCATCAACGCCAGCGCGCCCAGTGCAATGCCGTATCGCACCGAAGCTGCTGCCCACACGCTGCATCGGTCGACCAGCGCGTAAACAATCGCGATGGCCGTGCTCTGCCAGCAGAAGTGCAGCAGTGTCCAGCCCAACGCGACCATATCGCCTGTTTGGATCTCGCCCAGAACCTGCATGGCGTTGCCTTCCCTTCCCTAGGAACGTTTCCGCGCAATCAGCTTGCGAATCTCGCTCAGCTCTTCCTCGCTGGCCGGCTCCATCTCCAGCGCCCGCAGCGCCAGCTGACCTGCACTGCCCGCAAAGAAGCGGTCGCTCAGGTCGCGCAGGAACCGCTGCTCCGTCTCTTCCTTCGCCACCGCAGCGCGATACACATGCGCGCGCTCGGAATCGTCGCGGAAAACCAGCCCCTTTTCGAGCATGATCTGCATCAGCTTTTGCACTCCGGTATACACCAGGGGCCGTCGTTCGTTGACTGCCACGAATACATCCCGCACCGTCGCCTGACCGCGCTCCCAGAGGATGGACAGCAGCTCCAGCTCCCCCTCCGTCGGCTTCGGAACTTCCGTCGATTTCTTCATGAGCCCGACAATATCCGAAGACCTTCGTAGATGTCAACGAAAAGTTTCGTACGAATATCTTCGCTACATCCCTGCTGAGGAAAATGGTCCCTCGAACGAAGGCAGCCCCGGCCACTGTCCGAACCGCAATGGAGGGCGACTGCCATACCTAGTATCCTGATAAGCGGCATGGCATATCCCACAAACAACCTCCGAATCGCGTCCAGCAGAGTCGTCATCCCTCCCATCTTTCTTGAAGAAGAGATGCCCCTCACGGAGAACGCTTCGCGCACCGTCTTCGAGGCGCGCCGTCAGATCGTCGACATCCTCAACGGTGAGGATGATCGCCTGGTCGTCGTGGTCGGCCCATGCTCCATCCACGACCCCGCCGCCGCCAGGGAATATGCGGGTCTCCTGAAAGCAGCCATCGCAGAGCTCTCGAGCGATCTCATGATCGTCATGCGCGTGTACTTCGAAAAGCCACGCACCACGCTCGGCTGGAAGGGCCTCATCAACGATCCCTACTTCGATGAGTCTTTCCGCATCAGCGACGGCCTGCGCATGGCGCGTCGCCTTCTCCTCGACCTCGCCGAGATGGGCGTGCCCGCCGGCACCGAGTACCTCGACATGATCTCGCCACAGTACGTCGCCGACCTCGTGAGTTGGGGCGCCATCGGCGCGCGCACCACCGAGAGCCAGGTCCATCGTCAACTCGCCTCCGGACTCTCCTGCCCGGTCGGCTTCAAGAACGGCACCTCCGGCAACGTGCAGATCGCGATCGAAGCCATCCTCTCCGCCAGTCATCCGCATACGTTCCTCGGCACCACCGAGACCGGCCAGTCCGCCATCCTTCTTACCTCCGGCAATCCTGACTGCCACGTCATCCTCCGCGGTGGCCGTCAGGTCACCAATTTCGACGCAGCGTCGGTCGCCTCCACCGCGGCCCAGATGGAGAAGACCGGTGTGAAGCCCCGCATCATGATCGACTGCAGCCATGCCAACAGCGGCAAGGATCATCGCAAGCAGGCAGCCGTGTCGCAGGCCGTAGCCGAGCAAGTCGCAAGCGGCGACCACCACATCATGGGCGTCATGATTGAGAGCAACCTCGTCGCCGGCTCGCAAAGCCTCGTCAACGGCAAGGCTCCTGTCTACGGACAAAGCATCACCGATGCCTGCATCGACTGGCCCGAGACCCACACCCTACTGCGGGAACTCGCCGCCGCAACAGCGCGACGGCGAATCCACCGGACCAAAGATGAAGCAATCGCCGAAACCGTGACGTCGTTGCCGGTTACGGGTGAGCCGTAAGCACGACCGTCCCATCCTTGTTCACCAGCTCTTCCGTCATCGTCTTGCCGTTGAGCCATGCAGGAGTCGAGAAGCCCAACGTAAGCACATTGCCAGTCGTCTCACCCGCACCAGCATGCCCACTGGCGATGACCTTCTTCTTGCCCGTCATCAGTGTCGTCTCCACCTGGTGTGCGCTCGGCGAGAGCGGCGTCGCAAACTGCAGCGTCAAAGCGTGCTTCTCGCCATCTCGCACGGGGGCGAAGCGCGCCTGCTCAATGCTCCAGCCAGCATCCGTATGCGTCGCGATCAGCGTGCAACGAACCCCCGGCTGAAACCGGTCCGTCGACGTGAGTGTGACGTGAACTCCATCCATCTTCTCGATGCGGATGGAACGATGATCGCCACTCTCTCCATCAAGCTCCCAGTTCGCTCCAACCGCAATCGCAGCGGGAGCGGAGGTAACGGTCCACGTCTGATGTCCAGGCGTGAAGACCAGCGTATGCGCGCTCTCAGTAATCGCCCCTCGATAGGGCACGAAGAAGGGCGGGTGGCTGTACTCGGTCCACACCGCTGCAGTGCTGACCGTCGCGCCGATCTGTAGCGCCGTTCCCTCACCTGCCAGCGCCCCTTGCTCACGGTAAGCGAAGATTGGAATCTTCGTGTCGGGAAAAGGATTGAGACCACTGCCCTGCTCAGAGATGTCTGATCCCTGCACGAAGCGCCACTGCAGCGGCGAGCCATCCGCAATGGTGAAGCGAACGGTTGTCACGCCACCTACGGCTTCCGTGTCTGCCGCTTCAAAGGCAATGGCGGCCTTGTGCGTCTCATCGCCAGGAGCGGCGCTCGCGATGAGAGCATCGCTGCTCGTGTAGTGGACACGCTTGCCCGAAGCCCGCTCGGTCAACGTCACATAAAGCAGCGGATGCTTGCTGTCGCTAGGATCAACGTCCAGTTCGATCATTGCGTAAGGCAGTTCCGGCCCAACAAACTGCACGAACTGCACCGGCCAATACCGATAGTTCGTGATCAGCGGAAGCAGTGGTGGAGATATCTTGGTCGACCCCGCTGACTGAGCCGCGAGAGGAGCCGGTGTAAGTGAGAACGTAATAAGCGCTGTGAGAACGAAGCTGGAGGTAAGCCGATTCATGATCTTCTCCTGATGAAGTTGTGTTGAGGTTCTCAGAGCTCCCGTCGGCCGAAGCGATCGCTAGAAGCTGTAACGAAGCCCTGCTTCAACGCGGCGGCCAGGGTCAGACTGATACGCTTGCCCGAAGAACGGCGAGCCCAGCACGCCTCCGACAGCAAGCACATTGTTGTGGTTGAGCAGGTTGGTGGAACGCACGTTCACCGCCAGCGCCCGTCCCTCTTTGCCCGCGCGATTCGGCAGGGCGAAGCTGTGGCTCACGTTGGCATCGAGATGTACGTTCCACGGCAGCGTTCCTGCATCGCGTCCCAGCGAGGCGCCGGTGCCCTCTGGTGACAGCGGACCGAAGCGGGTTTCATACACAGGAACGCCTACATTGCTTCCCTCGGTCGCATACACCGGGCGATCGTTGAACACACCGTCGCTGTTGTTATCGAAGCCAGTGGTCACGTTGTACGGCTGACCCGAAGCCGCGTTGAACTGGAACGAGAGGTTCACCGCGTGAGGCAGCGCATAGTTGCTGAACGCAATCACCTGGTGGGTCGCTTCCCACGATGGCCGCGCCATCTCACCACTGTCCGAGCTGCTGCTTTGGGGGAAACCCGTCGCCGAGTCGGCGTTGCCACGCAGATCCATGCGGACATATCCGGCAAAGATCTGCAGGTGCTTCAGGCTGTGTTGATCGACCCCGAGGAAGACGACGTTGCCTCCAAGCCGTCCACTCTGCTGAAACTGATAGAGATTGAGGTTCGGCACAAGAGGCCGCGCTCCCGTGGGCAAGCCGTCGAGCGGCGCATTGATATTGCGCGACCGCAGCACATCCCACGCGTGTACCAGGTAGACGTTCCCCTGTACATGCCAGTGCTGCGGAAAATCATGTTCGATGCCAAGATGTGACTGCAGCGACGGCGTCTGCGAGATCCCGGACAGCGGCGCACGCTGCGTGGTGATCGTGGACGTACCCGTCAGCGGAGAACCATACACCGGGCTCCCAATCTGCAGGATGCGCTGGATACTGCCGTCGAGTTCGTGGGCCGTCATCGCCGTAGCCAGATCCACGGTCCCGTAGAAGATCCCGGTGCGCGCATGGAAGACAGTCTTCTGCTTGCGATCCGGAGCCCAAGAAACACCCAGTCTCGGACCAACGTTCCCTACCGTTGCGGGCTCGTTCTGCATCGCCCAGCGAACACCCACAGCGAACTGCAGCCGAGGACGAAACTTCCACTGGTCCTGCGCGTAGAGGACCGCCTGCAGCTGGTTCAGTGAAACCTTGGGCGTGCCGAGAGTCACGTTGAACTGCGTCGGTGTGCCACCCGGCAGGCCGAGCAACGCGCGCCGATACTGCTCCAGGCCGGTGATCGCAACCGTCGTTCCCGATCCATCCAGCGCGGGTGCATTGCCGCCACCGAAGATGTAGCTCCCATTGAAGCCCGCGGTCGCAGTGTTATTCAGCGAAACATCCAGTAACTGGATACCCGCCTTAAGATTGTGCTTGCCACGCGTATAGAGCACATCATCGTCGAACTCGAGGTCGCGCTCATGAGTCTGTTGCGGCCCTGTAGTAACGCCTCCACCAGTGAAGGCCCCGGCCACCTGCAACGATGGCGCGTTAGAGTTCGGAGTATCGGTACGATACGTCCACGTATAGCCAAGCCGCGTCTCGTGCAGTAGCGAGGGAGAGATCGTCTGCAGGTTCGCCACTTGCAACGCTTGCTCCGACTGTTGACTGTTGTAGCCAGCCTCGGCAAGCACCGTGCCACCGACGCCTTGGTTGGTCAGGCCCTTGACGTTCGCCGTATACGTCACAGTCAGGTTGTTCTTAGGGGTCGGCAGGAAGCCGAGGCGTGCACTTCCCTCCCATAACGATTGAGGAGCATCGACGTTCGCAGACACACCGGTCTGATTACCGCTCGCATCCAACGTCAAGGCATCGACCGCTGCGAACTCGCTGATCTGGCGATGCTCCAGAGCCAGCGCAAAGTCGGAACGATTCTTCGCCAATGGGCCGCTCAATTCAAAACCGTAGCGCTGCTTCCCAATCGCAGCGCGAGCCGGCGAGAACGGGTCCTTGGCATTCAGAAATCCCGCACTCTGCGTCGTGAAGAGCGCGCCATGCAGACGCGATTGCCCAGGCTTCGTATAGATCTCGATACGGCCTCCACGATAAGGCGGACGCGCATACTCCGCCGAGAAGAGATCGGGGTTCACACGGATGAACGAGATCGCGGACTTCGGTGGAATCTGGCCACCATTCTGAAATCCATCCACCGTCACAATCGCTTGTCCAGGCGCGCCTCCAGCCGCAGCCGCGAGTATCTGTAGTTGCCTCGCGAACTCATCCGGATCATCCGCCATCTGCGCCATGTCGCTGGCGCCCAGCGTCTGCGAGCCCGCGATATCCTGGCTCTCGACGCCACCTGCATCCACCGTCGCGTTGACCTCTTCCATCACCGCCGACGGCCTTAATCGCACTGCCACCAGCTCCGGTACAGAGCCAATCTCGATCACTCGCGTGGCCGCTGAAAAGCCGGGCGAGTCGATCGTTACGGTGTACTTTCCTGCAGGAAGACAAGGCGTCGCAAAGCGGCCATCGCGACCGGTCTTAAGCGTCACATCGCTACCCTCAATCGTTACGCTTGCGCCCACGATGAGCGCTCCCGTCGCATCCATCACGACGCCAACGCCGCGGCCGGTGCGTTCACCGCATGGCGACTGGGCCGTTACATAAGTGGAGTAGAGAACCCCTGCCAGTAGAATGCTGGAGAGGACGAGTCGATGACGCATCGGCATTGAGAGCTCCTTGCACCGCGATGAAAGCGGTTTACAAGGACCATGCTCATGTGCGTCGACTCGCAAATATAGTGCCAACTATCAGCCCTGTAATATGACGCCTGTCATATGACATCTGTCATAGACATCACATGACATTGGCTCAGGTCCCCTCTGGTTCCGGGCCGCGAGTGGATGCCAGCGGAAGGCTGAGTCGCACCGCGCGCTGGGTGTGTGCGGATTCATAGATCGCTTCGATGATCTTGATATCCTGTAACCCCTCTGCGCCGGGAGTATGAGGCTGCTGATTGCGAAGGACGCAGAGCGCCATGTGGTCCATTTCCAGCGCGAACTGGTCCTTCTCGTTGATCCCCGGTTCGAAGTCAGTAGCATGACCATCGAGCAGCCTGTTGTATTACAGCTCGAGTCCGCTGTAGCCAAATGACGGAGAGAGCTGAGCCCACCCTTCGCTGCATTCCATCCGGGCGAACGAGCTGCGGTGCGCAGAGTTGCAGGCCGCCACCAGTCCAAACGGAAGCGCAGCGTAAAGTTGCAGGACGATTCGACCTCCGCAAAGCCCGGGTCAGTGGCCGATTCCTCAACTTCAACTTGGCTTAGTTTTTGGGTTTTGGGTCAAGCTGAGCGTGCCCTCGTCGTTGTCCTGGAGCGCAAGGCTGATCGACGCTCCGGCGAAGCTGAGCAGTCTGCCCCCACCTGGAAAGATCGTAACGATACGATCCTTCGGCTCCTTCACCGTCCCGTCGATGAGGCAGCCGAAGTCGTCGGTATCTCCGTGAGCAGTAGAGAGCCGAATGGATCGGTAGCCCAGCGTAGCTCGACTGCAGCTCAAAGAGCGACTCGGGCTCAGTCGATGTCCCTTCGCCGCCGCTAGTCGTGCAGAACGACATTCAAAAGCGATTTATGCACGACAATGCGGCTTCCGTACTGGATGAAGCCTAGCTTCCTGAAGCGGTTCATGAAGAAGCTGACACGCGACCTTGTCGTTCCAACCATCGCGGCCAAAGCTTCCTGACTGATCTTCGGAATGGTCAGTTCCGGTTCGCCCGGCTGTCCGAATTCGGCCATCAACAGCAGGATCCGCGCCAACCGCTTCTCGCACGAGTTAAATAGGTGGTCGACAAGATCGGCCTGCGTCCGCATTCCGCGAGCCAGCACGGCCTGGAAAAACATGTCGGAAAAGGCGGGTTCTGTGCTCTGAACCCGCACCATCTCCGCCCGATCGATCTTCAACACACTGCAGGCGGTAATCGAGGTCGCGGAGGCCAGGTGCGCCCCCGGGATGGAGGCCATCGACGCCTCACCGATGAAATCGCCGGTTGCAACAACAAGGACTGTCGCTTCCTTGCCCGCTTTTGACACAACGGTAAGCTTTGCGCGTCCATGTTGGAGGTAGAAGACTGCGTCAGCCGCAGCGCCCTGGGAGAAGATGAGTTCATCACGCTTCAACCGCGCGATCCTGCGTCCCGCCCCAGCGTTGGCGAGAAACGTGAGGCAGTCGAAGGGCATAGTGGCATTCAGTTCCAAAGGGTGATCTCCCGTGAGTCGTTGAGCAGGATGGAACAAAGCTCAGTGATGAGCTTGTTCTGATTACGTCTGTACTCTGCCCTTGGATGTAGACCAGGAAACAGTTTTGCCGATGGAAACGTCGCTTCGCCGTTGAACTTTAGTTGTGTCGAAGTCGTGAGCGGGCGAAGGGCTCCCTCGCTTGTGGACGCGCAGGAACACATGTCTGCGTAGCAAGACATTGAGCATGCGCGCCACGCGGGACTCTCGAAGGGGCTGTTTTTGTCTGATGCACAATAAGCGGGTTGGGACTACCACGAAGTTGTCATTGTGATCTATATTGCTCAGTTTCGGATCGCCGCTGTTTTCTAAAGTCTGACTTGAATCGCATGATCCATGCGGTTACGGTAGACGACCTGCGGGTCGAGAACATGAGGCATAACAATACATGCGCCACACAAAAGTCCTTGCAATCGGTCTCACCGTATTGCCGGCGCTGATTTTAGCGATCGGATGTTGCACACCGGTCACCACAGGGCTGGCAGCACCTTCCGTGGTCCTCATCACCCCAACGGCCGCGAGCACAGCCGCTTGCCCAAACACCGCCGTTACCGCCAGCTTCAGCCAGACGATGAACCCGGCTACCATCAATAGCTCTACTTTCACGCTCGGTACTGGCGGAGCAACTGTTGCCGGAGTGGTTGCCTATAACGCCACCAGCAACACCGCCAGCCTCACTCCCACCGCTCTCCTGATCGCGGGCGCGACCTACACCGTGACAATCACGACCGGCGCAAGGAACACCTACGGCACCGCACTCGCCGCGAACGTTACCTCCAGCTTCACCGTCGCAGCGAATGGCTGCAATCCTCCTCCCGTGGTCGCAGCTGTCACGCCCCTCGCGTCGTCGACAACCGCTTGCCCGAATGCGACCGTCTCCGTAACCTTCAACGAGGCGATGAACCCCGCGACCGTCAATGCAACGACGTTCACGCTGGCCACAGGTGTGACCGGAACGATCTCCCACAACGCAGCGAACACAACGTTCACCCTCACACCGTCCACTCCGCTGCTGGCAGGCACGACCTACACGGGAAGGGTCTCCCAGGGAGCCCTGGACACCTTCGGCAACTCGCTCGTCGCCGCCTACAGCTGGACCTTCCTTACCGCGGCAAATGGTTGCAACCCTCCCCCAGCCGTGCTCGCTGTAACGCCGATCGCCGGCTCCACCACCACCTGCCCCAACGGAACGGTGACCGCCACCTTCAGCGAAGCGATGAATCCCGCGTCCATCAACGCCGCTAGCTTTACGCTGTCTCCCGGCGTCGTCGGAACGGTCTCGCACGATGTGACCAACCGCATCTTCACGCTCACGCCTTCAGCGAATCTCTCCGCTGGCAAGGTCTATACCGGGCAGATCTCGACAGCAGCGCAGGACACCTTCGGCAACTTCCTTCCTGTCGCCTTTGTGTGGACCTTCACCACCGCAGCCAATGGTTGCAACCCGCCGCCGACCGTCACGGCTGTAACGCCGGCTCCGAACGCCGTCGCTGTCTGCCCCAACTCCGTCATCACGGCGACCTTCAACGGCCCCATGAGCCCGCTGACCCTCAATACCGCGACCTTCCTGTTGACTGGCCCTGGGACAACGGCCGTCACCGGTGTGGTGAGCTATAACGCGACAACCGATCAGGCCATCTTCGCTCCAGCCACAGCCCTTGCTCTCAACACGACCTATACGGCGACCCTTACCACCGGAGCGCAGAGCCTCGCCGGTGTCGGCCTCGCAGCCAACTACGTGTGGAGCTTTACAACAGGCCCCTCCAGTTGCCTGCCGCCAGCGCCACCGATCTCGGTCACTCCCGCAGCAGGAAGCATCGGCATCTGCAACAACACGGTTGTCGCTGCCACCTTCACCGAGGTGATCAATCCTGCCACCGTCAACGCTCTCACCTTCACGCTGACAGGGCCTGGTCTGACACCTGTCGCCGGCGTCGTCACGGCCAATACCGCGGACAAGGTCTTCACGTTCACGCCTTCGGTTGCCCTGGCTCTGAGCACAACTTACACGGCGACTCTCACCACCGGCGTGCAGGATCCCTTCGGGAATGCGCTGGCAAGCAACTATACCTGGACCTTCACCACGGGAGCCACCTCCTGCACGGCGATTCCGCCAGCTGTCGTTGCGGTAACGCCACTCGCCGGAGCCATCGGGACCTGCAGCAATTCGCTGGTCACCGCGACGTTCAGCGAGGCGATGGACCCAACGACCCTCACCACCGCGAGCTTCTTCTTGGCTCCTACTGCGGCGGGAACGGTCACGATGGATTCGACCGACAAGATCGCAACCTTGACACCGTCTGCGAATCTCGCCCTCAGTACGCTCTATACGGCAACCATCACCACAGCAGCGAAGGATACCTCCGGGAACTCGTTGGTGGCTCCCTATACCTGGAGCTTCACGACGGGGAACCAGATATGTCAGCCACCCGTTGCTCTGGGTACGGCAGCGAACTTCGTCGTCCTCGCCGCTTCTACCGTCACAAGCACCGGACCGACGGTCATCTCGGGAGGCAATCTGGGTCTCAGCCCAGGAACCGCAGTCACTGGATTTCCTCCAGGAGTCCTGATTGCTCCTGCAATCATGGACATTACAGACCCCATCGCAGCGCAGGCTGAGCTGGACCTGACGACCGCCTATAACTACACCGCCGGTCTCCCTGGAGGAGCCTCGCTGCCTACGGACCTCACGGGCTTGACCTTCACGCCGGGTCTGTACAAAGCAACCACCTCCACCCAGATCTCGAGCGGAAATCTGACGCTCGATGCTCAGGGAAATCCCAACGCGGTCTTTATCTTCCAGGTTGCGAGTACGCTCACCACGCTAGGCACGACCCAGGTCGTGCTTGCCGGCGGAGCCCAGGCCAAGAACGTCTTCTGGCAGGTCGGGAGCTCGGCGACGCTGGGCACGAACTCGATCTTCGAAGGGACCATCATGGCGCTGACCTCCGTCACCCTGGACACGGGCGCAACGCTAACGGGCCGGGCACTCGCGCTCAACGGAGCCGTCACCCTCGACACCAATATCGTGACGGCACCCTAAACCAGGGGGGAGGACTCCAGTCGCGAGTCCTCCCTTGCACCGCGCCAGAGTCATCGCTTCACGGTCCGGAGGATCTACCCATGACATTGAATCTATCGTCCTATCGCCGCTGTACCCGCACCGCCTTATCCATCCTGGCTGCGACGCTCGCTTTGTCGTCAGGAGCCATCGCGCAGCAGGCCCCGACACCGAAGGTCGAACTCTTCGGCGGCTACTCCTTTTTCTATCCGAACAGCACTCTCACGGGCACGCTGCCTGGCGGCATCACTCCAGTCAGTAGCTGCCTCTGCGATATCCCGCGAGGAGCTGGGGTGAGCGCAACCTATAACTTCCTTCCCTGGCTCGGCCTCACCGCCGACTTCAGTGGAAACTGGGCGCCACATGAGGTGACACCGTCCGACAAGATCGCGAAGTCATCCTTCTATAGCCTCGCCGCTGGACCGAAGTTCACCTATCGCTCGCGACACTTCGCCCCCTTCGCTGAAGCACTCTTTGGCGAGCAGCGGCTAACGCCGGAGTTGTTCCAGCGCAGCGACTCCTTCGGAATTCTCGCCGGCGGCGGCCTCGATCTCCCCCTCAGCCGTCACATCTCGATCCGTCCCATCCGTGCAGACTTCGCCTACTCGAATCACGCCTTCGGCATCAATCCTGCCAACGCAGCAACCGACGTGCGCGGGGTGCGCCTCGAAGCCGGGGTCGTCTTCCTCTTTGGCGGAGCTGCCGCTCATCCAAAGATGGCTCCCGTAGAAGCCCCCGCCGCTCTGCCCGCCGTAGCCGCCGCTCCCGCGATCGTCTACGCCGCTCCAACCATCGTCTGCATGGCGCAGCCTTCGACGATCAACGCTGGTGAGACCTCCGCCATCACCGCGACAGGCAATAGCCCCCAGGGCCTGCCGCTCAGCTACAGCTATAGCTCGAACGCCGGAACGATCAGCGGAGCTGGCTCTACGGTCACGTTGATGAGCGCCGGTGCCTCGGCAGGCGTGATCGAGGTGATCTGCAATGTCACCGACTCACACGGTCAGATCGCATCGCAGACGGTACCAGTCACTGTCGTTGCCTTGGCGATGGCGCCCAAACCGTCTCCCCGCGATCTCTGCTCCATCAGCTTCGCGCGCGATGCGCGCAGGCCGGTGCGTGTCGACAATGAAGCGAAGGCTTGCCTCGACGACATCGCGCTTGCGATGCAGCAGCAGTCGGACTCCACATTGATCATCACCGGTGATGCACAATCGGGCGAACCCGGTCGGAATCGCCGCGCCGCGGAGCGCGCAATCAACACAAAGGTGTATCTCGTAACCGACCGGGGTATCGACCCGGCGCGTATCACCCTCTATACCGGAATACAGGACTCGAAGAGCGCCACCAATGTCCTGGTCCCCGCGGGTGCTGTCGCGGATACAAGCTCGAAGTCTGTTATCGACGAGTCCACAGGGGGACATCGCCGACCCTAATCCAACCGCTGCAACGAAACTGCCGCAGAGCAGATAGGCTGTACGCAATGGGCCCCTGAAATTCAGGGGCCCATTGCGTTTGGCGCCTCAAGGAGAACACCATGCCGCTATCGCACGACGATCTTCTGAGTTCCGACCTTGCGGAGTCGGACCGCCTGTTCTCTTTGGAACGATATTCGGATCTTGTCACCACCAACGAACCTATCTTCGACGCCCTGACGGCGCTCGGTGCCTCCCTCTTCGACGCTCCGCTCTGCCTCATCACACTCACAAACAGCCATCGTAAGTTCTTCAAATCCGCCTATGGCATCACTGTCCGCGACCTCTCGCAGGCCGAAGCCTTCTGCAATGAAATTCAGCCAAGCGATGAGTTGCAGGTAATCCTCGATGCTGCGAAGGACTCCCACTTTGCCGACAAGAAGGATCTTCTTCGCGATACTGGGATCCGGTTTTATGCGGGCATCGCTCTGTCCAGCAATGACGGCGCGAATCTCGGCACCTTCTGCGTTTTGGACGTCGCCGAACAGAGGGACTTCAGCCCGAAAAAGCGCGAGGCTCTGATCAACTTCGCCTTCCTTGCTTCCCGCGCCATCGAGGGAAGGCTGTTGGCCATTCAGATCGCCAGAACGGAAGCCGCGATGGTCGAGGCCTCGAGCCGGGTCAGGCAAATCCTGGAGGCCACCACCGACTCCGTCTTCCTGGTCGATCAGGATTGGAACCTCACGTTCCTGAACGAGGTTGCAAGAAACAGGTTTGCGCACGGGAAAGATCTGATTGGAAGCACCATCTGGACGATGCTTCCCTCACCACGGGGCGAACCCAGCCACGGGCAGTACCGGCGTTCCGCCCGGGATAGATCCACGCTCGCCTTCGAAGGAGTCCTCGAGGGAGAGGATGCGATCTTCGAGGTCAAGGTGCAGCCCAGTGGCAAAAGCCTCGCCGTATTCGTCCGGGACATCACCGAGCAGCGTGCGACCGAGCTCGCACTACACAAGATCGAGGAGCGCTACAGAATCGCAACAGGCTCCGTCACCGAAGGCATCTGGGATTGGGACCAGGTCACCGGTATCGCCTATTTTTCGGAACGCTGGCAGCTCATTGCCGGCCTTCCCGCCACTCCCTACACCGGAAGCATCGAGCACTGGATGGAGCGCCTTCATCCCGAAGACATGAAGGCCTTTCGTGATGACTTCAGCAGACTCTTGGCGGGTGTCACCTCCGAGTTCAGCCACGAATATCGTATTCGGCACGAAGACGGAACCTGGCGCTGGATTCTCAATCACGGAACCGTGATCTGCGATGAAAACTACAAGCGCGTTCGCATGGCCGGTGCCATTAGCGACAACACCGCGAAGAAGTCCACCGATCCCCTGTCCGGCCTGCACAATCGTATGTCGCTCTTGGAGCATATCGATCGCCAGATCGAACTCCAGGTACGTGGCGGACCAACCTTCGCCGTGCTCGCCGTGAACCTGGATGCCTTCAAGAGCATCAACGAGCGATTCAGCCACATCGTGGGCGACCATGTGCTGCTTGAGGTCGCGCGCCGGCTCAACGCCTCTCTGGAGAATGCATCGCTCAGCATCGCGGCTCGCACCAGCGCCGACGAGTTCGTCATCTTGCTGCACGGCATTACCGAGGTCGAGGATGTTCGCACCTATGTGAATTTTCTCCAGGCAGCGGTGTCCAGTGCGATCGACATAGAGAGCCAGCAGATAAGTGTCACAGCCTGCATCGGTGTCGCCATGGGCGACGAAGGCTACCTCAGTTCCTCCAAGATGCTCGAGAACGCCGAGATGGCGCTCCATCAGGCTAAGAGAGAAGGCGCGGGCCGCTGTGTCGTCTTCGGAACCGACCTCAGAAATCGCACCCGCAAGAGAATCCAGCTGGATTCAGACCTTCGCCACGCAATCGACGCCAACGAGTTCGTCCTCCACTACCAGCCAAAGGTTCTCCTCAAAACCGGGGAGATCATCGGCCTGGAAGCGCTCGTGCGGTGGAATCATCCCACCTACGGCATCGTTTCGCCCGCGGACTTTATCCCCCTCGCTGAAGAGAGCGGCTTAATCCTTGATATCGGCCGCTGGACGCTCGTCGAAGCCATTCGTCAGCTTTCGGAGTGGCGATTCTCAGGACTCTTCAAGCCTGATGTCACCATGTCGGTCAATCTGTCGGCCAAGCAGTTTGAAGACCCCAACCTCCTTCGCCATATCGTGGAATCACTGGCGCAGAACGGCTCCAGCCCTGGCTGCCTGTCCCTGGAGATCACCGAAAGTGCATTGATTACAAACATTAATCACGCACGCGAGACCATGAACGAGCTCCGCAAGATTGGCGTCGGACTTGACCTGGACGACTTTGGAACTGGCTATTCCTCGCTGAGCTATCTTCATGGACTTCCTTTCGACTCGGTCAAGATCGACCAATCGTTTATCCGCCAGATCTCAGATTCCGAGGAAAGCCGCGTCATCGTTCGATCGATCATTCAACTGGGAGAATCCCTCAACCTGAATGTCATCGCCGAAGGAATCGAGAATGCAGAGCAAGCCAAGAGGCTCTCCATGCTGCACTGCCATTACGGGCAGGGCCATTTCTATTCCAGGCCGCTTCCCGCCGCCTCGATGGCCGCCCACGTTCGCCAGCGTGCGAACTGACCACCCGTCAGACGGTCCAGCAATGGGAGCCAATACCTAAGTAGCATCGACGACAGCATGGCCTTGCACGCATACTGTCGAGGACGAAGTGTGCCGGAAAAGACTCCGTTGAGGACAAGGTCGCGTCAACCGCGCCGCTTCCCACGCCATCTCAAACTTAGTCAAGATGCTTAGTGAACGTCAGCCGCCGGAGCCACTGATGAACGAAGAACAAATCCGCGCGACGTTGGACGCTCACTGGCGCGCCTCTGCAGACGGCGACGCTGACGCGGAGCACGCCATCTACGACGAAGACGCTATCTGCGACTATCCCCAATCAGGCGAGCGAATACTCGGACGAAAGAATCTGCAGGCTCTCCGCAGCCATCATCCTGGGAAGCCGTCGGGATTCCAGGTCAAGCGAATTCTAGGGAGCGGCGACCTCTGGATCACGGAGTACACCATCACCTACTTGGGGAAACCCGCATACACGGTGAGCATCATGGAGTTCCGCGATGGCAAGGTGATTCATGAAACACAGTACTTCGCCGATCCCTTCGAGGCACCGGCCTGGCGCAGTCAGTGGGTTCAGCATCCGGTATAACTCCTGCCGGGGACCCGAATCGTCTCCGCAGCGTTGGTTCTTTCGCTAACTGGAACGTGCCTACGCCGTATCGCTTGAGCAAACTCCGGCAGATCGTGACAATCGGCTTCATGCTGTCCGGCGTGCCGCCCGCATTTCCTGGATCGCCCTTCTCTCCGCCATGTTCCGTCTCGCAGGCGACGTCACGCCCGATGACGCAACCCAGAGCCTCGGATCCCCTGCGGCCGATGTCGTAGAGGTACTGGCCAGCCGCGCCACATTGTCCGGGACCGATGGCGCACACATCCCTGATAGCTTTCCTTCGGTGCTCGTTACTCAGGCCGGAGCAACAGAAGCCAGGGCTGATCTCCAGGCTTGTTGAACGCCTGATTTGCGGACGCGGCAATCGTCCCCGCATCCTTGCTCTCGCCAGTCGCAGGATCGAACCAGAGTGCACGATATCGTGACGCCGGAAGTGCTGCGGAGAGCGTAATGACACTGCCGCGGAGCGAATACAGGAGCACAGGATCGCCCGCCGCTCCCGCAAGCACCCAGGTGTCAGCCGGGTCCGCCACGAGACCATCTTTCGGTGAAAGCTTCATCAGGCTCGCAGCGAGGTATGTCGCGACGAACCGGTCCACCACACGGCGCGCGTCCTCGCGGCGATTCGCCGAAGGCGCTGCTCCTGCGACCGGTGCCCCGCCGGTCGGAACTCCAGGCCTAGCCCCAGGAGCGCTCTCAGCCATGGCTACGGGATCCGCGGCGCGTGGAGGCGTCGGCGGACGGCCCCCCACAAGCGCGGACTCTGACGCCGCTCCACCCATCAGTAGCGGCATGGGGCCTGCACCCTCTTCCATGGGCATCAACGCAATGTTGGGATACTTGTCGCGATACTCCCTGACCTCGCGGTAGACCTGCTGTGGCGTGGTCGCCGGCGGCGTATCGGAGTATCCCGGAAACTCCGCCTGGATCTGCTCGCGGAAGGCACGGTTGATCCCCGAAGGCGGCGCCCACAACGTCCCGTCCGGCCGGTACTCCCAGTAGCGCATGTCGACAATCGCAACCTGCTGCGAGCGTACGGGATCGGTGAGGATGGCGTCGGTCGTGGCCTTGCTGGTAATCAGCGCAATGCGGATCTTGCGGCCATGCTTCTGCTCCCACTCCCGCGCCACGTCCTGGAAGAACTGCTCGAACTCCAGCGGCCCCGCATACTGGTACGCCATGCTGAAGACGATGTTCGGCTGGTCGGCAAGCTCGTCAAAGGTGTGCATCATGTACGCCCGATGCAGCGCACGCAGCGGAGCATAGTCCGCAGAGAAGAACTCATTGCCCACATCGTTCCGGTTGTGTGGTTTGAAGGGTGGCGGCTCGGGCAGACCGGTGTCGTTCACGTTGTTCGCGGGCCGCCAAGGATAGTCGATCCAGTGTGGCCCAATCTCCAGCACATCATGATCGTTGTAAAGCTCATAGACGACCAGAAACCCCTGCGCCGCCGCCTGCCGCGCAAACTCACGATGCCGGTCGAAGTACCACGGGTTGTAACGCGAGACATCGAATCGCGAGAGTCCGTCCCACGCGAAGCCCTTGCCACTGCGCTCCCACGGCATCTCGTAAAACGGAGCCCAGACATTGCCGTCATCGCGCCGCTCTACCGTATGTGCATCGCGACGATGCTCGTACCAGAGCCCTGGCGTCACCTGGAACGTAACGATGTTGCGCGCCTTCAGCCGCGCGGCAAACTCGGTCAGATCCTCGGTCTCGCCGGGCCCAGTAACACCGGGCATAAAGCGTGTGACGCTCGATCCCGTCGAGGCCACCGCAGTCAGTGGAGAAGTGTCACCACGCCACCAAGCCTCGCCCTGCGACGGTCCCCACATCGTCTTACCCTCAACGACGAACCTGCCATTGACGATCTCCACCGTGTGCACCGGCAGTGGAATCTCAGGATGAGCCTGGATGTCGGCGACACGAAACTCAGCCAGCCCCGCGCGCGACTGCGGAACTGGCGGAGGCTCCGCAAGCGCGACACCACTACGCGCCTTCAATTCCGACTCATACAGCGGTCGTGGATCATTCACCACGAAGTTGGGCGCCCCCGGTGGACCGATCGCATCGACACTCTGCGCGCTGGAGTTCCACAACAAGGAATTTGCCGCAGTCCATCCCGCACCCTGCGCTCTGCCAAAGTCCAGCAATAATTGCAGCCGCGCAGAAGGCACATGAACCCGCTCGTAGAGTACGCCGCTGGCCCAGCCCTCAAACGCCCCGCTCGCGCCCAGCGAACCCTTGGCCTCGCAGTCCAGAAACACATTCGGGCCAGCAGCCAGCAGGCCGCTCGCGAAGTCGTTCATGCCGGCTTCGCTCCATGCGTGATGCACCAGCACCTGCTGCCCATTCACGACAAACCCCTGCCGTCGATAGCCAGCAATCTCCGCCACAGGAGCCTCGCTGCGGACCTCTTCCAACGTAATCCTGCGACCGCCCCAGTTCACACGCACTGCGGAGCTTACGAAGTGGCGCGCTGTCACGTTCCTTACCCAGGCATCGCGCACGCGGTCCATTTGGATCGCAATCCAAGAGTGATCCTCATCCTTCGGATAAGCCGCATCGTAAGCACTCTCGAGCCTCAGCCCCTCAATGCCGATATGCGTCGGCGTATCGTCCCTTGTGACCTTCGCAACCGTGCCGAGACCGTAGTGCGCTTCAAGCGCCGTAGTGATCGGAGCATCGAGCTCCACCATCTTCCTCGCAGCATCGATGCTCACAACCGTGCGATCCCACCGCAGATCATGCGAGCCAGGCTTCCAGTCCAATCGCTGGTTCGCGAAGGTTCCCGGAAGACCACTCATACTGATCGCGCTGATCCATTCCTGTGTGCTCGGCCGGCGCACCACCACCGCATCCCCCACGGTGAGTCCTTCGACCGAAGCCAGCGTCAACGTGCGGCTGCCCGCGCGCGCATCCTCTGTGACGTCCGCAGGTTCTGCAGCTGTCGGATCGCCCGCAGCCCCGACCAGGACCAGCGACCGCCGATCCGCACCCTCGGCAACGATGGCCGTCGTCGCAACGCCCACACCGCGCAGCACCACACCGCTGACTCGCAAGTGAATCTGTCCGCGTACCCGATACCGTCCCGCCTGAAGCAGCAGCGCGCCTCGAAAGCCATCCGGCCGCAACGGCATCGTAGACACGCGATCCAGCGCTCCCTGCAGTAGCAGCGTGTCGTCTCCGCCGGACGGCCTTACCGTCAGCACAGAGGGCACAGAAGGCAGCCGCCCTCCAGCCTCATAGCCCGCATACGAGAAATCGATGCCTACTGGATTCTTCGGCGGTCGAACGCCGGTCTGCGCGAAGAGCCTTTCAGAAAACAGCAGGGTTGCGGCAAAGAATGCGATGGCGGCGGTCCTCTTCATATGTCTCCAGGGTTCGTGCGACATCATACCTCCGGAGCTGTCAGACCTGCCAGCAGATCAGCTTGACAACGTCCTGCGCCGGTTCATAGCATCGGTGCCGCTGAACACTTACGACTCTGCAGTCGCTCTGGCAACGTCTCCGCCCCGCGCGGAGCAAAAGGAACCAATATGTCTGAAATGAAGTGGGGACGGCGCAGCTTTCTAAAGCGCGCAGGTCAAGGATTAGCGGGCGTGTCATTGCTCAACGTTGTGCCCTCGGCGCTCGACGCGCAGAAGAGCGCGACCAAGGCCGTCGCAGGTGCTCCCACTCCTCCGGTTGCAAAGGTCCATCTCAACGTCCGCGATCTCGGCGCAAAGGGGGATGGCACGACCAAAGACACATTGGCGATCCAGCAGGCTCTCGATCGTGCAGCCGTCCTCGGCGGCGCTGAGGTGCTGGTGCCCGCCGGCAACTACCTCACCGGCCCCATCGTGCTGCGCTCCAACACAACCCTGCGCGTAGAGGAAGGAGCAAGCCTCCTCGGCTCACCCGACATCGCCGACTACCCGTTCAAGCAGGTGCGCTGGGAAGGCCGTTGGATCAAAGGTTACGGCGCATTCATCTCCGCCGAGGACGCCGAAAATATCGCCATCGTAGGCAAAGGCAAGATCATCGCCAGCTCAGCCATCAAGGGCCGTGTAGTGCACGCAGACGGCTCCCCGATGGTCTATACGAGGCCTCCCGCCGGTGCCCGCCCCAACCCCGATGGTCCCACCAACGTCGCGCGAGAAGACATCCTGCGCCATCCCGCACTGATGGAGTTCACGCACTGCAAGAACCTGCTCGTACAGGACGTCTACACCCAGGGCAATGACATGTGGTCGACCCATCCCGTCTACTGCGAGAACGTAACCTTCCGCAACGTCACGGTGCACAGCGGGGCCGACGGCATCGATGTGGACTCCTGCAAAGGCGTCGTGATCGACGGCTGCGACTTCGAAACCCGCGACGACTGCATCTCGCTGAAGAGCGGACGAGGCATGGAAGGCAACACCATCGGCGTTCCCTGCGAAGAGGTACGCATCTCCAACTGCACCTTCCGCGACGCCATCTGGGCCTGCATCGGAATCGGCAGCGAGACCTCTGGAGGCATCCGCAACGTCCTGGTCGAGCGCTGCAAATGCCTCGGCGCGAAGACCTTCGCCATCTACATCAAGAGCCGGCCCGGCCGCGGCGCGTTCCTCGAAAACATCGTCATGAACGACCTCGAGGTCTCCAACGCCGGCCAGGGCTTCCTGCGTATCAATATCCTGAACAGTGGCCTGCAGGATCCGAACCCTGTCCCCGGCGAGGCCGGCATCCCCACCATCCGCAACTTTTCCTTCAGCAACATTCGCGTGACGGACGTTCCCATCCTCGTGCAGGCCGACGAGATCCATCCTGCCAAGCCCCTTGAGGGTCTCGTGCTCTCCAACTTCTCCGGAACGTGCGGCAAGGGGATCGCGCTCGCCAATGTGCATCGGGCGGAGCTGAAGAACATCACGGTAACGGGTTTCTCCGGCCCACTGCTCAGCACCTACGCATCGACCGGCAAGGGACTCGCCAACGCCACCACCTTGCCCGCCCCAAAGATCTCCGAACCGGTCGCTCCCCCCACCCAGCCCTACGTATTGAGGTAGAGACCACAAAATACACCCGGTCGGTTATGCGTCATGAGCTTATCCGCGGTGATGGGGAAGCCGCGCACTCGTATGCCAGTGGCATGGAAGATCGCATTGCCTACTGCGGCGGCAGTCCCGGTGATATGCGTTTGCATGGCTGCGTTTTCGAGTTCCGAATGATCGTGCTGTCGGCTTCCGGAGCATCAACGCCGATCATGCATGCGGGCGCCGTGTGGAAGCGAATCGTCGCTTCGGCGGTCTTATTCGTGCCAAATACCAACGGGCGGCAGCCGAAGCTGCCGCCCGTTGGCATTTGGTCGAACACTAGAAGTGGAGCTTTGCCGCAATCTCGATCTGCCGAGGCGTGTAGCTAAAGCCGCTATTGTTGGTCTTCGTTACTTGTCCGAAGGTGCTCTGGTAAGTGGCCGTGGAACCGGACAAGGTATACGCTGTTGAGCTGACTGCGGAGACGTTCTGGTGGTTAGCAATGTTGAATGCCTGCCCGAACAGTTCCAGGTCGTAGCGGTCGTGAAGGCGGAAGTCCTTCTCGAGCCGAAGGTCATCGACCATGATGCGCGCTTGGAAGAAGTTATTGAAGCCCAGTTGCGGAAGGATCGCGGGGCCACCGGCGCCGTTGAATGAGCCCGCGATGCCGGCCGATCCACTGGTGCTCGCCGTGTATGGAAGGCCCGTCTGAATCTGGTAGGTCGAATCGATCTTCCAGCCGTTCGTGACATAACGCAGCGCGTGACCGACGTTGAAGTCGGGCAGGCTGTATACGGCATAGGCGACAAGCCGGTCCTTGATGTCCCAGGAGCTGTTGCCGTAGTTGACGCGAGGGTTCTGATAGGGGTCATACCAGGCCATTGTGTTGCCTGCGGTCGACGCATTCTGCGAAAAATCCAACGAGTGGGCCCACGTGTAGTTCACGTCGAACTGCAGACTGTGAAGGCTGCGGTTCTGGAACTCCACCACCAGAGCGTTGTAACTCGAGTTCACGTTGCTGGTGTATTCGGTGATGGCCTGAAAGTTCGTCGCGGATGCACCCAGCAGTGCCGTGTTGCCGTAGGCCGTGTAAGTAGGGATCTGCAACACGGTACCGTTCGCGATGGGGCTCTTGCCCGTCGTGTCGGCGATCGTGATGCTCTGCGTGGTCGTGGTGGGGTTCAGGTTTACGTCGAGAAAGTTAGGCAGATGACGGCCAAGGCCTCCGAGGTAACTGACTCCGAGCACGTTGCCCTTCGCAAAGTCATGCTGCAGGATCAGATCGAACTCCTGCACCTTGGGCATCTTCAGGTTCTGGTCGAGGAAGTACGCGCTGGGCTTCACCGAACCCGAAGCACTGAGCTGGCTGGCGCTGAAGCGGTTGGGAAAGAGCGGCTCCGCAGATAGGCCGTTCTTGAAGGTAACGGTGCTCGATGCCTGCGTGGCAGGGCTGCCCGTCGACGACAGTGCGGTTCCCAGATTGCCGTTGGTAATACGGCCGACATAGATTCCGTAGCCGCCACGCAGTACCGTCTTGCCCTGGCCGAAGATATCCCACGCGAAACCGACGCGAGGAGATACGCCTGACTTGTCGCTAGGAGTGTTATTGATGCCATTGAATGGCACAAAGCTGCCGGTCGCCGCAGTGAGGGCTGCCGAGGGCTTGGGCAGGTTTTCGTAGTCGTAGCGAACACCGGCCTGCAACGTCAGACGCGGAGCAACCTTCCAGTCATCCTGAACGAAGTAGCCCTGGTCAAAGGTCGAGAAGTCGAAGGTCGTCGGGCCATAGGACTGCTGGAAGCTCGAATAGCAGGGATACGTGCCGACACCGGAGACAGTCGCTGTCGCGGCCGATAGCAGCGCGGTGGTTGCATTGCACGTGCCGCCGTTGTAGCCCTTCGAGTAAAGGTCTGCGAAGTAGTTCGCAAAGTTCAGGCTGTAGGTGAACTTGCCTTCGTAGTATTGCGACTGGTTGGTGAGATCGTAATTGTGCACCATGTCGACGCCGAACTTCACGTTGTGACGACCGTGTGTAAAGTAGAGATCGTCGCCGATCTGCCACTTCCGTTCATCCGGGAACGCAGGACGGAACCCGTAATAGGGTGCACCCACGTAGAAGCCGGCCGTTGTGTATAGCTGCACGTACGGATCGTTGCCATCCGGCGTGATGAGATTGTTCTTGTCATACGCTGTCGTGGGCTGCAGGCCTTCATCATTCAGCTCGCGACCATATTGGTAAAGCAGCTCGTTGCTGAGGCTGGTTGTGACCTGCGTAATGAGCTTGGCCACGCCGTAGTCCAGCTTCACGAAGTCCGTACCGGCCGAGTTCAGGGAGTAGCCACCCGTCGCCGTCGTCTGCACGCCGCCAGGCGAGTCCCATCGCAGGCGGTGATAGAGAACGCTGAGCCGGTTCTTCGGGTTGATCGCCCAGTCAAGCTTCGGTGTGTTGATCTCCTGGTACCCGGTGCGTGGAATCGGGCCAAGGTCGGCGCTAAGGGCGTTGATACCGGACTGGTAGAGCGACGCCGCTTGCGTGTAGGTAACGTGGCTGCCATAGGTGGTCTGCGCGGACTTCGAAAGGCGCGCAGCCAGGGTGCAGATCTGCTGGTCCAGCGTGGTGTTCGCTGTAGTGACTCCGGTTGTGGAAGTGGGAAGGTAGCCCGTCGAGGTGCAGGCTGCGTCGCCCGCAGCCGCAAGGGCATCGGGGGTCTGATAGAAGACCGCGGGGTTGTTGGGCACGCCGATCATCGGGAAGATGTGCGAGTGCTGATCGTAGGTATAGATCCAGAACAGCTTGTCCTTGATCAGCGGGCCACCGACGGTGAAGCCGTAGATCTTGCGCAGATCCTTGGGCTTGAGCGGCGTGGTCACGTTGGCTCCGTTCACAAACGTCGTCAGCGTCGACTGCGGGTTGAATGCGGCCCACTTGCTCTCGCGGTCATAGAAGTACGCTTCACCGTGGATGTCGTTGCTTCCGCTCTTGGTCACCGAGTTGATCACGCCGCCGGCCGCACGGCCGAATTCGGCCGGATAGACGCCCGCGTTCACCTGGAACTCTCGCACCGCGGAGCCGGAGGTCGAATACGCCTCACGCGTACGGCCACGCTCTTCGGAGAAGTAGGCCTGGTTGTCATCCGCGCCGTCGATCTCAACGTTGTTCAGGATCGTGCTGATGCCGCGAACGCTGATTAGGCCAAAGCCGCTCGTGTCGACCGTCACGCCAGGCGTAAGCAGCGCCAGCGCCGACCATCGACGGTTGTTGACAGGAATGTTGTCCAGCGCCTCGGAGTTGATGTTCGAAGAGAAGCTGGGTGACTCAGAGTCAATGACCGGTGCTTGCGCTGTTACCTCGACCATGGTCTCGGCGCCGCCGGCACGCAACGTCGCATCCAGCCTGGTTGCCTGACCGACCTGCACGACAACATTCTTCGCCTGGTAGGAGCCAAAGCCGGGGTTGCTGATCGTTACGGTATAGGTTCCGGGCTCCAGCAGCGGAGCGGAGAAGACGCCCGAGCCATTGGAGTGAAGAACCGTCTCTGCGCTCGTCGCGTCGTTGACGATTCTCACGGTCGCATTGGGGACCAGCGCGCCCGTGGAATCCATCGCGTCGCCTGTGATCGCACCCTGGGTACTCGTCTGAGCATGCAGCGACAGCGTCAGGAACACACCGCTGTGGCACAGGCACAGTAAGAGAAGGTATCGAAATAGTCGCGTCATCATATTTCTCCTCAAAATGAGTGGTGCTATTGGTGATTGGGGTCTATGTGGGGAAGCAGATTCTGACAACTGGCAGTCGGAAAATCGATGGCAAGCAGAGCTGCGGCAGTGCAAGCGACGTCCTTCAATTCCGCTCGGGCAAGATGTTGTGGTCTTATGCCCGGACCATAGGCGATGAAGGTTGCGTCGAGCTCTTTCGGCCCGGGCAGATAACCGTGCATCCCCCGCGTCTCCCCGGAAGATGTCACCCAGGGCCCGCTCTGCGCGGATCCATTCGTATATCCAGGAGCCAGGCTTACAGCCAGAAAAGCATCTGGAAAAGCATGCCTCTTCTGAAGTTGGGCCCGATCCAATATCGTGCCGATACCCCATGTGCCCTCGGCCTTCATTCGTTCGAGAGTCCCCTGAACAAGCGCCTTTGCGGCCTCATCTTTTGGGTCTCTCACTCTGAAGGAGACCGTGCCCCCTGTGATCTGGGCCGCCACCCTCCAGCAGTTCGGTTTGGAGGCTTCAGCCGCCAGACCGAGACTGTTGAGAAAGGCGTTCGGCTGGAAATCCTTCGACACGGGAAGAAATCCGTGATCGCTGACGATCAACCATGAGGTGCGGTCGGATAGTCCTGCGTCGTTTACCGCGCGGCGGATTTCACCGATGGCTTCGTCGATCGATTCCAGCGTCCTGTACGCTTCGCGGCTCCCTGGTCCATAGATATGCTCCTCATGATCGAGGTCAGTCAGGTGTACGAGAAGCAGGTTGGGCTTGTAGTTGCGGATCAGGAAGGCTGCCTGCTGAGCCCTGCGCGAGTCGGGCACATGGGAAGTGATCTCCTTTGCGCCTTCTGCTTTCTCGAACTTCGCGAACAGCCCGGGCGTGCTCAACGCGTGTTGAAGAAGAAGTTGCTCCTGGCTCTCCGGCTGCCCGAACTCGGGGAAGTTCCAATCGATAGCGGCTCCCACCGTCACAGGCCAGAAGACGCCCGCGGTAGTCAGGTGCGCATGGTGCGCAGCATCCCAAAGGGTCGGAACTTGGATGAGTTCAGAGAACCACATCCAGGCTCCACGCATCTTCCCTTCAGGGTCGAATAGCGTGTTGCTTACGATGCCGTGCTCTGAAGGGTCTTTCCCCGTGACGATCGTGGTGTGGCTGGGATAGGTAAGCGTCGGGAACACACCTACGAGTCCTTCAGAAGCTGCGCCACCCTCTCGCATCTCGTTGAGGTTGGGGGTGCGGAGTCCGAGCGTTCTCGTATCGAGCGCAGTCTGAGCGATCAGGCCGTCCACCGAGATGATTACCAGATGACGTTCAGCTGCGCGTGAATTCGAGATGGCGGATGTGCTCTTGCTTAACTGAGCGTGTGCCGAAACGAACGCGACACAAAACACAAGGACAAGCACACAACGGCGGAGCATAGGGCGGATGCACTCCCAACGAGGCACACGTCCAGCACTCACGCAATGAGAAGACAAGGTTTTTGCGGTCATCACACCTGCATCCTCCTTCAAGGGAGCCGAAAATGCAGGGGGTCTACGGAAGGTCTACGGAGGGGGTACCCCGGTGAATCATGTGCCAGTAACAAACCAGGCCCACACATTCAACAAACTGACACATGGCCCAGGTATTCTCCACGCAGTGCGAGCAACTGAAGGGGCTACACCCAGCGTTCTGGACGATATGCAAAACCCCGGTATGACATACTCCGGGCCGAAGTCCGACCCTCGGTGGATTGCACTCCAAGCGATCTTAGCGAGCCGCCAATTCGCAAAATCTGCACGCCTCAGCTCCTTTCTTCTTTATATCGGGATCGCCGAATTAGAGAATCGTCAGGACGAGGTCACCGAGCAGCAGATCGGCCTTCATGTCTTCAAGCGGCCTGCGGACTTCAATTCTGCGGAAGACAACATCGTTCGCACCACCGCCCGGCAGCTCCGGCAGCGTCTAGCCTTGTACTACCAGGAAGACGGCAATGCCGATGAGATCAGAGTCGATGTCCCTCGAGGCGGATATCTCCCGGTCTTTCAAACTCGATCGGTGGTGACAGTTGAGCCTTCGCCAGTTCCCTCTTCCCCTGAAGCGAATAGCCCGGCGCTAGCTCCCGTCGGTGGAGAGGAAGAAGAGATCAAGTCTCTCCCGTCCGCTCGGTGGCCCTTCCTGCTGGCCGGAGTCGCATTTCTCCTTGGGATTGGTTGCACACTCTTAGTACGTTATTGGGGCTCTCACCAGGAGAGCCGCCCGTCCGTCTCGCACGCCCTTTGGTCCGTTCTCTTCACCGCGGGTCAACCAACGGTTTTTGTTCCCGGGGACGCCGGCCTCACCATGTATGACAATCTGGCTCGGACACAAGTTGGAGTGAACGACTACATGACCGGCGCATATCTTCGAGAACCTGCTGCTCAGACACCAGCTGGCTATCGATGGACTCCGCTTGCAGGTCGACGCTATGTAAGCATCGTGGACCTGCGATTCGCGGATCATCTTCGAGCGCTTCCCGAGTTCCGTTCCGAGCGATATCAGATCGTCTACGCTCGTGATCTGCACGTTACCGATTTTCGGAACTCCAATCTGATCCTTGCCGGTGGACCTATCCACAATCCGTGGATCGAGGTGTTCGATAAGGGCCTCAACTTTCACTTCGTCTACGACGGCCCAACGAACGTCGTGCGGGTGATAAATCGGTCGCCACAAAAGGGCGAGTCCGCGGTCTATACGTGGTCTCCTGATGCGCCGAACCGCGGCTATGCGTATATCGCTCTTGTTGACAATCTCCAACACGATGGCAAGGTACTGCTGGTCGAAGGAACCACCATGGGCGCTGTCGATGCGGGCGAGTCCTTCCTATTGAATGATCCCAGGATCGGCGAGATCCTGCAGAAATCTCACACATCTGGCCAAAGGCTTAATAACTTCGAACTCCTGTTGGAGTCTGCTGTGATCGACGGAATCAGTCTGCATACAAACATTCTTGCTACCCGATTTCACTCTGCCTCTTAGGTCAACCGCTTCCTTCACCCGTGACGGGTGGAGGTCGGCAGGCCAGCTGAGATCGCGGTGCACCACGGCTACCACAGCTCATCGCCTGAGATCTAGCGGCCTACGCCATCACGCGCCACGCCAATAGATTGATGTGTACTGCGCTCGCTCCCATGCTCTGGGTGCTCAGCAATAGCTCGAAATGCGGAATCTTTCCGTGATTCCGTTGGATCTTCTTGAGAAAAGGCAGCAGCTCGGTATCGTCCGACACAAAGTCCCAAGCGGCTTCAGTCCCTGCCATCGAAGTCCCCTCGATAATAAGGGCGTTTCCATTGCCTGAGAGGTTCGGCACAAAGGCCACTACACCAAAGACCTGATGCTGAGGATCTCCATCCACGGAATCGTAGCGTGCAGCCTCACCTGCCTGCGGAACTCGATTGAAGACTGAGAAGACTCGTGCTTTGTAGTCGTTCTTTAGAACGAAGTTCATATTGCGCTCGAAGAGCTCATCCCAGGGATTGGCTTCTGCCGCGCCAATCAGGATCACATTGCCATCCTTGAGGTCATTGGGCCGCACGTCGCGAGCGTAGCGCACCTGGAGATTGTTCTGAGCCGCTTGCGCGATCCCCGCAAGTTTTACTGCCGCTTCCAGATCCACGATTGAGGTATATCGCCGGCCGTTGAAGTCGGTCCGCAGTCCGCGCATGGCCGAGGACATCGAAGGGTCAGGCGGCGTGCCGTTGGGGCTTCGATAGTCCCCGATGATGTATTCACTCAACGAGATCGTGCGCTGGTCGAACACATGCGAAAGCACAAGACCGGAGTCGGCCGGTATGACTAGCGTCTGCCGACCCTTTTCGAACATCTGGCTCCACAGTGGATGTTGCGCCGGGGGAATACCCGCGCTGCGACGAAAGTTCAGGGCAAGCGTAACGACAACCGCGATCGCCAGCACACCACACAAAGCCCAGGGCAAGAGCGCGCCGGCACTACGCGATGGCGCAACTACCTGCGCCGAAAAGTGAGGTGTTGGATGTTCAGTCGGTAAGAGATGAGAGGCTGAGTGCCCGCTCGGCGGCTCTTCGGCAACGCGGCGCGGCGCGAAGACCGGAACATACCCACCCTTGGGAATCACCAGGCGGATCTTCTCTTCGGCGCCCTCCTGCTCGTAGTAGAGATCAAGACGCTGCCGTAGGCGACTGGCCTGTGTGCGCACGATGCCATCCACGGACGAGTCATAATCCGGCGAGCGGCCAAACACCGCGCGACCGATCGTCTGTTCGCTCAGCTCGTTGTCTCGTCCGCGGAATGTCATGTCGCACAGGTGCGTGAGGAGCGTGCAGAGCTTGGCGCTGCGGGCAAAGGTCGGGCTGCTCACGATGCGGTCCACCAACTCGCGTTGGGCGAGTTGGGGCTGGTGGAAGGAAGCAGCGGGGACGGACGCTGGTTCGCCCGTGGAGCGTTCTCGCTTGAGAGTTTGCATGCGAAGCAGTCTCAGTCTACCGCTGGCGGTGTAAACAGTCGGTGAACCGTTCACGGGACTGTCACTGTATCGGGATACATGTCGTTTGTACAAAGTGCAGATTTGCAGAGGCTTCGCTAAGTATCGCTACCGTCACAGTGAATTCGCTTCAAGGAGGGGTTCGTCCCTGCTACCCATGTGTCGGACACACCAAACGCAATAACCCTCAGCTGTCCCCTTGAACCGATTTGCAGGAGCCCTACGCAATGATGTCTCTGTATTTGAACCCTTCCTGGAGTTTCCTTCGTTGGCGAAAGAATGCCCCATGGTTCCTTCTGATCCTCGCAGTCGGTTTAGTGCACCGCGCCGACGCTCAATTCGACTCTGGTGCCGTGCTTGGGAATATCAAGGATCCCTCGGGAGCCTCGATCAACTCGGCAACCGTGGACCTGACCAGCGTCGCCCGCGGCACCAAAGTGAGCCGGCAGACCGATGTCGGCGGCAACTACGAATTCGACAGCTTGCAGCCTGGTGACTACATCGTCTCGGTGTCCGCGCCTGGCTTTCAGGGGTCGAAGACCGATGCCTTCCGTGTAGAAGTGGGAGCCCGGCAGCGAGTCGACCTGAAGCTGGACATCGGCCAGGCCTCCGACACCATCGTTGTCTCCGGCGCCGCCACGCTATTGGAAACTGAAACGAGCGATCGTGGTCAGACAATCCAGGGACAGGAGGCGGTCACGCTCCCGCTGAATGGTCGCTCCTATGCGGACCTCGCTCAGCTCGTCCCGGGAGTCCGTCGCTCACTCATCGCGACGGTCGCCTCCACGCCGCCGCGCGATGCTTCCTATGATGTCAACGGCTTGACCTCGATGGACAACAACTTCACCCTGGACGGCATCGACAACAATGCCTACCAGGAAGCCAACCAGGGCTACTCCAACGAAGCGGTAATTCCCTCGCCCGATGCCCTGCAGGAGTTCAAGGTCCAGACCGACAACTACTCGGCAGAGTACGGCCGAGCCGGCGGTGCAATCGTCAACGCGACTACCAAGAGCGGCACCAACGCCTTCCACGGCGGAGCGTACGACTACTTCCGCAATACTGTGCTCAATGCCTTCGGACCGTTCTTCGGCACAGGAATCAAGCCGACTCTGGTGCAAAATCAGTTCGGTGGCACCTTCGGCGGTCCCATCCGCCGCGATCGCCTGTTCTTCTTCGTCGACTACGAAGGCCTGCGCTCGGTCTCGCACGCACTTACTACCGCCACTCTGCCCACAGCCGCCGAACTCACCGGCCTCTTCACCGTCGACGGCACTGCCAACGGCACACCGATTCCCATCAAGAACCCTTACACCAGCGCGATATATAGCAACGGGCAAGTGCCCCTGACCGATCCCAACATCGACCCGATCGCCCTCGCTGCGTTCAAGCTGCTGCCGACACCCAACATTCCGGGCGCGGCGCTAACCGCAGCCAACTTCCAATACCTGCCCGCCGCTCCCACCGTCGACAACAAGGGCGATGTGCGTGTGGACTACATCCGCAACGATCGCCAGAACGGCTTTGCGCGCTATAGCCAGCGTGCGGTGAGCTATTACCAACCGCCACCGTTCCCCGGTGCAGCCGGCGGTAACAGCAACGGCACACTCTATGCGCGCACGTGGCAGGGTGTGGCTGGTTATAACTGGGCAATTACAACGAACTCCGTGCTCGAGCTGCGCTACGGCCAGACCTTCACCGAGAGCGGCAAGAGCCCCGTCTTCCTCGACGCGCCTAACCTCCTTGCAGGCATCCCCAACGTGCCCACGGATCCCGCCTATACCGGCGGACTCAACGCCCAGGCTGTCTCGGGCTTCACGCAGTTCGGCGAGCAGGGGACCAATCCGCAGTACAACAACCCGATGCAGATCAACCCCCGCGTGAACTACACATGGGTGCGCGGCCGCCACTCGCTCAAGGTGGGCTACGAGTTCGGCTGGCTGTCGCAGATCATCTCCGACTTCCATCCGAAGTTCGGGCAGGACACCTACGCCGGCGCCTTCAGCTCAGCCGGCAGCACCACCACAGCGCAGGCGGCCAACCTGGCAGACTTCCTCTTCGGTGCGCGCAGCAACTATCAGTTGAACGCCTTCAACGTGGTGGACTACCTTCGCTACTGGCACATGGGCTACATTCAGGATGACTGGAAGCCCCTCTCGTCGCTGACGCTGAACCTTGGCCTTCGCTACGAGTTCATGTCGCCGAACTACGAAAAGAACAATAAGTTTTACAACTTCGACCCCACTGGCGACCGCCTGCTTGCCGCCGGTAGTGGCACCGACGTGAACAGCACCGCTCCCGGCAACGTCTATAACCTCCACTATGTCGGCGGTAACTCGCTCTATAGCCGCGGCCTGGTGAATCCGGTGCACACCAACGTCGCGCCGCGCGTGGGCTTTGCCTACCAGGCAACGCCCAAGACCGCTCTGCGCGGAGGCTATGGCATCAGCTATGCGTACCTCTTCCGCTTCGGAGGCGAAGGTCTGCTGGCCTACAATGGCCCCAACAATTACGATGCCACACTGCCGACCAACCAGACGCCAAGCCAAGGTCTGTGCTCCTCGTTGACGCAGGATCCGACCACCTGCTTCCGGCGCACGCAGGATGGCTACCAGACCAACTTTGCCGGGCCGACAAACTTCTCCACCATCAAGGCCCAGACTCGCTACACTCCGGCAAACTTCAAGCCTGCATACGTGCAGGCCTATCACCTCTCGGTCCAGCAGGAGCTTCCCTTTCAGAGCACCCTGGAGGTCGCTTACGTCGGCAACCATACTGTGCACATACCCGCGCTCGAGGATTTCAACCAGGCCCGCACCTGCCTCGCCAGCGAAATCCCGGTCAGCGCTCCTGGCCAGTGCACAACCTCCCTGCTCAATCGTCGCCCCATCGCCAACTTCACTGACATCCTCACTGAAAGCAACGCGGGCTTCCTCGTCTATAACTCGCTCCAGACCAAGTTACAGCGCCGCTTCCGCAATGGCCTGTTCCTGATCAACTCCTTCACGTGGTCCCGGGGCATCGATCTGACCTCTGCCGACCTCGAGACACAGAACGGCGATACGGCAGTGACCAACATCCGCAACACCGCCGCCGACCGCGGCCCCTCCGGCTACAACCAGCCACTCAACGATACGACCTCAGTCATCGCCGATCTTCCCTTCGGTCATGGTCACCACTTCGGCGCCAGCGCTCCGGGCTGGCAGCAGGAGCTGCTCGGAGGCTGGCAGCTCACCGCGATCAACGTCGCCACCAGCGGTGTGCCGATCAACCTCGCCTACACCCCAAGCAGCAATCAGGTGGTCTCCACCACCAGCGCCGCGTACGCCGTCCGTCCTAACCTCACGGGCTCCCCGAACGCGGTCTACGGACACACATTGGTGAAGACCAACAGCGCGCTCAACGGCTACTTCGTAGCCGGCTCCGGCACCACCCCACCCCCGGGTATCTCAATTCCCGCGCCAACGCAGCTCTTCGGCACTGCGGGACGCAACAACCTTCGCGGACCAGCATTTGGCCAGTTCGACCTCGCAGCCCACAAGCAGTTCACCCTCCCCGGAGACCGCTTCAATGCAGAGTTCCGCATCGAGGCCTTCAACGTGCTCAACGCCACAAACTACATCAGCCCGACGTCGAACGTGGCTTCAGTGAACAGCACAACAGGAACACCGACCTACAGCGCCAGCTTCGGAAGCTTCACGGGCAGTACCAGCGTGTACCCCTCACGCCAGGTCCAACTCGTGTTACGCGTCGGCTTCTAGGCAGCCCGTACAAACAGGCCGGCGCTCAGGCGTCGGCCTCACCTCTTCCCTCTTCTTCTTGTTCACAGCCGGCGTCCCGCCGGAAAGGATATCTCGTTGTCTATTCCCCTCTCTTCGCTGACGCGCCGCCACTTCCTTCTCCAAGCCTCCGCTGCATCCTCTGCCATGCTGCTCTCGTCGCGGTTGGCAGCTGAACCAGGCGTCCCTCAAGCCAGCACGGTTCCCAATCGTGACACCGTCCTCAAGTTCAACCCGGATGGCACACCTCGGCACTTCGCGGGCAACACGGTCATCTGTCACCTGTTGTCGCAGTGCGCCCTGCGCGACGTCATGGTTGAACTGCACGACAGGATGAGAGCCTCAACCTTCAAGAGTAAGTTGGGACTCACCTCAACTGACAGTTATCACATGACGGTCTTTCCCGGAGCCAACGACCTCGACCGGCATATCTATGGCTGGCCCTCGTATGTCCCGATGGACACCACCATCGAGCAGTGCAATGCCATGGTCGCCGAGCGCATCGCCGATACACGGTTCCACTGCGAACTCCCCCTGCGCATGCGCATCGACGCCACTGCGACGACGGACTATCAGACCGCCCTCAGCCTGCGCCTCGTGCCAGTGGATGATGCAGAGAATCGCAAGCTTCGCACCCTGCGCGATCAGTTGGGGGACGCATTCGGTTTTCGAACCAAAGACCACGCCACCTATCAGTTCCACATGACGATGTCTTACCAGCTGGACGGCTTCACGCCCCAGGAGCGAAACGACTATCACACCATGATCAGCGCCTACGTCCCGCGCATGGTCAAGGCGCAACCCGTGCTGGAGTTAGCCTGCCCCGAATACTGCACCTTCGAAGACATGTTTCGCTTCGAACCGAAGAGACTCCTCACCTGCGCCTGACCGAGCCCCGCCAATCGACCGGACGCTGGCTTAGCGCGCCTTCCGAATCTTCAGGTCGCTCTGGCTGCTGTCTTCGCCCGCATACAACAGCCAGCGCTCATCGGGGGAGACTGCGATGTCCGGCGCGTTCGGCACGAGCGGGCCTTCGCTCACACCCACCGATACCGTCTGCCCGTCACGATAGCGAAGGAAGGAGTAGACGTGGGTCCGCGCATCGAAGCGGCTCAGGTAAAGACTGCGGTCGACAGGGAGCCAGCTCATCACCGGGTCCGCGCGCAACCCTCCCATCAACTTAGCCGGATGGTCTCCATCCAGATCGCTGCTCCACAGCTCTCCGTTCCGGCTGCTGTAGATCAGGCCCTGACCGGTGGGCGCAACGGCGAAGATGCCTGCCTGTGCGATTCGCTGGACCGATCCATCCACCAAGGATCGACGCCACGCTGCCAGACTCCCATCGCGGTTGGAGTTAAAGTAGAGCGACCGTCCATCCGCAGACCAACTCGGCATTCGCTCTTCGTATGCATTGTGCTCCAGCAGCTGGGGCTCTCCGCCTGCAAATAGGATGACAAAGATCGCTGAGTGATCCTGGGGCCGAGCGTCGAACGCGATCCGATCTCCGCCGGGAGACCAGCTGATGCCTCCCAGCCATGGAACGTTGAGGTGCGTCAGTTGCCGAGCTCCCTTGCCTTCGCTGTCGGCCACCCAAAGCTCCATACTTCCGGAGCGATCGCTGACGAAGGCGATCCATCGACCGTCCGGCGAGTAACGAGGGTCGTAGTTCCGTCCCGACGAAGACAACAGCCGCAGTGGGGGGCGCGCGGAACCGTCGAGCGGTCGCCGCCAGATGTTCCAGTTCGCGTGGGATTCAACATACAGCAGCCAGTCCCCAGAGGGAGCCATCGCCGGCTCGGCGGCGGACGAGCTGTTCGTTGGGGCGATCCTCACTTCACCGCCCTCCGCCAGAACCGACCATAGTTGAAAGCTTCCTGTACGACTGGAGGAGAAGAGGATGCGTCGGCTGTCGGGCGTCCACGTGAGGCCCTGGATCGCCCTCCTGTCGGAGGTCAGTCGCCGAGGCTTGGCCAGTGGCTCCATCGGCTGTACGAACAGGTCTGCAACACCATGGCTCGAGTACCGTGCATAGGCGAGCTTCGTGCCATCTGGAGACAATCGCGGATAGAGGTCGTGATCCTCTCCACTTGTGGAAGTCAGAGGCGTGCGCCGGCCCATGAGATCGAAGAGGAAGATGCCGCCTGAATCCCGCGCGGGATCATAGTCTGCGAGGATCAGGCCCTTGCCATCCTTGGTCCAGACAGGCCCAGGAGCTCCGAGCAGAGGGCTGTTGTCGTCCGCCCACTGCCCGATCTGCTTGGCGACATGCGTCACGCTGATCTCCGACCCATCGCGAAGCCGATCCACGTTGAGGTCGACTTCATCGCCATGCACCTGAAGGAAGGCGATCCGCGTACCGTCCGGGGACCACGCTGGGAAGAGCCTGACCGCAGGAACCGCGTTCAGCGCATGGGGCGAACCATTCTCCACCGGACGCAAATAGATGTCTGGCCCGCCATCGTCATTCGTCCACACGTAGGCGACGGTGCGGCCATCGGGTGAGATCGCCGGACTGAACTCACGGCCCATCTCAGAGGTGAACGGAAGAATGCTGAAGGGTTCGTTCGCGAACAGAGACGAAGCCTGGCTGCGATGCCGATGCCACAGAGCGACTCCGAGAAGGGCAAGCGCTAGAAGGAGCGCAACAGCGAGCCCGAGCCAACGGGTGTTCGCGGTGCCAGGCGAAGACCCAGCCTCGGCGGATGGCACGGAAGCGGCCGGAGGCACAGGCTTCCACTCGAATTCCGGAACGTAGCCGCCCTTGGGAATATGGATGCGCAGCTCGTCCGTCCGGCCGTAGCTCTCGTAGTAGAGCTGCAGCTTCGACCGCAGGCGGCGCGCCTCGGAGCGGACGATCGTATCCACCGTCGGGTCCCACGTTGCCGGCTTGGCGAAGACCTCTCGCCCGATCAGGCGCTCCGACAGCAGACCCTGTCGGCCCTCCAGCGACGCCGTCACGACAAATCGCAGAAAGCTCACCATGCGCTCAGACCGGACAAACTCCGGGCTGGTGACGATCTTCTCCAGATGGCGATTCACCAGAGCGGCATCGGGCGGAACGCTACTCGTCACATATCCCGCCGCAAGGTCCGGCTGCTTTTCGAGGGTTGTCTCCATCGGCCACGTCTATCCCGGCCCGGATCGTTTCGCGGGCCCCACCCCCGACACGCCAGGTTCTGTCAGCTCCGCCGTCAAAGGGGTTCGACTCAAGTCTACCGTTCCCACAGTGGCGGAGGATAAGGTTCACGGCCGACCGCTTCGATTCACGTGAAATTCAAAATGCCACTCGGCAAGAGGACCTCCACCACAAGTGATTGAAACCAATGGGCCGTGTAATAGGAGAGGAGAGTTCCTCCCCTGTCCAGATGTGCCTTCCTCACCTCTGCGCCACTTGTTCGGCTCGCCCCGCTTGCCCATGTTGAGGGAACCAGTGATGCGGCTGCTCCTGAGCCAGCAAGAAATGAGAGACATTCAAGATGCGCATGAACCACTTCGCCGAGGCTCCCTCTCCACACTTCCGCCGAGGGCACTTCGCGCTCCCGACACTCGCCCTCGTGCTCGTCCTGGCGCTCTCGGGCCATGCCCGCGCACAGGTTGATCTTGGCAGCGTGACCGGGAGAGTGACCGACTCCACCAGCGCTGTGGTGGGCTCAGCCGCGATTACCGCGACCAATATCGCGACCCATGGCGTTCGATCCACCATCAGTAACCACGATGGTCTCTACACGCTTCCCTCGCTGGCGCCCGGCTCCTACGATGTCCAGGCGGTTGAGCCCGGGTTCGGCGCGGTGACCGCACGGATTGTGATCGCAGCCGGGCAGGACAGCACTCAGGACTTCACGCTGAAGGTTGGCAGCGCCGCAATCCAGGTCGACGTCGCAGCGCAGGCGGCCGGCCTGGAGCTTGAGCACCAGAGCCATGAGCTGAAGCTCGATCTCGACTCGAAGGAACTCGTCGAGCTGCCCACCAACGGGCGCAACCCATTAGCACTGGCCCTGCTCGCGCCGGGAACAGAGTCGGCTTCGGACGCCTCCGAGAACACCTCCTCCGGGCAGTCCTTCGGCACCACCGCCAACCAGCTCAACATCGGCGGCGCTCTCGACTCGCAGACCGGCTACCTCCAGGACGGCGTCCAGAACGTGACCCTGTTCACGCAGTCCGCCAACATGCTCGCCTCGGTCGACGCCATCCAGCAGATGACGGTCATCGTCAACGGGGCCGACGCTCGCTACGCCCAGCCCAGCATCGTCAACATCATTACCCGCGGCGGCACGAATCGCTTTCATGGGTCCGCCTTTGACTTCCTGCAGAACGACGACCTGAACGCGCAGAACTACAGCCTCACCGGAATCGGCCAGACCAAGACCCCCGTCCGGTACAACCTCTTCGGTGGAACCCTCGGAGGGCCCATCCTGCACAACCGGCTCTTCTTCTTCGGAAGCTATCAGGGCCTGCGCGACGCCAACACTGCCTTCGTCACCACCCGCGTTCCCACTGACGCTGAGCGCAGCGGCGACTTCAGCGCCGACACCGTCACTCTCTACGACCCGCTCACCTACAACACCAAGGGGACCAACACCAGCTTCATCACCGAGACCGGGAAGAACGCCATCCCAACAGCCCGCATCGATCCTTTTGCGACCAAGCTCCTGGGTTACATCCCGCACGCGAATCTCCCACTCAACACGGCCCTCAACGTCAACTACCAGGCGCCTGTCCGCTCCACCATCAACTCCGACCAGTACCTCGGTCGCATCGACTGGACCCTCTCGCCAAAAGACCAGCTCTATCTCGCCGGTGGTTACAGCCAGAACCCCACAGTCACGCCATCGTTCATTAGCACGCTCTACGGTAACGCCTACACCATCAGCGCGACGAACGCCTTCGTCGAAGAGACACACGTGCTCTCGCCGCGCATGGTCAACACAGGTCGCATCGGCTACAACCGTTCCATCCTTCTCTCCACGGTTCTCGGCGTGGGCTCACAGCCCTACTACCAGGAGTTCGGTCTCAAGAACCTTTCTCCGCTGCCGCAACAGTGGACTCCGCCCACCCTCGCCGTATCTTCCTTCTTCGCGGTTGGGTCGACGACTACGGTTGGCAATCGCTATGCGCCGCAGGGCGCGACCCAGAATCGCTTCCAGTACGCCGATGAGGTCAACTACCAGATCGGCCGCCATCGCCTCTTCTTCGGCGGTGAGTTCATCCGCACGCAGTTCGATGGCAACTGGACCATCCAGAACGACGGCTACTACACCTTCAACGCCACGATGACCGGTCAGTATGTCTCCGGTACTCGCAAAGCCGTTGGCAGCGGCTTCGCAGACCTGCTCCTCGGCTTCCCTTCTGCGGCTGCCGGCGCAACGGGCGTCTCCGTCGGAGCCTTCCGCGAGTGGCAGGTCGATGGCTACCTGCAGGACGACTGGCAGCTCAACCCAAAGCTCACCCTCAACCTCGGCCTGCGCTATGACTTCGACAACCCGCCCAACGACCGCAACGGCCAGTCCAGCGTCTACGATCTGCCCAGCAACCAGACGATCCCCGGGACCTGGCGGACTAACTATCGCGATGTCTCACCGCGCATCGGTTTCGCCTACTCACCCAGCGAAAACACCGCGATCCACGGCGGCTACGGCATTTACTACGCCGGCTCGCCATATAACTTCCTCCAGTTCCTGCTCGCTCATCCGCCTAACTTCATTACGCAGAGCCTGAGCTTCACGCAGAAGGCTCCTACCTCGATCGAGAACGTATTTTCCGCGAACCCGTCCGCTGCTGGCATTACTCCACAGACACTTGCGCTGCATATGCCTGACGTCTATGCCGAGCAATTCAATCTGCTTGTCGAACACAGCTTCGGCAGTAACTATACGATGGAGCTGGGCTACGCTGGTGAGACAGGCAAACACGCATCGGTCCGTGTCAACGCCAACCAACCCAGCACCGCCTCGACCGGCAGCGCTGTGCTGAACATCCGGCCGTATAGCTACGCGGGCGATGTCTTCGGTCAGTACAACATCGGCGCCTCGAACAGCAACGCGCTCGTCGCCAACGCGATGGCGCACATCCGCGGAGGTTCGCGGCTTACCGCCAGCTACACCTGGTCGAAGAGCATGAACATCTCCGACGGCGATCGCAACACCATTGAGAACTACAACCAGCCGCGGGACTACTACGCCCTTGCCGCGTGGGATCGCACGCATCACCTCAACCTTGCCTCGATCTTGCAGCTTCCCTTCGGCCGCGGACAGCGCTTCCTCAACCATGCGCCGCGCTTCGTCGATCTCGTGGCTGGCGGCTGGCAGGTCACCGGGATCTACCGCTATGCGACCGGGCTCCCCGTCTCGGTCACCGCGACCAACACTGCGGATACCAGCAGCATCGGCACCTTCATGGCGCAGAAAGTCTGCGACCCGAACCAGGGCTTTACGCGTAGTGTCGCGGAATGGTTCAACGCCGCCTGCTTCGTGCAGCCGGGTAATGGGCAGTACGGCATAGGCGGACGCAACAGCGTGCGCCAGCCCAACCTCAATCAGCTCGACCTCGGCCTCGGCAAGTCGCTTCACTTTAGCGATCGCCAAAGCCTGCAGCTGCGCCTCGAGAGCTTCAACGTCCTCAACCATCCGCAGCTTGCCCTTCCAGGCTCGACCAGCATCACGAGCACAAGCCTTGGAGCCCTCACCGGAACGGCCAAGCCGATGCGCGTCGGCCAGATCGCCCTGCGCTACTCCTTCTAAAGCCGCTTCATCCGCTGGTCTGGCGTCATCCCTTCGCCAGACCAGCTCTTCTTCTTTCGTCTTGAATACCCAAGGAAATTCTCACGATGCTCCAAACCTTCGCCGTGTCTCTTCGGCGCGCCGCCGGCCGTGCAGCCTTGCTGACGCTCCTTCTCTGTCCCGCTCTCACGCAAGGCCAGTCGAGCTTCATGCCAGGAAGCCGCACTACCCTCGACGCACATAACTGCTATCCCTACGAGGGACGATGGTCGGATCGCATCGATCTCGCACTCGCGCAAGGACTGCCCATCGCGATTGAGCAGGACCTCACCTGGTATGCCGCCCCAAAGACTGGCAAATCGAAGTCGGTTCTTGCGCACACCAGCGTCTTCCATGGCAACGAGCCCACGCTCGACCGCTACTTCTTCGAGCGAATCCGCCCCATCATCGAAGCGGAGCTCGCGCACCCCAACCGCGCGCGCTGGCCGATCATCACGCTCAACCTCGATATCAAGACAGAGGAACCGGAGCATCTTCGCGCCATCTATCGAACGCTCGAGAGGTACAGCGCCTGGCTGACCACCGCCACGAATGTCGCCGATGTACGCTTGGTTCAACCACTGCATCCAGGACCTCTCCTGGTGCTCGCCGGCCCATCGGATGCGCTTGAGCAGGTCTTCCATAGGGAGGTTCCCCTCGGTGCGCCACTGCTCGTCTTCGGGGCTGTGCATCCAGCATCGGTTGATCCAACAGTTGCTCCCGAGGACCTTGAGCGCGAGCCCGCAACCAACTACCGACGCTGGTGGAATAACTCCTGGGCGACGGTTGAGGCCGGCGGCCCGAGTAAGGCGGGTGAGTGGACTCCCGCAAAGAATGAGCGTGTGCGTCGAATGGTCGAGCACGCACACAGCCAGGGACTCTGGATCCGCTTCTACACCCTTGACGGAGCCACGCAGCAACAGCAGCAGGACAATGGCTGGTTCAAGACATACAGCTTCGCATCGCTCGCGGCTGCGAAGCTGCGTTGGAGCGCCGCCATCGCAGCGCATGTCGATTACCTCGCAACCGACCAGTATGAAGATGTGCGACAGGAACTCCATTCACTCGAGGGCAAAGCAGAAGCGAAGTAACTCGTGTGCATCGCTACGCAGCCGTGAACGACGCAGTCAGCCTCACCCTGTCGCCTGCATTCACGTCGATAGAACACTCGGCACAAACGCGACCATAGTATGTCGATGAAGATATCGCTGTTGTCAGTCCTGTCGACACAGCGGCATGCACCAGCTTGCTCTTCTCCGGCAGCAACGCCCCGAGCGAGACGTGCATCGTGTGCGCGGTGTGGTTGCGGACCTCGACGGTGACCTCGCTGTCTGTGCGCTTATACGAGCAATCGCACATAATGCTGCCGATACGACATCCGCTCCACGCAAATTCGCTCCATGGAATCCAAGGCCTGAATCTGAGGGTCTTCCTGGGAGCATCCGCGGAGAGCCCGAGGAGGTGCCGTGTGAAGAAACAGACGTAAACACCCGCCGCCCATCCGCACTTGGAGTTGGTACGCAAAGGATGCTCGGGGTGCATCGTCTCTTCGTGCGGATAGGGCCACCACCAGAAGGAGCCATCCGCGTCCGTGAGCGTGCGGATGCGCTCCAGGTGCCGCAGCATCTCGGCCTCATCTTGCGATCCGGCCAGCGCGGTTATCCAGCCAGGGAAGGTCGCAGACGACCATTTGCCATGCGCGTACCACCAGATGCCGTCGACGTTCGCGATCGCGTACGGGTTGGATGGCATGAGAGCCTCATGGGCAGCGTTCAGATAGAGCGGATCATCTTCCGCGCAGAAGTCGTAGAACGCCGCGAGTGTGACATCCGATTCCTCGCCATCGTGTCCGCCGATTCTCGTGTGGTCCTGCATTGCAGCTTCGACAAAGCGAGGCTTGCCATCTTCGATGACGATGCAGTTTGCAAGGATTGCCTCGCGCAATCGCTGCGCATACGCCTGCCACTCCGCAGCTAACTCTGCCAGCCCATATACCTCTCGTGCGAGTCTTGCGATGCTGACGAAGGCGCGCCACAAGAAGATATTCGATCCCGTATGGAAGTCTCCGCGCGCATAGCCATCCGAGACATAGACGGAGGGAAAGAGGAATACATCTTCACGCCGACTTGCGAGCACCTGATTGAGTATCGAGAGTGAGCGCTCGAGGGTCGCAGGATGATCGAGGAAGAACTGGCGATCCTCGTTGTATTGGTAGTACATCCCCGCAAGCACGATCCCTGCAACGCTGTTCCCGAGCGAGTTCGTCACGCCTCGTGCTCCGGGAAAGCGGTCCGCATGTTCGCCGAGCATATGACTCGGAACGCCATGGTCCAGGAAGAACTCGATCGCGCCGCGAGCGAGCTGCGGACAGAGGAAGCTCTGCGGAAGGCAGCTATAGAAGCAATCGCGCATCCACACGTTCGCGGCCACGGGAAGATCGCTCCCGTTAAAGCTCCCGCCGAAGCGGTCGTCCCCTTCGAGCAGAAGGGACTGCCGCGTCAGCTCGGCAGCTCGAACATAGAGCTCGCCATAGAACGGCGCATCAGAAAGGCTAAGCTGCCCGTAGCGCGCCAGGTGAAACTCCGTTGTCTCGTCGAACCACGCGTTGGCGGAGCGCGTGGCGATCGAAGCACGCGTGATTTGCAGTTCCTCATCGGTTGCATCGAACAGCAGCGCCAGGACCGTGCCTTCATCGGCACGAATGGCGATAGGCTGGGATTCCTCAGGCGTGAACCATCCACGCCCGGAATCCACCATGAGAAGCACGCGGCCATTGGCCGTTGTGCGATCGGCACTGGGCCGCGCGAGAAGAGGGACAGAAACAGCAAAGGTCGATGGGTTCGGTTCCAAAGAGCTGGCCGTCAGCCGCACAAAGATTGCGCGCGGTGCCGCAGAGGCTATCTGCGGCGCGAACACAAGCATCCTCAGCCGGGTCGCATTGACGATCCACTCGAAGCGAGGAAAGAGGTCATCCTGCAAATGAATTTCCGGCTGCCCCAGATCTTCAAGCGGAATGGCTTTGGAGTCGCCCGCGGCTACAAGCAGCGGGATCGGCCCGCAGCGCTCGATAAGCTTTTCGACATAGGCCCCGACGGGCGTTGCCTTAGTCTCGATCGGTGCAACGCCTAGCTCGATGGCAAAGCGTTCCAGCAGCCCAAGCTGGTTGATGGAGCACGCAATGCGGTTGTTGGATACATCGAAGCACAACCGGTCCTGCGCACTCGGCACTTCAGGCACACGGTAGAAGCTTCGTGCGTTGAGCAGCTTGGCATAGCCGCTCACGCCGAAGAACAACGAGTCCCGCGACGTGGCCGCGACGGAGCTCTGCTGAAGGAAGGGCAGCATGGCAGCGCGTACTCCGCCATGCCCCAGGGTGATTGCGGTCATGATCTGCTGCACAAATAGACGACGGGTGAGGGACACTCGCGACTCTCCGGAAGAGGGACTTGGGCCTTAGTAGGAGAGCCGAAGGGCGACCTGCAGCTGGCGGGCGGGATACACGCTCGATGAAGTGTAAGAGCCGAAGCTACTGGAGCTGATGTCGGAGTTGGGTGCCTGATAGTTGACGCTGTTGAAGAGGTTGAACGCCTCCGCGCGGAACTCGAGGTTGCTAGAGTCCGACCACAGCGGAAACTTCTTATGAATGCCCAGATTCACACTCTCGTAGGCGGGGCCGCGGAGAGCATTGCGGCTCACGTTACCGAAGGGCTGCGTGTAAGCCGGAGCCGAAAGGTTCGCCTTACTCAGCACGCCGGCGAGTGAGCTCCCGTTCTTCACCCACGTCGAGGGCGAGGTATAGACCGAAGCATAGGAGCCTGTGATGTTAGGACGATAGCTATACGCAACCGACGCGTTGGAGACCGTCGCGTTGGAGTTGCCGCTCGTTGCCGGATCGTAAGTGAGGTTGATCGGCAGACCACTGGTGGCCTGGTTGATACCGGCGATACTCCATCCCCCGAGCAAAGTCTGCAGGACATGGTTGGCGTTGTCGCCCCACATGCGTCCGCGGCCAAAGGGAAGGTCGTAGTTCAACGAGGTTGTGTTGTTCAGCGGCTGGTCGTATCCGGAGCGGCCACGGTCGCCGGCGATGTTATACGCGTTCACCACCGCGCCATCGCCGTTGTAGACCTCGTACTGCGCACCCGCATTGTCAAACGCCTGCGACCAGGTGAACGAGTTCAGCAAATAGAGTCCGTGCGAGAAGGACCTGCGCAGCTTGACCTGCAGCGAGTTATAGGTGAGGAAGCCAGCCGAGAACGGCTCGATGATGCTGTTGAAGCCTGCGATGGGCCTGCGGCTGATAAGCGAGGAGCAGGGAGCAGTGGTGCCCAGGGCTGGTGATGTGCAGTTTGTGCTGCCGATGCCAGGATTTGGCGTGGCCTGGTTGAAGTCCTGCAGGACGCGCAGGTGCACGCCATGCGCTCCGACATATGCCACATCCAGCAGCGTGTTGCTCGAGATCTCTCGCTGCATTGTCAGCTGATACGACTGCGTATAACCCGTGGGGCTGTTCGCCGGCTGATAGCGATACTCTCCACCGGTCGCGGTGTAGGCCTGCGTATCGGTGAAGCCTGTGGGGTAACCCTGCTGTGTCGTCAGAAAGCAGGTTGAGGGATTGGAGTTCGCACTGACGCACAGGGGCTGACTGTTAGTCTGGTTGATCACCGAGTCCGCCACAGTGTTATAGGCTAGAGAGCCTTCCGCGCCATTGCGATTGCCCTGAACGTAAGAGAGCGCATAGCCTCCACGAATGGCAGTTCGTGAGTCTGCGGAGAACGCAAAGCCAAAGCGCGGCGCGAAATTCTTTGTATTCATGTGGACCAGCGCGCGGTTGTAGATCGATCCTCCCCTGGCGTAGATCAGTGAGTTCGTGGCGGGATTGAAGTTCGCCAGCTGGTTGCCATCCACCCACTGCGGTGTGGCGAGTTCATAGCGAAGGCCCAGGTTAAGCGTCAGCCGGGTGGAGATCCTCCAGTCGTCTTGGACGTAGAAGAAGTGGAAGCGCTGGTTGTAGTTGAAGAACTGATTGCCGGAGAGCGTGTACGACGACCGTGCGCCTACAAGAAAATCGGCGAGGTCGTAGGCCTGTTCCTTCAATGTTGAAGACGCTCCCGAAGGCGCAGCCGTGCCTTGAGAGAACTCGCCATTGTAGACATCGTCGCCGTAGAGCGGGTAAAGGTCGTCATAGCCGAGATACAGCGCAAGATACTCATATCCAGCCTTGAGCGAGTGTCTACCGTGCTGAAAGATGTAGTTGACCTTCGGGTTTACCGTGTAGGGATTGACCATCGCCGGGTTCGACGATTGCGTGCCCAACGCAGTGAACCCGGTAATCGACTGCACGTTCAGGCTGGGCGTGGAGCTCGTGGGAGCAGGCAGTCCGGGCAGGTTGAACTGCTGCATGAAGCTGGGCTGTCCCGCCGTGGCTGGATTCTTGCCGCTCACGGTCCAGGTAAACGCGACGCGACCCTCGATCAACGACGTCGGCGAAAGGACATACGTGAGGCCCGATGCAACCTGCGTGTTATAGCCATACTGGTAGCCGGCTCCGCCTCCACCTGCCGGACCCGAGATGCCAGGACCGCTGAAGATATTGAAGCGCTGCTTCGAGAATCTTCCAAAGATCTTAATCTTCTGGTTCAGCGCGAAGTCGATGCGAGCATCGCCCTTGTCCTGATCGTCAGTGCTCCGGGCCAGCGTAGTGTAGTTATTGCTGGTGCCGGCGACATTGTTGGCAGGCAGAGCTGCAAGCACGGCCACCGCGAAGGGGCTCTGGGCGCTGGCGGGAACGATACCGTTGCTGTACACCGTACCGGTCAACGGGTTCTTCAGCGGGATGACATAGCCCTCCGTGAAGATGCCCTGGCGCTGATCCGCCGTAGGCAGCGTCGAGGTGGAAAATGTCTTCGCAATGTAGCGAAAGCCCTCGTAGTCGACAAAGAAGAAGAGCTTGTCCTTGAGGATTGGACCACCCAGCGTGGCCCCGAACTGATTCTGGATGAGGGTCGGCTTCACACCCGTGCCGAGGAAGACACCATACGCATTGAGCGCGGTGTTACGCAGATAGTCGTAAGCTACGCCGTGGAAGCTGTTCGATCCGCCCCGCGTGGAGACATTGATGATGGCGCCGCCTGCGCGTCCGAACTCCGCGCTGTAGTTGTCCGTCTGGACCTTGAACTCTTCGATCGCATCGGGCGAGGGATGAATAACTTGGCTCGAAAAACCCTGGTTCTCGGTCGAGTAATAGTTGTTGTCCAGGCCGTCGAGCAGGAAGTTATTCGCGGTGGAGCGGTGGCCATTCACGTTGTAAGAGGCCTCTCGGCTGCCCGGAATGCCGGTGTCCAGTTGGGCGTTGAGGCGCACGCCCGGAACGAGGATTGCCAGATCCGTAGCGACGCGTCCGTTCAGCGGCAGATCCACCGCCTCACGATGGTCGATCACCTCGCCGCGGTCACTGGTATCGGTCTCGAGCAGAGTCGCCGCCCCACTCACGGTCACGGTATCGCTGGCCTGGCCAATCTTCAGAGCCAGGTCGACGCGCTGGCGGGCCGCGACTTGCACCGCGAAGGCATCGCTTTTCGAAGCCGAGAAGCCGGGCTTTTCCGCCGTGATCGTGTACTCGCCCACCTGCACCGACGGAAAGGTAAACTCACCCTTCTCGTCTGTCGTTCGGTGATCGACGGTTCCCTGCTTGAGGTTGGTGAGCGTAACGATCGCGGCGGGCAGGACCGCTCCGCTGCCATCGCGGATCGTGCCGACGACCTCCGCGCCGTCGAACTGTGCTCTGGCATAGCCTGACAGGAAGAGAACAAGGACCATCGCGACAAGCGAACGGTAAACGAGAGACCCCGGCCGGCTTCTCGGCGAGCGCTCGGTGGGGACGTGCATCTCGTAGCAGAGAATCGTCTGGGAATCGGCGAGCGGGAGCATACATTTTCCTTCAAGAGAGATGGACCCGGCAGTGATCGAGCATCTTCCCGTACCGAGGGAATCACGCCGTGCTGGGATGACTCTCACCGCACAGTGCAAACGAGACAAGGTATCGGACAGATAGCCGGAATGAACCTGCGGGGTAAGCCGCACGCGCCGCGAATGCGAGAACCGGAGCTTCGCTCAGAGAAGAAGGATTCGAATGCCATCCTAGGACGCCTTGCTTTCAGCCACATGAGCGCCCATGAAAGCGAAGACCGGGGGTAAGCGCTGGGGTAAGCTGCGCCGTAAGTTGTTCTGGTGCTTTGGATTGTCCGTTCACCAGGAATTCACATGCCGTTGATGGCGTTTTGCGAAACTGAAGAAAATTGGAGAGCGCGGGCGTGATCGAAGCTCCGGAACGGACGAATCCGGCTCTGCAGGAGCAGGCGAATCTATGCTTGGCTCGCATTCTTGCGAGCCGCTTCTTCACTTCCAGTCCCCGGCTGAGCCAGTTCCTTCGCCACGTCGTAGCGCATTCCCTCGAGGGCGACCTCGCCGATCTGAAGGAAGTCAGCATCGGCATGGCTGTCTTCGGCAAGTCCCCCTCCTACGATCCAAAGGAGGAGCCGATCGTGCGAGTGGAGGCGCGGCGTCTTCGCACTCGGCTGGATCAGTACTACGCCGACGCGGGCGCGACTGACCCCATCCGCATCCACCTGCCCAAGGGCGGCTATCAGGCCCGCTTCGAGAGGATCCCCGGCTATCGCCGGCAGGAAGAGACGGGCGAAACCGCTGAGTCTCCGAACACTCTCCCCGCTCTCGCCGCCGAGCCGGCCAGCCGCCTCAGCGAAGCCTTGGTTTCGCCCGCGACCGTCACCTCACATCGCTTCGGTGGCCTGCGCGTCCTGATGCTGGTCGCACTGATCGCCTTCTTCGGCGGTGTCGCCTCGGTTCTCCTCTCGCGCATGGGGAGGATGCAGCCGGTGAGCTTCAAGCGGGTCGTCCCCCTCACCAGCTATCCCGGAAACGAGCTGCAGTCCGCGATCTCCCACGATGGCCGCCAGGTTGCCTTCGTGTGGGGTGGCGAGACCGGCGGCAACTACGACATCTACGTGCGCCTTCTCGATCTCGGCACTCCCGTGCGGCTGACGACCGACCTCGCGCACGACCTCGCGCCGCAGTGGTCGCCGGACGACCGCTTCATCGCCTTCCTCCGCGTCTCCGAGCAGGGCGTCAGCGTCATCGTTCTTCCAGCCCTCGGTGGCGCCGAGCGCACGATCGCCACCCTCAACATGCGATTCGCCTGGCGGTCGGACGCGATGCAGGTGAATGTTGGCTCCGGTCCCGCGTGGTCCGCGGACGGCAACCAAGTCATCGTCACCGACCAGGCCGCGCCGGGCTCCTCCGCCTTTGGCCTCTTCGCGATTCCGCTCGACGGGTCACCTCGCCACCGCATCACCGCGCCGCCCGCACTGGCACACGATTTCGATCCGGTGATGGCGCACCACCACCATCAAATCGCGTTTCTACGTGAGACCAGCAACTCCTCCGGTGACATCTTTATCACCCGCACGGATGGCAGCCAGCTTCGTCAGATCACGTTCGACCGCATGCACATCACCGGCATCACGTGGACCGCTGATGACCGCTCTCTGGTCTTCGCCTCCAACCGCGGAGGAGCGGATGAGCTCTGGCAGGTCTCCGCTGCCGGAGGCGCAGCCGAGCGGATCCCCACCAAGGGCGCGGAGGTGACCTACCCCTCGATCTCGGACGATGGGAACATCCTTGCCTACACCGCGACCACGAGGAACTCGAACATCTGGCGTCTTCCACTCTCGCCCACGGAAACCATGCCCGCAAAGCCTGAACCACTCATCGCCTCCACGGGGATGAACGACAGCCCGCGCTATTCGCCCGATGGACAGCACATCGCCTTCATCTCCGACCGCATGGGATCGTGGGAGCTGTGGGTCAGCGACAACGACGGTAGCAACGCGCGGCAGCTCACAAACTTTGGCGGGCCGGTAGTAGGCACACCCCACTGGTCGCCCGATGGGCGCATGCTGAACTTCGACGCCAGGCCCAATGGACGATCCGTGATCTATACCGTCGCGATGGACGGTGGCACGCCGCAGATAGCCATCGACGATGGCTATGAGGATAAGAAGCCAAACTGGTCACGCGACGGAAAGAGCATCTACTACACCTCCAACCGCGACGGTGCCTCCCAGCTTTGGCGCAGCGGCGTGCATGGCGAACATCCTGCACGGCTGACGCTGGATAAGTGCGACGATAGCGCCGAGTCGCTCGATGGCACGACAATCTATTTTCAAAACGATAGCTACGGCATCTATCGCATGCCCGTCTCCGGAGGCAGGGCTGAGCTGGTTGAGCCCCTGAAGCATGTCTATCCCAGCCGGTACTTCGATGTCACCGACAGGGTGTATGTCGTCGATCAGGAGACGGCGCCAAGGCGGCTTCAGCAGTTCAATCCGGAGACCGGCATCGTGTCCACGCTCGGCGCCATCGACGGCCAACTTGTCTCCGGAACGCCGAGCCTCAGCGTCTCACCTGACCACCGCTACGCTCTCTTCGCGCAGCAGGACAAGACCAGCAGCCAGATCATTACCCTGAGAAAGTAACGCTGTCGCGCAACGATCTCCCCTGTTCGGCCACTCGCAATTGCGCCTGTCCGAATGCGGTTTGGTGCTCAGCGCCCTCATTTTTTATTCGGTCTTGATTGGTATCAGGAAGAGAGCGGGGAGCTGATCGAGGAACTTCTCGATGACCGGTTCGACCAAGTCGAGCGCCTGAGTGCAGCCAGGTAACCGACCTCTGGCAGGACAACAAATACCCAATCCGCGATTCGTCCGCAAGCAAGTGCTGCAATCGTTGTGATGTCAACGCCAGCCATTCCGCGGCTACTGCGCAACGTATAACGCAAATCATGCCAACGAAAGTCGGTACTCTTGTCCTTCGAAAGCACCTCTCCGAACCTGCTTATAAAAGATCCATCAGCCACCCGCATGTTGGCTCAGATCACTGATTCGCTGGTGCCGGGAGGGGGACTTGAACCTTGAAATGTATCGATTACACGTAAGTTACTGATTCGAGAATCGTCAGAACCGATGAAATCGCCAGACTCGATTGCCTTAGGCACAAGCTGGGCACAATACCCTGACTAGGATATTCACGCTTCCGGTGTAACGGTTCTTTGCACGCTCTAGGTCTTGTTTCAATGGGGCTGCTACATAGCGCATAGGGGCCCTCGAGTCATAGCCCCGTGAGAGGGTCCGCTGCAGATTGGCACATCGTTTGTAATCGGCTAGCGTACTGAGTCTGAAGTAATTTGCATAATAAAGACTTGACTTCTCATCGAATACAGTGAGGAGGAGAGTTCTATGCGTATCGGACGGCCATTGTCTCCACTGAAGGTGAGCGCAGAACAGCGTGAACAGTTGCAGTCCTGGTCCCGTCGCGCGAAGACGGCGCAGGCCTTGGCATTGCGGTCGCGGATCGTGCTGTTGGCTGCCGACGGCGTGCCAAACAAAGAAATCGCTCGCAGGCAGGGGTGTTCGCAGCCGACGGCAGGCAAGTGGCGGCAGCGGTTCCTCGACTTCGGTGTCGACGGTCTGCTCGACGAGCCGCGTCCCGGAACCCCGCGCAAGCTGAGCGACCAGCAGGTCGAACGGGTCTTGACTCGCACACTCGAGACTCAGCCCGAGGCCGCCACGCACTGGTCCACGCGCGACATGGCCAAGGCTTGCGGGCTCAGCCAGTCGACGATCAGCCGCGTATGGCGCGCTTTTTCGCTCGCCCCCCACCGCTCCGAGACCTTCAAGCTCAGTCGCGATCCACTCTTCATCGAGAAGGTGCGCGATATCGTGGGCCTGTACCTCGCGCCGCCGGATCGAGCCCTCGTGCTCTGCGTGGACGAAAAGAGCCAGATCCAGGCGCTCGACCGCACCGCACCGCTTTTGCCGATGCGGCCAGGCCAGATCGAGCGCCGTACCCACGATTACGAGCGCCATGGCACCACCAGTCTCTTCGCCGCGCTCGACACCCGGACCGGCAAGGTCATCGGCCAGACCCAGCAGAGGCATCGCTCCGGGGAGTTCCGCAACTTCCTCGACACGATCGAAAAGAACGTCCCACCGGAACTGGACGTACACCTGATCCTCGACAACTACGGAACTCACAAAACCCAGATGATCCGCAACTGGCTGGCCAAGAGACCGCGCTTCCATCTCCACTTCACGCCGACATCAGCCTCATGGCTCAACCTGGTGGAACGATGGTTCGCCGCGCTCACCGAAAAACAACTCCGGCGGGGCGTTCACCGATCCACCAAGGAACTCGAACAAGCCATCGGAACCTTCATCCAGCACCACAACAAAGACCCAAAGCCCTTCGTCTGGCACAAGACTGCAGACCAAATCCTCGAATCAGTCGCCCGCTTTTGTATAAGAACTTCAGACTCAGGACACTAGGGAATCATAGCGTTGATCGACGGCGAGTTGTAGAAACAATTCGGAGGTGCAGGTGCCGCGTTGACCGTGATGGAAACTCCCGCCGCATTCGTTTTGCTGCCGTTGGTTCCGCAGCCGACCAGCAGCAGTACCAACAACAGTTACGTCGTGCAGATACAAACCTTACGTTTGTCAGCATCGGCGGCCTCCAACTCGTATGCAAGCTCCATATTGCTGAATCATATCGGGGTGGTGTGAATCTCCACCGAATGTGAGCGAATCGGTGCCAGATCGATCTAAGTGCAATCTGCGATTGATGCATAACCGGACGCGTAACCGGCGTCTAGTTGCCGAGTCACCAATCGAGCTACGAACAGCAACGATACGCCAGTCTATCGGAATCACTCCGCCTCTGGGTTCTCACCTTGCGATAACAGTCCAATGCACTCATCCAGCGGTCAGCCAGAGCCCGAACGGGATCAGTCCTCATAAGCACGTATATCGGTAGCAAGGTGCGGGATATCAGAACCAAGGTATGCGCTCACTCGCGTTCTCCCCTGTGGCAGGGAAGCGTCTCCAAGCAGTCTAAATAAAGGGGGCGGCTTGTACGCTGTGTTGGCTTCTACTGAATGTTGATGGGGATGGTGAATGATCGCGTGAACGATCCACTGGTCCCTGTAACGACGACGGAGGTTGGGCCGGCGGGGACCGGCGTGTAGAACTGCACGAGGTTGCTTCCGCAGCCTGTGCCCAACACGAACAGGCCAAAGGCGGCGAGGGTGAGGGCGATCTGGGAGAGTCTGCGACGACGGCGGAAGACTGGGAGCAGCGTCAACAGGCCGGTGGGCAGGAGCGCGAAGGCGATGTTCCGCGCGGTGCCCTCCACGCTTGCTTTGTAGTTGGTGGGCAGGGTCGCCGGCGTGGAGACGGATACCGTACTTGTGAGCGTTTTGCCGGCCAGAGTGAGGGTGGCGGGCGATAAGGTGCAAGTGATGTAGCTTGCAGGGACTGCGCAGGTGAGGGTCACGGTTTCTGTCGAGCCGAGGATGGGAGCGACGAAGACGGCGGCCTGTTCCGGGGTTGCGGCCTGCTCGTTGGGCTGCGTTGGGTCCCCGCCGGGGACGATGCCGGGAACGATGAGGATCGGTGAGGTCGTTGAGGTTACGGTGAAGTCGGCCTGATCAATGATGAGTGACGTTGGGGCTGTCGTGGTGTCGATGACGTTGAAGTTGGAATCTCCGCTGTAGCTGAAGGTATAGACGTGCGTGCCGAGGGTGGCACTGGTGGGTGTATAAGTGGCGACGCCCACCGGAACATTTCCATAGCCGGAGACTACGGTGGGGGACAACGTTAAGGTGATGGGTGTGTTGGTTACAGGAGTTCCATTGCCGCTTGAGGTGATGGGAGTGAATGTATCCGTCATGGTGAGGGTTCCGCTGGTCGTCCCGTAGTAGAGCGGCTGTGGGGATACGGTGATGGTGATCTTGGCGCCGCTGAGGTTGGTGGGCAGTACCGCGGTCGCTGCTTGCGTTACGGTGATCACCGGGGTTGCCTTGGTCACGACGAGCGACCCGTCGGTGATGGTTACGGTGTAGTTATTGATCTTGTCATAGGTCGACCCCTTGCTGAGGATCGAAAGGGTTGGGACGATTTTGTAGGTTCCCACGGGCTGCAAGCTGGAGCGCGCCGGGGTGAAGGTGTAGACAGGTGAGTCGCCGTTCACGAGTCCGGTGGTGACTGTCACCGGCGGACCGTAGGAGACGTCGGGGTAGCCGTAAGGCTCGGTGACGGTTGGAGCCATGACTGTTAGCGGGGCGGGATTTTCGGTGACGATTGCGGGCGTGCCCGAGGGCGTGACCGCGGGCTGCGGCGTGTAGGTGACCGCATTCCCGCCGGTGAGAACCGCGACGATCGGGTAGGTTCCGACCGGGGTGGACGGCGTTGCCTTGGAGGTAAAGGTGACAGTGATCCCAGCCTGATCCGCAGGCGCGATGCCACTGACAGTACCGGTCAACGCAGGCACTGCTCCGCCGTAGGTATACGAGACGGAGTTTGCGACGACCGTTACCGGAATACCTGGAATGGCGATGGTGAACGGCGCGGCATTCGTCGGGCTCGTGGAGGCATCGCCGTTATAGACGGCGTCGATCACATAGGTGCGGCCATGCAGAAGTGTGGGGAGTGCGAACGTGGCGGTGGAGGAGTTGCCGGAGACGGTGAGGTTTTCCGTTACAGGAGTTTGCGCTGCACCGTTGATGGTGTAGTTGAAAGTGACGGTGCCGCTGGGCGGTTGTGGACTGTGCGGTGCTGTTGCGGTCAGCGTGATGGTCGCGGGAGAGTCGGCGACCGGGCCTGTGGATGGCGAGGTGACGGCCATGGTGATGGAGGCCAGCGGATTCTCGCCTGTTCCAATGAGTGAAATGTTGGCCGCGCCGCCCTGCGCGCTCACCGATGCGGTAAGCGGGCCGTTGACGAGCGGCTGGAAGCCAACGGTGAGGCTGCAATGCAGACCTCCGGTGAGCGTGCCGAGGGGGAAGTTGCCGGCTCCGCACGAGTCGGTCTCGCTGTAATCGGCTGTGGTGGCTCCCGTAAGAACAGCGAACGGCGAGGAGGGTGTGAGCGGGGAGGTGCCGATGTTGGACGCGCTCAACACCACCGTGGACGCAGGCTGGAACTGTGCGACGGTGCCGAAGTCTACTGTGACCTGCGAGCGGTTCATGTAGGCAATGCGGTTGTTCCCGGTGTCGGCGACGTAGAGGTTGTTGGCGGAGTCCAGGGCGAGTCCACCGGGAGAGCTGAGACCGGTAAAGCCCAGCGTGATGGGGTCGCTGCCGGGGCCGGTGCCGGCGGGTAGTTCCAGCACGGCGTTCGAGCCTGCATCGGTCACGTAGAGATCACCGGCGGCGTCGACTGCAATGCCTGTGGGCTGGGCGATAGGCGCGGTGCCGAAGCTGATGAGCGATGTGGGTGACGCGATGGCCGTGCCGCCGGTGGGCACCTGGAGATCCCCACCCCCGGCTGCGATCTTGATAATGCCATTGCCGTTGCCGGAGTCAGCCACATAGAGGTTGCCGGCGGTATCGAGTGCGACGGCTACCGGGGTGGCAAAGGCTTGCGAGCCGGAGAAGTCGAGCATAGGCACAGGGGCCAGTTCGCCGAAGGGCGAGATCTCCACAACACGGGCGTTGCCGGTGTCGGCGACGTAGACATTGCCAAGGGTATCGACGGCGATGCCCTGCGGGTTCTTGAGGCCTGTGGAGCTGTTGAGACTGGTGGACAACACGGTCTGTGTGGCGGAGACCGCGGCGATTTTGACGATGCGGTTGTTGCCGGTGTCGGCGACGTAGACGTTGCCGGCGGCATCGAGTGCGACTCCTTGCGGCGCTTTGAAGCCGGAGCCAACGGTAGTGGTTGTTCCTCCGCCCGGGGGGGTCATGGTGATGCGATTGTTGGTTGGATCCGCGGTATAGACGTTGCCTTGCGCATCAATCGCTACTGCGGTCGCGGCACCGACGCCGGAGACAGCAAAGGTTGAGGGAGCCCCGCCATCGATGGCGAGTTCCGGCCCGCCGCCGAGGCCGGAGAGTGCGAAGTCATACGTTCCGCCGGGTGTCGATGTTTGGAGGGTCGCGACACGGATCCCAACGGCCTGCGGTGTGAAGGCGAGCGTGACATAGCACTCCATACTGTTATCGCGGATCGTATAGTTCGCGCAGGTGACGCTGCTGACGGCGAACTCGGTCGTTGCTCCCAGAATCTTGAATGCGGTCGCATTGTTGGCGGTGGGCAGGTTGGATGCGTCGAAGTGCATCTGCAGGGTCTGGGTGAGAGAGGCTCCGAGATTGGTCGAGGCGAACTGTGTGCCCAAAGAGATTTTGCGCACGATATTGTCGCCGGTGTCGGAGAAGTAGAGGTTGCCAGCCGCATCGAAGGTGACGTATCCGGTGCCAGACGAGCTCATTTTGGACTGCTGCACCGTGCAGCCATCGCCATAGGCATCACTTGTCTGCGCGCCGGAGGTTCCGGAGCAGTAGGCTGGCAGAGCGTTGGTGCCGGCCGGCGCCACCAGGCCGGAGTTTCCCGCACCCGGCATGAGGCGCGAGGCCATCTGGCTGTTGACGTCCACACGGTAGATGGTCTGCCAATGCGAGTCCAACATGTAGAGATTGCCGAGCGGGTCTACAGCAATGGATACGGGTCGGAGGGCGATGTTGTTCGCACCGTTTGCCGGGACGGCAGGTTCCAGCGGCGCGCTGGTCGTGCATGTGGGGGGATTGCTGTAACCGGTGCAGTATGTGCTGGTGATGCTGTCTATGACTTCATACCATCCGCCGACGGTAGGTGTGAGACCGCTCTCGAGGTCGATCAGGTGGGCCAAGGCGGCACCGCCGGCGTAGGCGACACCGCCATAGATGGACCCTGTAGCTCCCTTGCCGTTGACCTGATACACATTGCCGTACTGGTCTGTTGTCATCCCCGTTTGTACGTTATAGAGGGCTTCAGTCGCCGGGCTGCCCCATGGCGGAACAGAGGACGGGCAGGCAACCGTGATGGTCGGGTTGCAGCCCACTACGGCTCTTACATAGCCAGGTTGGACTGTTACACCGAGAAGGGTTTGCGGAGTCGCCTGGGTGTTGATGACACGGACGATGTTGTTGCCATAGTCCTGCACATACAGGTTGCCTGCGGCGTCGATGCCCATCTGCAGGGGATCGTGGAAGGTTGCCGAGGTGGCCAGCACGTTGTCCGTGGTTCCGGCGGTCCCGGTACAGCCGCCTCCTGTCTTCGGAACGGCCGTGCCGGCGATGTGATAGATGTAGCCAGGCTTGACCGGAGGGTTGGCATTGACCGTTTCTTTATCGACGAGCCCGATAAAGTTTGCTACCTGGTCGCCGCCGCGATAGATGACCCAGACGCCCTGGAAGTTATAGTCCGAGAAGTAGACGTTGCCGAAGCCATCCACCACTAGCCCTTGCATGTTTGATCCAACCGGGTTGCCGTAGGCCGGCACACCATCGGAGCAGCCCGAGTTGAAGGTGGTGCAGGACGTACCGGTGCACTTGGAGGGTGGCACGCCGGCGACGGTCTTGATGAGATTGGTGCGCGGATTCCATTCGCGGATGAGCGCGTTGGCCTGGTCCGCGATGTAGACGTTTCCCACCGAATCGACCGCGAGGGTGTGAGGCCCGTTGAGAGTGGCGCTCAATCCTGGGACACCTTCGCCACCGTAGCCAGCCACGGAGCTTTGCGTGTTCCCGGCGATGGCCGTCATGTTGTAGGGGACCAGCACTGGAGCCACGGTCTGAGCAGCCGCGCACAGGCCGAAGACGAGGAGGAGGGCGGTTGCAAGAGTGGAGATAACGTTGCCTCGGAAAAACATAAGCATCACCTGCCAGGGGGAAGATACGCACAGAACACCCGCATGCCACCGGGGACGTCGGGAGACTGGAGTATGGCTCTGTGTTTCGTGACCTGCTGCGCTGCGCTTCATTCGTCGGTTCCTTGATTTTTTCGTGCCATCAGCTTGTCGCTACGGCTTTGCCGGTTCACCTTGCGGCGCGGCGGTGGAGGGTTTATTGGTGACTGCCAGAGGGATCTCCAGCGTTCCTGTTCTGTCAGAGTTGGCATCGAGAATCCCCATGCGGACGAACAACTCGCCGGCGGGAAGATCGAGACCCTGCATCAGGTCGAATGGCCTGCGCTGCAGCTGCTGATAGCGCTCTTCGGTGAGCGTGAGATTGACCGTCTGGCTGATGCTGGTGACCGGTTTGCCGTAGACGTCATATGCCGCGATATCGAACTCTAACGACGCGATGTGCGATTTGTCGGGACCATCCTTGAAGGTGATTTGACGGCCGGGCAGGGAGTACTGAAAGTCGTAGCGATGGAGCGGCTTTCCGGCGAGCTTGGGGTCGAGCGCGCCAAGCATCTTCACGCCCGGCGGCAGGGTTCCATCGCCTTGCGGTTCCACGCGCACGGTGAAGAGCAGCTGCGTGGAGGTGGGCACACCGCGCCCCATCGAGGCAGCCATGTTGTTGCCGTAGGGCTCAGGCGCCGTGGTGGCGAGCGTGAGCCCGGGGGTGATCTCGTTGCGGGCGATGTTGTCGCTGTAATAGCCGGTGCGGTACGACAAGCGCACATTGGGGACGTTTACCTTGACCGTGATCTTGTGAAACTGACCGTCGTAGGTTGGATCGGGCGTGGCATATGCGATGGTGTAGTAGTTTTCTCCGTTAGCGATGGCGTGTGCTACCGCTTCCTTCAGCCCGTTCGTGTTGTAGTACGCGATGCCTCCGGTTGCATCGGCCACAGCGTCCATGGCCAGATGAGACTGGGCGTTGCTCATGCCGAAGCTCGCGATCGCCTGGCCCATGCTGGTGCCGCGTCCGTTGCTGAAGCCCGTTGGCGGCCGCACTACGCTCGCGCCAGGAGTGGTGGTCACACCTTTCGCGTCGACCGGATAGACCGCGACCTGCGCGGCTGTGAGGAGGTCGGTGGTATGGCGCAGGTCCTTGGTGTAATCCGCCATCGCGGCAAGGTCATTGACGCCGCCTTGCGGAAATACCTGCAAGGGAATTCCTGCCGTAAACCAGATCAGGTTTTTGCGGCCCTTGATGTCGGCGACATAGGAGGCGATTTGATTGAGCGCTTCCAGGGTCATGCGATTCCGCATATCCGCCTGGAACGATGCCTGCTCATTGGCGAACTCCTGCAGGGCCGAGGCCGCATCCGCGCTGGCGGCCTCGGTCAGCGAATCGATTGCGTCCGGAGTCGCGGTGTCGATGAAGGGCGAGGGCAGGGCACGATTCTTCTTGGTGTTCAAGGCCGCTAGCAGGATGGCGGGATCGCTGGTGAAACCTTGCAGCAGCCTCAGGTGCGAGCCCAATGCAATGATCGCGATGCGTGTGCCGGGCTGCATGCTCTTCAGGAAGCGAGTCGCTTCATCCTTGACGAAGATTTGATCCGCGGGTGAGGTGTTCAGCGCATCGAGCAGGAGGATGTTGACCGCGCTGGATGCGGGCGCGGGCTGCAAGTTGGTGTAGATGTGAGGCGGCAAGTTAGGTGGTTGGCGCGTGACCAACGGGGTGTTTGCCCCATACTCTGAGAAGGCTCGTATGGGTTGCGGCTTTCCGTCCTCGAGGATGGTAAAGGCGCTCTGGGGCAGGCCGTGCACGGGATTTTCTTTTCCGTCGTAGGCGAGCACGTCGACGAGGGTCAAGCGGGAATACGCTTTCAGGGAATACGTCGTGGAAGAGTCGCCCTGCTGCTCCATTTGTGGCGAGGCGGTCTGGGCCGGCAGGCACGGAGAGGCGCACAGCATGAGCGCGGAGGTTCCCATCAGAAATCGTTTCCATTCGAAGCCGGCCATCCGAGATTCCTTCCTTGAGGGTGTCCTTCGACGGGCATTGAGAACGACGACGGACATCGACTTTGGCTTGTCTGTTGAGGGTTACGGACAGGCGCGCGCACCCACTTCAAATGAGAGACAAAGTCGCTATTGAATTTCGGCAAGCACGCTAGCATGCCGCGGGAAGGGTTGAAAAGGAAATTTCGTGGGCGTGGCCGAAGACGGAAAATTCCGATAAGAAATAAATTTTCCATTGACAACCGGCGCTTGAGTTTCATAGTTTGGCGTGCGTCGCTACAGGCACGTGAAAACGCTTCCATGGGTTTATCGCTCCTCGACGTTGCCTCTTGGCTCCGCGGGATGGCGCTAGCCCGTGCCGCCGTTCAGCGCCCTGACTTGGCACGTTGGAGTTACTATGTCGCGATTTCCCACGGTGAATGTGTCGGTGGCCGCCGTATCTCTTCGCTTGACTGCCCTGATACGGAGAGCGGCTAGCCTGCTACTTGTCTTGGTCGTGCTGGCGGTATCCCCGGCGATGGCGCAGCAAGGCGACGGCACGATCCAAGGCACGATCACGGATCCTTCGGGAGCCGTACTCCCCAACGCCACCGTGACTGTCACCAACCTCGCTACGGGTGTAACAACGAAGCGCATAACCAACAAGGCGGGTGATTTTAATGCCTCGCCGCTACAGGCCGGGAAGTACCAAGTGGAGGTTGCGGCGAGGGGTTTTCAGACTCTCCTGCAGGAAAACATCACGCTGGACTCGTTGCAGACGCTGGGTCTGAACCTGAAGATGACGGTGGGTTCGGCCAGCGAAGAGGTCACGATCACCGATGCTCCGCCGATGCTCGATACGCAGGACGCTTCGATGGGCGGCACGATTGAAAACGAACTCTACACCAACCTTCCACTCTCGATGAATGGCGGACCGCGCGATCCGACGCAGTTTCAATACCTGATGCCGGGAGTGCAGGAAGGCGGAGGGACGACAGGCGTCTTCGGCGGCACCGGACAGGAGTTCCTGAACCAGAACTACATCAACGGCATTCCGGTAAGTTCGATCGCGGCGCAAGGCGACCCGACCACCGTGCGCAATGCGGTTTCTGTCGATGCGGTCGATCAGTTCCAGGTGAAGACGAATGGAGCGGGCGTCTCCTTTGGCGGTGCTGGCGTGACCAATTACACCATCAAGAGCGGCGGCAACCAGTTGCACGGGACGGTGTTCGATTACGTGCGCAACACTATGTTCGATAGCTGGGGATACTTCAGTAAGGTGCCGGCCGCGAACGGATACGCGCGCAAGCCGGGCGAGCATCAGAACTCATATGGCGGTTCGTTGGGTGGCGCCATCATCAAGGACAAGCTCTTCTACTTTGGCGCCTATGAGGGATTTCATTACACCAAGATCAGCAATACACCGCAGTATCTGACCATTCCAACGATGCGGGAGCGCGTGGGTGATTTCACCGATGCATTCGGTACGGGAGATGCGACGCAACCGGGCGTGGCCGGGATCTTCGATCCTGTTCCTGGAGGAACGCGCAACCAGTTTCGCGGCCTGCTGAATGGCGTTCCCACATTCAATGTGATTCCTCAGACCGAGATTTCCAGCATCTCGCAGTACTTGATGCAGGCGCTGCCGACGCCGACGAACTTGTCGACTTCAAATAACTACCTGGCCGGCCTGCCGCTGCAAAATGACGACTACCGCATCAACGCGCGGCTGGATTACACGCTGTCGGCGAGGCAGAGGCTCTCCATCGTCGGTCTGGGGGGCGTAAATGGATACAACACGATCCCTAATTACAGCAATCAGATCCAGTTGCCTGTGCCCTATGCCGCAGGGAGTTTTACGGCGCAGAAGAGTTCCACCGGAATTCTTACTTATACTTTCACTATCAATCAGCACCTGATCAACACGTTGAACTACGCTCTGACACGCACGTGGGGTCAATCATTCTCGCCGACCTTCGGTACGAAGTATTCGGCAGGGAAGGCCGGCATCGAGAACACACCTGCCGGTAACGCCACAGATGAGATGCCGAGTGTGACCTTCTCAGGTGGAGGGACTACAGCGGAGGTCGCACCTGTGAACTGGGCTGCCAATCTCTGGAGCGGACCGCAGGCGACGAATAACTTTACGCTTATCGACAACGTGCTTTGGGTGAAGGGGCGGCATAACTGGACGTTTGGGATCCAGATGCAGTGGTTGGAGACGAATGCGGCGTCGTACGGTGGAAACTCCGGTGCGACGCAGCTGACGTACAGCGGATACAACACGGAAAACCTGAACTACACCAGCACTACGAACACGACGACGGCTATCGTGCAGGGCGGGTCGGCCTTCGCCAGCTACCTTGTCGGTGCGGTGTATACGGGAAATGTCCGCACGCAGACGATCTCCGACGTAGGTGGGCGATTTAAGCCGATCGCGCCGTATGTGCAGGACTCGTGGCGGGTCACGCCGAAGCTGACCGTCAATGCGGGGCTTCGCTACGACTATTTGCAGCCCTGGCATGAGGCGAAGAACCGGTTCGCTTATGTGAACCCGAACGTGACAAATCCCCTTACAGGCAGCAAGGGAGTGATCTTTTACGGAGGGTATGGAGCGGGTCCTAACCCGAGCTACTCCCCCTACGTGTGCCAGTGCAGCACTCCGATTCATCCGTACAACAAGAATTGGGAGCCGCAGCTTGCGGTGGCGTATGCGGCCAATCGCACGATGGTGATCCGCGCCAACTTTGGGGTGATCACAACGCACGCGGGCGGCACGGGTGGCCACGCCAACGCCACCGCGGGTCCGGGCAATAACTCGGAGTATGCGTTCACCAACGTATGGCAAGGCGCCAACAGCACGTCGCCACCATCCTTCTTTCTTAATCCCGGAATCCAGGGGTCGCCGCAGAATAGCTTGTTCTCTCCGGGTTCGCCGGGGGGACAAGCGGACTACGCGTCGATTCCCCAATGGGTGGCGGCGAGCGACATCGTCAACCCGTTGAGCACGACGGGGAATTACTCGCTGACGGCCAGTAACCTCAACTACTGCCCGATCTCAAACCAGGTCAATGGCTCCTGTAATCCGACGACGCAGAACTTTGTCGATCTCTACTATGGTGGCCGCGGGCCGCAATTCGTCAACTACAACTTCGGCATCGAGCAACAGATCAACAAGCAGGGCATGGTCAGCATCAACTATGTTGGCTCTCAGACGCACTTCCTGCCTGGAGGCGCGGGCCGCGGGGCTGCGACGAACTCGATTTCCCCAGATTATGGAGCGGTTCTGGGCAGTCTCGTGGGCTCGCTGCCTTCTGCGTCGGGAGTCGTGGCCGCAGTGCAGAAGTCATTTCCTGACTATCGCGTCCCGTATACAAACTTCAGCGGCAGCCTGGCGACCGTGGCTCGATCGCTTTCGGCCTTCCCTCAGTTTGGGAACCTGACGGATATTTGGGGAGCTACGGGAAACTCCAACTACAACGCGTTGCAGATCCTCTATGTGCAGCGGCCATGGCATGGCATCAGCGGGTTTGCGAACTATACGTGGGCGAAGTCGATTGACGATGTTGGCCAACACCGCACGCAATATCCGGTGAGCCCGATTGATGGCGCTTTCCCGCACTATATTCCCGCGAATGCTGTCGACCGCGGTCTGGGCACCTACGATCAGCGCCACAACTTCAACGGCACGTTCAATGTCGAGCTGCCCTTTGGACGCGGGCGCAAGTGGATTACAAAGAATCGGATTGGCGGTCTCCTGGCGGGAGGCTGGTCCGTTGCGGGTATCGTCAAGTTGCGCGAGGGTTTTCCGCTGCAGATTTCCATGAATAATATCGAAGCTTGTAACAGTGCCCTGATCGCGCTGCAGGGCACATGCCTGCCGGACTACAACGCAGCTTTTACCAAACAGAGTGCTCGCATCAATGGCAAGTGGGGTCGCGCCCCGGGAGCGAACGCCGGCAACATCCAGACGATTCAGTACATCGACACCAACGCTTTCAGTTGCCCCAGCCCCAGCGCCACAAACGGTGGTTGCGGAGGGTACATGCTGGGCAATGTCGCGCGCTCCGCACCGTATGCTCTTCGCGGGCCTGGGTGGAAGGACATGGACATGGGCATTCGGCGCACGTTTGATGTGGTCAATCGCGAGACGCTGCATCTCACCTTCCAGTTGGAGGCTGATGTGAGCAACGTGACTAATTCGACCTACTTCAGCCTGGCTTCGGGCGCAACGAACTGGAACACTTGCTCTGCCGGCCAGACCACGCTGCAGCAGTGCTCGGCACTGGCGTTTGGCACGATCGGGGGGCAGAATTCGAATGTGCCTCCGCGGGACTGGCAGTTCGCGGGGCGATTCCGGTTCTAGCGGTTAAGTCCCGGCATTTGATGGATTGGGCTTAGCGTAAATCGGTCAGGTTCTTTTTGCCAGCATTTGCAGAGGAACTCATAAGGTGTGAGGCCCTTGACTGTCTTGAGCCTTCGGGCGAAGTTGTAGGCATTGAGGAAGTCGCTCAAGTGCGCTTTGAGTTATTGGTGGGTGTTGTAGGGTAGCGTTTGACGGTGGCGTCTTTGATGGTTCGATTCATGCGTTCGACCCACCCTGCGCGCTAGTGCGGAAGCCCCGTTCACGGCGACCTTCCGCACTAGCGCGTCGGAGGGTCAACCAACCGTTCAACGCCTCGGCCCATGATACCTAGAAGGGAGAAACCCAGGCACACACCAGCCGCAAGGAATTCTGCCATCGCGCAACCCTATTCAGTCCATGAATGTTCGTCTTGGTGCCGGGAGGGGGACTTGAACCCCCACGTCGCTTTCGCAACTGCGGATTTTAAGTCCGCTGTGTCTCTTTGTAAGTATCTAACATAAAAAGAGTTACGCTTGCATAAATGTGGACTGTGTAAGTTTATGTGTAAATTTTGCCGCTTTTCACGCGGGGCTGCGGTCGTGGGTCATAACTTACCCTTTGTGGGACCCGACGGTGGTGGGAAGCATGAACTTCGGTTGTAGAAACTTGCGTAACTCGCCGGTCAAACCCTTTTCGGACCACTCCGTCTTGCCTGCTTTGTGCCGCTGCACCCAGCCCTGCGCTGTTGTTCCATGGAGCTTCTTAAACCAATTGAATAGTTCATCGTGTTTAATGAAGAACCAAGGTCGCCCGGGTATGTCGCCAGTCGGGTCGGGGAACAGCATCCACATGTCTTTCCCTCCGTAGAGCTTCCAGTGAACAAGAGGACGGGCTTTCATCTGAACCGAACGGAGTTCTCCATCGGGTATGCGGATCACCAAGTCCTCACCGGATACGTCGGCTTCTGGCCGATACACTCGATAACCGGCACGAATAAGGATCGCGGTCACTTCCGCGCGGTTAGCAGCTTCGATCGCATTGGTACTGGTCAGCTTGTTAACGGTCATGAAAGTTACCTTTTTAGAACTGGTGTGGGCTTGACTGCGGGGTTAGCTTTTGCCTGCCGTATCAGAGCTTCAATCTCCGACGGCGATAATCTGTACTTGTCTGCCAATAGCGTTCGGAGTTCTGGCTCGTCCAACTCCCCATCGTTCCGAGACACGTTGGGAAGAACCTGATCGACCACTGTCACGACGAATTTGGCTGCGGGCTGGCGATCAACCCGCACAACGATTGGCCTTGGTTTATCACTCATAGGTCAATTATCACACTTAGAAATCGCCTTCCAACGGACCCTGTGTGAAGCAGAATGGGAGTCTACGCCCAAACCGGCAGAATTAATCCGGCTCCGATCTCTGTCCAATATTCTTGAAATCGTCAGGACGGAAGTTTGGACAGACGTTGCATGAATGTTGGGGCCACGTTGCGGGCAAGCCGGTCAAGGCGGGCAACCAAAAGCACGGCGCGGCTCTTCCGGCACTCGGCCAGGGCGACGAGTAGTTGGGGGCGGTTCGTATGGCGCTTGCCGCTCTCCGTCTCGGTAAATTCAGCCACGAGCTGGCCGGGGCCGACGTGACGGGCCACGGCCTCCCGCTGGGCCTCAAGCATAGGCGGGATGAAAGCCTACTAGCGCCGATTCAGCGATTGGCTATGGTCAGCGAAGGTCAAAGCTTACCTCGACCGGCATATCAAAAGGCACAGGGGAACCATTCTCCCTGGCTGGTTGGAACACACTTCCGACCATGGAGGAGACCGCTTTTTCATCCAGACCGTAGCCGAGCCCACGGAGCACTTTTATGTTCTGGGGATGGCCCGTTTCATCTACGACCATGGAAAGGAGCACGCTGCCGTTGATTTTGTTGGCAAGTGCCTGCTCGGTGTATTCAGGCGCTTGCCTGTGCAGCCAAAGTGGGGGGATTACCTTTCGGCCAGGAATGGGAAGGTCATCAACCTTCGGCGTAGCTGACGCATATTTCAATATGGCCTGTTGCTCCTGCTCCTGCTTGTGCACCTTGTCCAATTCCTGGCGGCAATAATCCATGTCTTGATTCAACTGGCTGCCCCGCTGAGTCTGAGCGGTCGCTGCCTGCTGAGTCTGGGCGGTCTGAGCCTGGAGCACGGCCGCAAGTCCAGCGGGGTTGGTCTGTGCCTGAGCGCGCAGATCAGCGAGCTGCTGGTTTTTGTCAACGGTCGGGGTCATTACCAATTGGTGTAGGTTGGCCTTGTCCGACTCAATCCGCTGGGTGAGGGTCTGCTCCTGCTTTTGTAGGTCGGCTAACTTAGCAGGTGCCTGCGCAACTGACTCCTCATGGTGTTTCTGGAGTACCTGCACATATTGATCGTGAGCCTGCTTTACCTGCTCCCAATCTTGTTCGGTTGCCGTTTGTACTGGGTGAGTTACGTTGTCGCTGAAATTGGTGCCTAAGACCGTAGTGAATTGTTGGATAGCGGCTTGAGTCAATCTGTCGCGGAGTGCGTTATAGGTGAAGCCTCCATCCAATCCCACCTGGAAATTCTGGGTCATGTGCCATGTCTCGGAGCCAAAACCATGCCCTCCCACCTTTTCGCCTGTAAGGCAGAGAACTCCCCCCAGGTTGACGGTCCTTCCAGCCCATTGCTGCCATTTATCCAAGCCACCCACGACCCGAGCGCATGTAACGGCTTCCTGATTGTCTGCCCAGCTCACAACGATGACGTTCTGTTGAGTCGTTTCGTGCTCGTAATGCGCATAGATGGTTATGGCCTGGGATGAGTAATCGACCTTGGAGGATTCTGGTTTCTCGTAACCGCTATCCTCTCGGATGATTTCATCCACATAGGTCGCTGCTTCTGTGGCGCATTTCTCCGGGGTGCTCACAAGGTCACAGGGTTTCGCTTCATTCATCGCGAACTTATACCGGGGATGAGCGGCATAGGCCGAGTAACTGCCGGAACTGCCCCCCACCCAGTAATAGTTCTCAGCCTTCATGAGGGTTTGCAGGAGTGCGGGCTTAGTGTCATAGGGAACCAGCGCATACTTCTTGGCAACCTCTTTTTCCAAAGCCCGGTCGAAACGGTATTGAGATTGCAGGGAGCCGGTTACGTGTGCTCCGGGTCGAGTCATGGCCGAGACAAACACACGGGGTTTCTGAGTCGTCGAAGAATGCACAGCGGAAGGCTTCGAGGTTTGGGCTGAAGCTGACGCGCTGAGGGCCAGCACAGTGATGAGTAGGAGCTTCTTCATGATCTCCTCTTAGGTCGCTTACAAAAGCCCCTGAACCGCTTGCGACGGCCAGTGGGCAGTTTTCATTTGTGCACCTTGCAAGAACCTTTCACCTGCGATTGAGCCATACTGGGGTGTAAGCCCAAACCGCCGAAAAGTCCGTCGCCAGGCGCAGATAGCCTTTTCGGTCAATCACGCCAAAAATCTTTGAATCGATCCGGTGCCAGTTCAGTATAGCGGGTAGTGTTCTGGATGTTGCGGTGTCCCAAGTATTGTTGGGTGAGGCCCCCCCGCTGATTGCTCCGGCCAACGAAGCGCGGGCGGGGTGCCGGGGCCGCAGGGAGCGGCGGCTTTCTCCCTTAGAGACCCAAACCAAAATCTTCTCCTTGCTCCTGTTTCGGCGCTATCTCCCGCTGCGGCGTGACAGCCTGTTCCTGCTTGTGTTCTGGCTTCATCTCCGGCGCATGGGCGCTGCTGTGCGATACATCATGCCCCAGCGCGGCTCCCAGCTTCTCGCGGTCGTTGGTGAAGATTTGCGCGTCGTATGCGCCGCGTGAGACGGCAACGTAGGCCATGCGGTTGTTGAGCAGGTCTTTGGCCCCTAGCTCGGTATCGACGTGGATCAGCACCCGGTCGGCGGTCTGCCCCTGGCTGGAATGACTTGTGACCGCGTAACCGTGGTCGAGGTGCGGATTCTTCACCGGATCGAGCTGTACCTCCCGGCCTCCGTCCATCTTGACAGACATGCGGCCTTCGGCGATGCGCTCTAATGTGCCAAGCTCACGGTTCGCTAGCTTCAACTCAGTAACAGGAGCGGTGAGTTGCACCCGGTCGCCGGTAGAGAACGCCCTCTCCTGCTCACGATAAACAGAGACGCCTTGCTGGCGACGTGGATCGTAGCTTTGTTCCGTACCGTCCTTCCGCTCGACGGTTAGCCGGTTGTTGGGCGCATCGACGCGGGTAACACGGGCATACTCGCCTTTGCCGATGCCGGTCTCCTGCGAGCTGCGGCTGTAGCGCAGCACGTCGCCCTCGTTGTAACGTGCCGCCCACATGCGGTCTGCTCCGGTGAGGTCTTGGCGCGGGACAAGAACCTTGGTCTGGTGCTCTTCCTTGCTAACAACGCCCTTCGCTTGCAGCTCAGTATGAATCGCCTGATTGATCTCGGTGCGGGAGCGATTGTCGGGTGCGACGACCAGCGTGTTCTCCGGCGATTTCGCGTACTCCCTCGCGACGGCTGCAATACGTTCCTCCGGGCCCCTGACCTCATGGATGCGCCCCTGCCGGTCCAAGCCCGCAATCGCTAGTCCAACGTCGCCACGCGCAAGCTGCTCAACTGTCTGCTTCAACTCCGGGTCTTTCTGGCGAACGATCTCCTCCAGCCTTACCGTCTTCATACCGGCTTCTTGTAGCTGGGCGAAGATGCGACCGGCCTCAACGGACTCATGCTGGCGGGTGTCACCCACCAGTAGAACGCGATCCTTTGGATGGAGACGGCTGACGAACTCGTGCATCTGGCGGGTTGAAGCGAGCGAACTCTCATCCACCACATAGAGGCGCTTCTCGCCAGTATCCACTTTCTGTCCTTGAGCAAGATGCGCTTGCAGCGTCTTCGTCTCGATGCCGGCCTCGCCGAGCTTCTGCGCTGCACGGGATGTGGGAGCGAAACCCTCTACCCGATACCCGGAATGTTCCGCGCCCTCGCGCACTACGGCCAGGGCCGTCGTCTTCCCCGCCCCTGCGACTCCATCCAAGCCGATGATCTTCTCCCGCGACAGAAACACATCATCGACTGCTTGCCTCTGTCCAGTGTTTAGCTCCGGGTGACGTTCCTCGGTATCAATGCGCGTTCTTCCGTCCACCATCATTGGATCGGCGAAGCCGCGCTGGTTCCCGTTCTTTACATGGCCGATAGTCTCGCGCTCCATGCGAAGCGTCTCCGCCGTCGTGTACTGCTGCCCCTCATGCTTCGGCCCATGCTGGACAGTGCGAAACTCTCCCGACTGCGCTCTGCGGTCGAACTCCTGCCGGACCTGTGAGAAGCTGGCCTCGCCCATGCCTCTATCGAGCGCCGCCGTCAGAATCGACCTTCCACTCTCTACCGCCGAACGCTCGAAGAGATGTTCACGGGCGTAGGTCACGGACACCTGGGCGGACTTACCCGGATGGGACTCGTGATTTTGTCCATGCTGCCGCGCCTCTGCAACAACGCGGTCAGCCTGGTGGCCGTACTGTGCCGACAGCTCCCGGTGTTGCCGCAACACTTCTTCCGGCGATAGCAGCTCCTTGGAGTCCCGCGTCCGGTGCGCCGCGATCTGTGCGGCGGCTGGCCCGTCGATTCCGTTGGCGCGGATGTAGTCCTTTACTTGCTCCCGGCGAAGACTGTTGGCCGCAAGGTATTCCTTGCTGTACCCGGCGATCTGCGGCTCACCCCACTCGCCGCGTTCGACCTTATAGCCAAGGTTGTTCAACCGGACGGCCAACTCCGATCGGTAGACGTTGGTGGCGTAGCTTTGCGAGGCGAAAAGCTCTTGCGGTTGCAGGGAGCGGGTCTGCCCGTTCTCGCGCTCGGTGACGTTGAAGATCACGGCATGGGTATGGAGCTGCGGCGCGGCGTAGCCTTCCACTGGTCGCGCGGTGTCGTGCTCAAAGGTCGCGGCGGCAAACTTGCCTGTCGTCTCCGGCTCCCGAATGTTGCCGATCCGCGCCTCGGTGTACCGCTCCAACTCAGTCAGCGCCACGCGGACACTCTCGCGGTGCGCCTGCCGTACACGGTCATCACCGCCTACCAGTGCGGTCAGCGAGACGGACTTCGGCGCGGAGAACGTCGCATCCCACCCCGCGCGGTGCTCGACAGACGTAATCTCCTTGCCGCCCTTTCCTTCGTAGGTCTTTGATACCTGGTGCCGAACAAGTTGCTCCTGAGTATTTGGGTGCTGTCCTTCGCTCAAGCGGGCGAAATGTTCCGCGCCCACGGCTCCCGAGAGTCCCCACTCAGCGGAGAGCCGCCCCTGCCACTCGCTATGCCCCTGCTGGTCGCGGCTCCAGTAGTTCTGCTCACTCGAAGCGAACTCCCGCGCATGATACGTCCGCGCTTGGCCTGCCGAGAGCGGTTTGGAGATGGACAGCATTGTGGCCCGATTTCAGTGCGGCTAACGAAATACCGCGTGTAGCGATGCTAGACCTCTATGGCTCAATTCACCTATCGAACACCATCGGTTGCCTTGGCAAGCAGTACATCGACAGATCGCCTAGGAGACGATCCTCTCCATTCAGTTCAAGTTGTAACCAAACTCGGACTTGCGCGACATGAGCACATCTTTCCAGTGAGTCTCCCGCTCCAGCACCTGCTCACGCGTGTCAAGCAGATCGGCTATTTCAAGGATTGCGTACTGAAAGTGTTTAGCATACGCGGAGCCTTCCACTTCAATGAGGTTTATCAGATCAACATTGCCGCCGTGGCCCGTCTCTGCATAGCTACACCAACGCTGCCAGATCCCACCTACCCCATATGCACTGCCTACATACCCTTTGCCTGTTTTCCTGTCCATGACAAGGTAAACACCACCAACACTAGATAAAGCCGACCGCCAAGATTCTACTTGGACAATCAGCTTCAGAGTATCGTGCAAAATCCGAACTTTGTTGAACCCCTTGAAGTCTTGGATAACGAAAGGCAACTCCTGAAGTTTGGCTATCACCAATTCGCTTCCGTATTTGTCGCCCCAAATATAGGATTGGCGGAACGGACGTTTGTACCTGACAATAATCCGGCCAGCAAGATCGTCCTTCCCAAGCAAAAGTTCAGTTTTGTACCTGAACTTGGAGTTGGTACTTTCGACACCCAGAATGCGGTATACACCAGCAAATAGCCACTGGTCTTCGCCGCGTCGGATCAAACTAATGACTGTGTCGCACTCGAAGTTCTTGGCATTTTGGTCTTCCTGCCATTCCTTAAAAGTGCCTTCCCAATAGGCTGCTAGCGGCGAATTGTTCCCGTTACCTGTAGTCGCAAGATGAATCTTGTAACGCCCAAGCTCAATGCCCTGAACCTTCAGAATGTCGATCAGCCCTATCATCGGAATGCCTCTATCAATGCAGTCCCCCGCGTTCGTGTCGCAACGGCTAATAACAGGATAATAGGCGAAGTATCGCACGGGTAGAACCCGCCGAACCAGCAGCGTCGTTCAGACACCCGCGTTAAATGTGAGGGGCACCACCTAAATCAAAAATTGTGTCGTCAATCAATCCCCTTCGACTCATCCCAGACGTATACCTCTTTTGCTTCGAGATCGGTCGCTGGGGTCAAAGGGAGTGAGGCCTGGTACGCAGCCACAGGCTTATTCTGAGACGGTTTCGTCGGCACTACAGGCACCGGCGGCGTCGCTTCCGCCTTGAATCTTTGGGTCAACTCGGGCAACTTACGTTCAATAAACTCTGGCTGCTTGCCTCTTTTCTTTGCCAGCGCAAAGCGTACCGGCACGACCCGATTCTCCTGCTTGATGAAACCGCGCAGCGGCTCCAGGCCGGAGATTTCTGAGGCCATGACAAGCGGCTTGGTGACGATCTCCAGCGAGAAAGACTTCTTGCTCCGCAGCAGTCCCATGCTGCGCGACTCCTTCAATCGCTCAACCTCGATCTCGCGGATGGCATCGGAGATCCATTTCGCGGCGCGGGGTTCGGAGGTCTTGAAGAACACCTTGGTCGCCGGCTGCGAGAGCATCGCCTCGGCGTCCTTTCCGTAGCGCTTTTCCATCTGGCTGCGCCCTTGGAATCCCAGCACAACGGGGTTGCCATACTTGCGATTTTCGGTGACAGCGGTATGGAGCTGAGGCAGCTTGTTGAGGCTGGCGAGTTCGTCGATGACGAACCATACCGGCTTTGCATAGCGGTCTTCGCAGTAGCCCATCATGCGCAGAATAAAGAGGTCGAGCCATACGGAATGCAGAGGCAGAATCTTCTCCCGGTAGCTGGGATTGGAGGTCAGAAACACCCACCGCTTGCGCTCGGTGTGCCACTCGGCCGTAGAGAAGGTTTTACCATTGGCAGCGTCATATTCAGGTAGCAACTCCAGACTGTCGGCAACCATATTGAGGCTTGAAATAACACCCGCCCTCTGCGCCGGAGCGGTGGGGTCGATGAGGGCGGCAAGTGGCGTTCCCTTAACCATCCGTGCCATCTGATCCCGGTCGGACATCCACTTCAAGATGTCCCTCGGCTGCGGCTTCTGCTTAAGAAGATGGGCCAGGATTCTGCGCGGACCATCGGTAAAGAACGCCTTCTCGTATTCCTTATCTGGAAGGAATGCGGCGGCGATAGTCGTCGCGGTTTCCTCCCGTAGAAGCTCAGACCTCAGCGACCAGTAGGGACACCTGGCATCGAGGGGATTCAGGATCAGGTCGCCACGCTTTGGATCGTAGAACTCGCCTACAAAATCCATCGCAGGATCGTAGACGATGGCGGTCTCGCCGCGCTCTTGGACCTGCCGAAGAATCTGCCGAATGGCTGAGGACTTGCCGCTGCCAGTGTCGCCCATGAGCATGACGTGGCTGGACTCCAGACGGCGGGGAATGCGATAGCTCGGCCCGAATGGTAGCCGAGTTTTCCAACTGGAGGGCGAGTCGCCCCACTGCAATTGAAAGCGGATTCCGTCTTCCTTCGTTACCTTGTTCCACATGAACGGCGATGACCACTCCGGCCCCTTCGTCCGCCGTCCGTGCCGCTCCTCATGCTTCGATTTGGTCTTCCACCACGCCCGCATGCCGAGCAGAAAAAGTACCACTGCCGCACACGCAAACAACGGCTGCAGCACCATCCTCCAGATGCCCCTTCCGTCGAAAATCTGCGCCTCCAGATAACGCTCCAACTTGGCGGACTCGACCTGCTGAGGCTCGCTCTTGACCACTCCGCGCCAGCCGTCGGCCACGGCGCGGGACGAAAGTTTGACGGGCAATTCGTTCCCGTTGCCGATGGTCGCTGAGACGACATCGGCCCCCAAAGCCACCTCTGGTTTCCGTCCCGGCGCCGTCTTTAGCAGCCATTCAACCTTGGTCGTCGCGTCGGGCTGGCTCCCGCGTTCGGTGCTGTCGAGATAGGTAATCAGATAGTAGTTCTGGAGCGGCGGCGTCACCAACCAGAACCATGCCGCCACCGGCAAAATCGGAAGTCCCGTCAGCATCACGATGGCGACTATCAGCCACGGAAAGCGTTTGGGAAATTGCATCGGGCGGCTCATGGTTTGCTCCCGTTTTTCGGCTCAGGCTTCTCAGAGGCGGACGAATCCTGGAGCAGCTTGTGTGCCTTTGTGGCCTTCTGAGCGTCAGCGGTTTCGCGGATTTTGAGGACGGTTTCGGGGAGTAATTGCTTGCCTTCCGCTGCCGCCTGAGCGGTCGCATGGAAGAGGTTTGCGAGCATGAACCTGGTGGCGCAAACCTCAGCGAGAACCACCTCAACCGGGTCTGCTGGCCGCTGCCGCGCCTCCACCAACGCCGTGTCGCGGAGCCATTCGGCGAGCGACTTGCCGCTCCGCTTGGCCGCCGCTTCGACCTCCTCCAACTCCTCGGTAGAGAGCCGGGTCGCTACAGTCTTGGCGCGGAGGATCGTCCTTGCCCCTGGAGTAGCGAGCGCCTGCGTATCGAAATCGTGGCCCGTGCGGGTGGTGCTCATGGGAGCCCGCCTTTGGGCTAACCCTAGTCTCATCGCAACAGGGCGTCAAACAAGACCGGTCACGCTCTACCGTGAACGCCTTTTGAATCAGCATGTTTACGCGGTTCGCGCGAAAGCGGCTTCCGTGTAAACAGTTGTTTCCATCTGGAATCATGAATCAGCCAAGTGGCTGATTCGATACACGATTCCAAATGGAATCGCAGGGATACTTAGGGATTCTTCACAGCAACCATTTGGGGGTGATGTGTCAATCCTTCTTCCGCTGCATCGCAGCGTTGCCTTACCATCGCCGACCCGGACCTCGTGGACGGGGCGGCGATTTTTTTTGCTCTGGGGGGATGCGACCGCCCAGGGAGAATCCACTCAGAGCCGGAGGCCAGTCACGCAGGGCATAGGAACCCGTAGGCAGAGGATTCCCGGTGTCTCAAGGGAGAGATGGGTCTGTGACGGCTCAGAGGCGGAGGCAACGAGCCTTCACGTCTGTTCGTCTGCCCACAACTTCGCTTGCTTCGCGGCGACTCCAGCGCGGTCCAGTTCGGCAAGTCGCAACTTCCATTTGTCCACCAGCTTTGCAGCCTGTCGAGAGCGCCGCTCGGCACGGGCAAGCATCCTTTCTGCATGGATGCGCTGCTGCGCCGATTTGTCCAGAGGCTTGCCGGCGGAATGATCGGCCACATGATTCCTGACGCACGAGAAAACGTACAAAACGCATTTTATACAAGCTGGGGAGGGTTCCGCGAGAGGTGCCTGCCCTTGCGGGCAGGCGCTCGATTGAATCGGGGTTAGGCTGTCTTTTTCAGGACGGCTGGCGATACCATCTCCGCAGTATTGTCATGCTGCGCGTTCGGTGGTTTGTGCGCCTCCGGTTCCGTTTCCGCGACGGGTTCTGCCGCGTGGGTTTCGAGTGCGGAGAGGATGAGGGCGGAGGTCTTCTGGATGACTTCCAGACTCTCTGCGAGTAGCGCGGCGTTTCCAAAATACAAGCCTATGTAGTCCGCCGATGCTCTTCCGTTGTGCAAACCGATGGTCGTCCCCACCACGAATGCAATCGCCTCCGCTTCCGTCTCGCGCACGGTCTTGGTGGTGGTAATGCGCCGCTCGGCACGATGCAGGAAAGCGTGTGCGAGTTCATGAACTAATGTGCTGAATTCTTCCGCCGGAGACTGGCCGGGAAGCACCACGATTCTGTCTCCGTAGCACATCCCCAAAGCAGGGGCGATGCTCTCTTTGAACTCCAGTTTGATGCCCTGGGCGATGACAAAATCCACGAGCCGTTCGCGGTACTCGCCGACATTCCCGGTGACACGTTCGGACAGTTCGGGAAGTCCCTTACCGTCGGTCTGACTCACATCTTATCTCGTGATTTGCGCCCGGCACGGCCTGCCACCGTACTCCGCCGCAGGGTGCGGATGTACTCCTCGATAGCAGTTCATGGATGCTTGGACTGTTATGCCTACTTACCTTGCG
>NZ_JBMHYI010000061.1:0-2936 GCF_058498515.1 Bryocella sp.
TGAAGTTCGCCGAGCAGCATCGCTGGAAGGTCGAAGTCCTCTCGCAAACCGACTCCGACGTAGGCGGCCTCAAGGACATCACCGCCATCTTCGAAGGCGACAAGGTCTACTCACAGATGAAATACGAGTCCGGCGTACACCGCGTGCAGCGCGTCCCGGCCACCGAAACCCAGGGCCGGGTCCACACCTCCGCCATCACCGTTGCCGTGCTCCCTGAAGTGGAAGACGTCGATATCAAGATCGAAAACAAAGACCTCCGCATCGACACCTTCTGCTCGTCCGGCCCGGGCGGACAGTCGGTCAACACGACGTACTCCGCCATCCGCATCACGCATCTGCCCACGAACACCGTCGTCAGTTGCCAGGACGAAAAGTCGCAGATCAAGAACCGCGAGAAGGCCATGCGCGTCCTCCGCGCCCGCTTGTACGAGGTAGAAGCCGAGCGCGTCCACCAAATCCAGGCCAAGGAACGCAAGCAGCAGGTAGGCACCGGCGACCGCAGCGAAAAAATTCGCACTTACAACTTCCCGCAGAACCGCCTCACCGACCACCGCATCGGCCTCACCAACCATCAGCTAGCGATGGTCATGGAAGGCCTCCTGCAACCCACTGTCGACGCCCTCATCGCCCACGCCACAGCCGAGCGCCTCAAAGCCGAAGCCATAGCAGCGTAAGAGTAGCGAGTACAAAAGGCGAGACCATGGTCTCGCCTGTGTTTTCACTGTCTACTCTCTACTGTCTGCCTTATCACTCCATCGTTTCCTTGATGTTCTGCGCCACGTCTTCAATCGAGGTCTCCTGCGAAAGCTCCCGCACCTCGGGCTGATTCGCCGCCCGCCCCAGCCCCAGCTGCGTCGCCACATGTCGTTCCAGATCCAGCACCGCCGTAATCTCTTTCTCCGTCAGGATCAGGATCTGCAGCATCAGGTGGTCGCGCTCATCGCTTCGCCGTCCCAGCCGCGACTGCCGTATCAGGATAAAACTCGCCACCAGGATCGACTCCATCGCGACAATGGTCTGCAGCAGCGCAAAGGGACGCGGATCAAAGTGGTGCGTCCCCGGCGCGAGATTGAAGATGATCCAGAACGTGAAGACGCAAAGGTGCGCCCCCACAAACTTCAACGAGCCAACGAACTCCGCAATGCCATCCGCAACGCGCTCCGGATGGGTGCGCTGAGCCAGAAACTCCTGCTCATGCTTGGCGATCATCTCGATATGCGATTGGATATGCGCCTGTGCCATGAATCTTCCTCGGCGTGTGGGTACACGCCTGAGGAGTTGGATGCATCGGCGAAGCTTTCGCGCGCTGGTTGCGTTATTCTCTGCGAATGAGACTCTTTTTGGGTGTGGTGATGGCGCTTGCTGGCACAGGTGTGTCCGTAGCGCAGCAGGCAAAGGCTTTTACGCTGCAGCAAATTTTAAGCGCCCCCTATGCGCTCTCCCTCACCGCCGCGCCCGTCGGCGGCCAGTTCGCCTGGATCGAACACGCTGAAGGCGCACGCAACATCTGGGTCGGCGGCGCAAAGCACCCCTCGCGCTCCATCACGCACTACACCGAAGACGACGGCCAGGACATCAACGGCCTCACCTGGTCTCCCGACGCGACGGCCATCGCCTACGCGCTCGGCGCGGAAAGCGGAGCCAACGGCAAGCCTGCTAACCCCGCGCATGTCCAGCGCAATACTGCCGTCGAAGTCTGGGTCCAGCCCGTCGCCGCCGGCGCGCCTGCCGTCGATCTCGGCGAAGGCCACGCCCCACTCTTCACCCACGACGGCCACTCCATCCTCTTCCTCCGCTCCGGCCAAATATGGATTGCAGAACTCCCGGTCGGCCAACACACAGAGATCTCCAAGCCTCACCAGCTCGTTTACGACAACGGCGGTTCCGCCGGCTCGCTCACGCTCTCGCACTCCGGCACCCTGCTCGCCTTCATCAGCCACCGCAAGCTCCACTCGCTGCTCGGCATCTACAACCTCACCACCAAGTCCCTCGACTTCCTCGCGCCCTCCACGGGCAACGACGTTGCGCCCGTCTTCTCCTCCGACGACCAGCACATCGCCTGGCTCCGCGACTCCTTCACCTTCGTCGGCGAGTTCGATACCAACCGCGTCTCCGCCTATCCATGGTCCATCCAGCTCGCCACCGTTAACCCCGAAACCCCCGCCGGCACCTGGCCCTCCCACACCGTCTTCACCCCAAAACCCAACCTCGCCGGCAGCACACCCCCACGGCTCGCCACCGGCGAGCCGCACCTCTACTTCGCCCCCGGCCACAATATCGTTTTCTTCTCGGAAGCCGATGGCTACACCCACCTCTACGAGCTCGACTGGCAGTCCTCCACCACCCCGAAACTCCTCACCCCCGGCCACTTCGAAGTCGAAGACGTCACACAAGGCCCCGACGGCACACTCTTCTGGAGCTCGAACCAACAAGCCTGTAAGCTCAGCGTCACACTCTCCAACAATTTCAAACCTGAAAACACTAACTGTGATTCGCTCGACGTAGACCGTCGCCATCTCTGGAAGCTAACCCCCACCGGCCCCGTCGCGCTCACCACTGGCGAAGGCATCCAGACCAAGCCGCAGATCGCCGCCGATGGCACCCTCGCCGCGCTCATCTCCGACACCCACATCCCCATGCACCCGGTCCTCGTCGCCACAGACGGCGCCACCACCAACCTCCGCCCCAACGCCCTTCCTAAAGACTTCCCCACGACCGCCCTCGACCTGCTAGCCCCTCACCAAATCCTCTTCGCCTCCGACCCCACTCCCGCCGGCATAGTCCGCAGCAAAGCCGCACCCAACGACATTCGCTTCACCCTGCACGGCCAGCTCTTCCTTCCCGCATACTCGGAGGCCACCGTCCACCCTGCACTCATCTTCCTGCACGGAGGTCCGCGCCGCCAGATGCTACTCGGCTACCCGGCCATGGAGTAC
>NZ_JBMHYI010000062.1:0-12181 GCF_058498515.1 Bryocella sp.
ACGAATCCTGAGCATCCGACGGGAGGGGTCGATATCGTCGCTCTGCAGGCTACAAAGCTCCTCACGGCGCAGACCAGCGTCATAGGCAAAGGCCAGCATGGTCCTGTTGCGAATCGACTCATGGCGTGCCGACTTGAGAATCAAATGCCAGTCCTCTTCGTTCGGGATCCAAGGCAGCTTGTGATGCCGTGCGACCATCGCGCGACCGCTGCCGTTCTGGGCCGCTGGGTTGGCCGGACGTACTCCTTCTTCCATCAGGTACGCATGGACAAACGGACTACGGTTAGCTGGAGCTGGATCGTCGCGTTCGACATCCCGGCTGGGAGACTGGCAACATACAGCCCTATATCGCCGCGTGTCGCAACGACGGCGCAAACGTGGTGCGCTATCAAGAATCCAAGATAGCGTTCCAGTCCCCGCGAATATGCGTCAAGGGTGTTGGCCGCCAATCCACGATGAGACTGGAGCATGAGCCATGAGCAGGCATGAAGGTCGGCGGCCACCAACGGACACCGATCCCAACGGATAGGATGAACAGCAAACTCAAATGACAAAGGAACCTCCTGGTGGAGGTCCAAGGAGAACAGACCGAGTAGCCCCGTCGCCTCACGCGGGGCGCGCGGCAGTGGCGACCAGCGGAAAATACTTGCGGTTGCCCTGATTCCACATAACTTACATCGGTCGCCCTGTCTTCCGAGGTCATCGCCGAACAGCAGCTTGTTGTGTCCTGTCCGCTTCGGGCAGTCAGCACAACTGCCTGCGGCGGGAACAAGCTGCGCGTCGCGCTTGTTGAACGGCGCATCTTTCAGGACTAACAGGATGTTGCTGTCAATCCAGAATTGCAGGTTGCGGACGGGTAGCAGGATACGGGCGGGCTTCGATCCTCCGTTGTATACCTCTTTGAAGCACGCTTGAAGTGCGGGTTCCTGCTGGTCGGCGGGCAGCTTCGCCAATAGCAGCGCATGGCCGACGCCTATTGCATCGGCATAGAACGCCTCGACTGCTGCCGGTACAAGGTCGCTCAATTTCACCCTCGAAGCCACGAAGACAGGCGATTTGCCCACCTTCGCTGCGATCTGCTCGATGCTGTACTTCGGCTCTTCCAAGTCCAGCAAAGCGCGGAATCCCTGCGCCTCTTCCATCGGGTGGATTTCGGACCTGACAAGATCCGGATGAGGCAGCAGCGTGTGACTGCGCACGGTCTGTGGCTGGAACGACAAGACGGCTCTCTGAGCCGCAGAAGTGCCGCACACGAAAAATCCGACTAACGCGATTGAGAACGTCCGGCTCATGCCGGATTCATTATGTACCGCGATGTTGCCCGACCGCTATTCCGTTCATAAGTGTCGGGCACCAGATGTTGGTGGCGGGTAAAGAAGAGTACCAGCGTTCGCCTTGCGAGTTCGCCGAGACCCATGTCAGTTTGCGGGTGCTCGGGTAGCAGAGAGGTAGTTATGTATGTCGGAGACGACGACGGAACCTTCGCCGACTGCGGAGGCGACCCTCTTCACCGAGTTCGACCTCACATCGCCGACGGCGTAGACACCCTTCTGATTGGTTGCGAAGGGACCGTCGACGCCGGCTTCTGTCCCTGTAACGATGAATCCTTTGGCGTCGACGGCGAGGTCTTTGCATAGCCACGCGGTCCTGGGGCTGGCGCCGATCATGACGAAGACGTTGGAGATTGCGCGATCGACTGCGACGCCGGTCGTGCGGCAGCGCCATGACACGCGGTTGAGCTGATCGTCTCCCTCCAAGCTGACGATGTCGCAGTTCAAGCAGATGGAGACTGCCGGAGATTTCGCGATGCGTTGCACGAGGTAATAGGACATCGTGGCTTCCACGCTCGCGCCGCGCACGATCAGGTGTACATGGGAGGCGTACTGCGAGAGGAAGATCGCAGCCTGCCCGGCGGAGTTGCCGGCTCCGACGACGACGACCTCCTGACCGCGGCACAGGGCGGCTTCCATCGCCGTGGCTGCGTAGTGGATGCCGGAGTATTCGAAGCGTTCGTAGTTTGGAACGTCGAGCCTGCGATATCGCGCCCCTGTAGCGATGACTACGGTGCGCGTTTGTACGGGATCGCCGCCATCGAGATGCAACGTATAGCCCTCACCACTTTGAGTCATGCGGGTAACGTCGCGAGAGATGGTGAACTCCGCGCCGAACTTGCGGGCCTGGGTCATCGAGCGCTCCGAGAGCTCCTGCCCTGAGACGCCTGTGGGAAAGCCAAGGTAGTTTTCGATGCGGGAGCTTGTGCCCGCCTGGCCGCCGGGAACGTTGCCCTCGATGACGACTGTCGCGAGGCCTTCAGAGGCCGCATACACCGCGGCTGCGAGGCCTGCAGGGCCGGCACCTACGATCGCGACGTCGTAGAGCTTCGATCCGTCGCGGAGATCGCCGATGCAGAGCTCATCCGCGAGTACGGCGTTGGATGGATTGCGAAGGATGCGCTGGTCGGGCAGGATAGCGACGGGCAACTGGTCCGGATCGAGATCAAAGCATTGGAGCAACGTCTCTGCATCGATATCGATGTCAGCGTCGAGCGTGCGAAAAGGATGGCCGACGCGTGTGAGGAAGCGTTCGAGCCGTAACGCGTCCGCGCTATGTCCCCTGCAGATGAGCAGGACGCCGCCTGCGGCGTAGCGAAGGATATCGAGCCGACGCCCCATGCAGGCTTGCAGGATGAGGTTCGCGATCTCGGTTTCGGTATGCAAGATCTGCTTGAGACCGCCGCGTGGAATGCGCAGCAATGTGGCGTCGACCGCCGCGCGGCAGTTGAGCAGTGTCTGACGGCTGTCGAGGAGATCGAGCTCGCCGGTGAACTGGCCTTTCGAGAGCACGGCGATGATGTGCTCGAGTCCCGAGCTATCGGTCTCGAGGATGTGCAGTGTCCCGTGCAACACGATGAACATATCGACATCCCGATCGCCGCGCGAGAAGAGGACCGTGCCGGCGGAGATGCGTTGCTCGATTCCCGATGTTTGGAGCCGTGCGATCTGGGTTTCGCTGAAGCCGGGGAAAGACGTGTGTACGGGCCGAGCCGTTGGGGGCAGGATGCGTGTTGCGATGGCGCTCATGATGTTGTCCTCGAAACGGGAGCGGCGGCCCACTGGATGGCGAGCCGCCGCGCTGGTTAGTTGCGGAGGAACGAGAGGATGTCCTGGTTGATGACATCGGCGTGGATGATGGGCATGCCATGCGGGAAGCCGGGATAGACCTTGAGCTTGGAGTTCTTCACCAGCTTGTGCGTGAGGGCTCCGGCGTCAGGGAAGGGAACGATCTGGTCGTCATCGCCGTGGAGGACCAGAGTCGGGACGTCGATGCCCTTCAGGTCCTCACGGAAGTCGGTCTCCGAGAAAGCTTTGATGCAGTCGTACGATCCCTTGATGCCGCTGGCCATGCCCTGCAGCCAGAAGTTGTTGCGCACGCCTTCGGAGATTTCCGCACCAGGCCGGTTGTAGCCAAAGAACGGCACGGAGAGGTCCTTGTAATACTGCGAGCGGTCCTTCACCACGCCGTCGCGGATCGCGTTGAGCGCTTCGATTGGAGTGCCGATGGGATTGCTCTCCGACTTGACCATGATGGGCGGCACGGCGCTGATGAGTACCGCGGCGGCGACACGTTTCGAGCCGTGACGTGCGAGGTAGCGCACGACCTCTCCACCGCCTGTGGAATGGCCGACGAGTACGGCGTCCTTCACGTCCAGTGCATCGAGCAGCTCGGCGAGGTCGTCGGCATAGGTGTTCATCTCGTTGCCGTCCCAGGTCTGCTGCGAGCGGCCGTGGCTGCGGCGGTCGTGAGCGATGACCCGGAAGCCGTTGTCGCCGAAAAACAGCATCTGCGCATCCCACGCATCGGCGTCCAGCGGCCAGCCATGGCTGAAGACGATGGGTTGCCCGGCGCCCCAGTCCTTGTAGTAGATCTCCGTTCCGTCCTTCACCTTGAGTGTGCTCATTGGATCGCCTCGTTTCGTCGGTTGGAGTTGCATGTGGTTGAAAGTCCCAGTGGGGCTTCGATCATGGAAGCGAGTCATGTGGAGGGAAGAGGTCTCTGCTTGATGACCTGTTCCCTGCTGACGAGACTCATCCTCAATCGAATCGCGCTCGTGGGTAACCTCACGACGGGTCTCCGCGAACCTACTCATTCGGGTGCCGCCCGTGCTCTCTACGCTTTCGAGGTCTCAGCCCATCAAGGAGGAACGGTGTCGTCCCCCCTTTTGGGGGGGCGCGAAGCCTGCGGAGACTGTTAGGGTGAGTGCAATCAGGAACACAGCGGGCCCGCAATGCAGTTCCAATTCCATGAGGGGGATTTATGACGGACAGAATCAGAGTGCTTTGCGTGGACGATCACTCCGTCATGCGGGATGGCATTGCTTTCGCGCTGCGGACACAGAGCGACATGCAACTCGTTGGCGAGGCCACGAACGGGAAGGATGCTGTTCGTCTCTTCCACGAGCTTCGGCCGGATGTCACGCTGATGGATCTGCAGATGCCGGGGATGAACGGCATCGAGGCGATGAGGGAGATCCGAGCGGACAACCCGAAGGCGCGCGTCGTTGTGCTGACGACGTATTCCGGCGACATGCAGGCTCATCGCGCGTTGAGCGCAGGCGCTGCCGGCTATCTGCTGAAGCATACTTTGCGCAACGAATTGCTCGGGACGATTCGCAGGGTGAGCGGCGGAGTCCGCTGCATTCCTGCGCAGGTTGCCGCGACGGTGGTGGAGCGGCTTGGCGAAGACCTGCTCTCGGGGAGGGAGATCGAGGTGCTGCAGCTGGTGTCGGAAGGGAACAGCAACCTTGCGATTGCTGATGCGCTCGATGTGTCCGTCGATACGGTGAAGGGACACATGAAGAGCATCCTGCTGAAGCTCAGCGCCAATGACCGCACACATGCCGTGACGATTGCGACGGCGCGAGGCTACCTGGATCCGAATGAGTAACGCGATGGACCGGCGCGTGGCGAGAGATTCGCGAAGGCACGGGCGACGCGGGACCTTGCCGAGTGGGCTTCTCCTGGCGATCGCGTTGGTGTGTCCCTCCTTGCTGTCGACGGCGCAGAGTGCTCTGCCTCAGTTCCATCACACCTCGTGGAGCGCTGAAGAAGGCATCGGAGCGATCTACGATATCCGCCAGTCGACGGATGGATTTCTCTGGCTGCAGACATCCACCGGAGTCTTTCGCTTCGATGGTGTGCGCTTTGAAACGGCGGCGGATGTTACGCGCGACGATGCGCAGAGCACTAAGCTTGACGCTGTGCTGCCCTCGGTCTTCGGAGGCGAGTGGTTCACGACGAGGTCGTCCGGGCTGGTGCTGTGGAAGGAAGGCAGGTTCATTCGGTTTCCGGAGAGCCACTGTACGGGCCGAATCGTAGAGGCGCCGGACGGTTCGCTGTGGGTCGCGAGCCGGTCAGGGCTCTTCCATGTGGAGAACTCGCAGTGCAAGGCCATCGGGCGCGAGGCGGGATATCCGGGCGGTGAGCCGGCCGGGCTCATGGTGGATCGCGAAGGCACGGTATGGGTGAAGACCTGGGCGGGGCAGATGCTGTATCTGGCAGCAGGTCAGTCCACCTTCGTCGAGAGCCGCTTCGGCGCGGGGATCACGCGGTACTTTGCGTTCCTGCACGAAGCTCCGGACGGATCCATCTGGCTCTCCGACGACTATGGGCTGCGGCAGATTCGCGGCGCTCCGGGATCGCCTACGCTCTTCCGCGAGCTGGGAGTGGCGCATCACAAGGGCGAGCGGCTGGGCGACTTCGACTTCGCGGCGGATGGCTCCCTCTGGATCGTGACCGACCTGGGCCTGCGCTGGGCGCCACGACCCGAGCAGTGGCATACATCGCAGGAGATGGAGCAGACCCCGGGGAGAAACTTCACGTCCGTGGATGGACTGAGTTCCAACACCGTATGGACGGTGCTCGTGGACCGCGAGGGCAATGCATGGGTAGGCACCGACGCTGGGCTCGAACAGATCCGGCGGGTTGCATTCCACACCGCTGCGTTGACCGCGACGCAGGAGCATGAGTTTGCCATAGCGGCGGGCGAAGATGGGTCTGTGTGGACTGGAAGCCTCAGCCTTCCGCTTACCCACCTGCAGGCCAATGGTAGCGTCGAGACCTTCCGCGTCATCAACCAGGTGACAAGCCTGAAGCGAGATCGCGATGGAACGATATGGGCTGCAGGGCAGGAGGACTTCCGGCTCGGACGGTCGACGGGTGGGCCGTTCCTCCCTGTCCACTATCCGCGAGAGCAGCAGCAGCCGGTGATCTCGCTTGCGGTCGATAGAAACCGCGGTGTGTGGATCTCCTTGCGGCAACTTGGCGTGTATCACCTTATCGGCGATACGTGGACCAATGAGGACGATCGCATTGGCAAGGAGCCCACAAACCTCGGCGCGATGACCGACGATGATGAAGGCAACGTCTGGTTCGCGTTCGGCAATCATCTTGTGCGGTGGGATGGAACGAGCTTTGTCCGCTATGATGCCCTCGAGCCTGAGGGCAACATTGCTGTGTCCACCCTTAGCGCGCATGGGAATCACGTCTGGCTGGGCGGCACTGGCGGTGTTGAGCTCTTCGTCGACGGGCATTTTCACGCGCTGCATTGTGTCGACAAACGCCTTCCCGGAAGGGTGTCGGGTGTCGTCGAAACGCAGTCGGGTGACCTCTGGGTGAATGGGCCTTCGGGGATCACGCATGTCGAAGCAGGGCAGCTGGCAACGTGGATGAGGAATCCAGGCTATGCGGTCGAGGCAAGCCGACTCAACCAGCTGGATGGGCTCCCTGGTCTTGCCGGCGAGGAGCTTCCGGCCCCATCGGTCATCCAGGCGCCTAATGGGCTGCTCTGGTTTGCGACGACGAAGGGGATTGCGTGGCTGAACCCCATGACGATGGAGAGCTTCCGCAATCATCTTCCTCCGCCGGTGACGATCTCGTCGGTATCGGCTAACGAGAGGAGCTTCACAAACCTCAACGCTCTTCGTCTGCAGCCTCACACCCGCAACGTGGAGATTGACTATACCGCGCTGAGTCTCGCGGTCCCGCAGCGGGTGCATTTTCGCTATCGCCTGGATGAAGTGGATGAGGCTTGGCAGGATGCGGGAACGCGCCGCCAGGCGTATTACAGCGATCTTCCCCCGGGCCGCTATCACTTCCACGTAGTGGCCGCGAACAATGACGGTGTGTGGAACGACACGGGCGCGACGCTCTTCTTCTCCGTTGCTCCTGCGTTCTACCAGACGTGGTGGTTCCGAACCCTTGTCGGGCTATTACTGGCTGGACTCGTCTGGCTGCTCGTTCGTCTCCGCATCCGGCTGGCGCTGCGCGAGCTGCAGGGGCGCTTGAGTGAACGCCTCGAGGAACGGGAACGCATCGCGCGAGAGCTGCACGACACGCTGTTGCAGGGGCTCTTCGGATTAATGCTGCGGCTGCAGTTCTCCATGGATCAACTGGAGGAAGAGAGCCCGGTGCGTGCCGATATCACGCATGCCTTGAACCAGTCTGACGCGATGATGCAGGAGGGCCGCGAGCGTATCCGGCTGCTTCGGACAAGTCATACGGAAGGTGCATCGCTCGCGGAGGCGCTCGAGCTGTTCGGGCACGAGCTGCAGTCTATCTCTCCCGTGCAGTTTCAGGTGGAGATAGAGGGCTCGCCGCGCCCGCTGGAGTCGTACATGCACGAGGAGATTGTGCTGATCGGTCGCGAGGCGCTGACCAATGCGTTCCGCCACTCCGGTGCGACCATCATCGGCGTCGAAATTGCGTATCGCCTTCGGGCGCTGCATCTGCGTGTGCATGATAACGGGTGCGGAGTCGAGAAGTCCGTGCTTGCAGCGGGACGCAGGGACAACCATTGGGGCCTGCCGAGCATGCGCGAGCGGGCCCGCAAGATTCACGCTTCGATCAGTATCGAGCTGCGCCATCGTGACGGCACGCAGGTAGAGCTTCGGGTGCCTGCTGCGGTGGTGTACCAGCACAGCGGCTCGTTGCGCCATAGGCTGGTCGCTACGATCTTCCGGCTACGCAAAGGCAGGCTCGGCCCAACGGACGCAGCTGGAACCACAAGAGACATTCGACCCTGATGCCGTTGCTGTCACGGTATGCAGACCCGAACCGGTTGACGATCAAGAACTCTTGCCGTTCTCGACGAAGGAAGCTGTCGAGGCCCTTCGGCAGCTCGCCAAGGGCAACGCGCGTGCCAGAGTTAGCAGAATCGTCGCCGCGATGAGGCCGGTGAGGCCCAGGACGCCGACCCACCCCAGGCCCAGGACAGCGCCGGCGGTGAGAACTCCAAGGGTGTTGAGTACTCCTGAGACCGCTTGCAGACCGCGCATAGCACCTCCTTCACCTGAGCAGAAGTATGGAAGGAGTGGAGCGATAGCGCAGTCCACGGAGGAGTGGTCGCGCGATACCTCATTCGAGGAGATTGAAGTGTTGCGCCGCTGCGACCGAGAGGAGATTTTGTGGGAGGATTCGGCGTGGCGTCAGCCGGAGGAGCGATCGGCTTCGACTACTCGTCAAGGAAGCCGCGGCGTGTGGCGATCATCACGGCGTGCGTGCGGTCGTTGGCCTGCAGCTTTGCGAGGACTGTCTTCATGTGACCTTTGACGGTGTCTTCCGAGATGTTCAGGTGGTTGGCGACGACCTTGTTGGAGCAACCGGCGGCTACGTGCTTCAATACATCGATCTCTCGCGGCGAGAGCGCGTCGGCCTGGAAGTGCTCGGAGATCTCGTTGGAGATTTGTGCGGGGATGCGGCGTTGGCCGGCGTGAACGGCGCGGATGGTGTTGATCAACTCTGCACGAATCATCGCCTTCAAGACATAGCCCACAGCCCCGACCTTCAGCGATCGGAGCGCTCGCACATCGCCAGAATAGGTGGTGAGCATGACGATGCGGGCATCTGGAAACTCGTCACGGATGACCTTGGTGGCCTCGATACCATTCATCTCAGGCATGCGCAGATCCATCAGCGTGACGTCGGGGTGATAGCGGCGGAACGCCTCTACCGCTTCGAGTCCATTGGCAGCTTCGGCAACCAGCTGCATGTCCGATTGGCTCTGAATGGCGAAGGTGATGCCGTCGCGCACCAGCGGGTGGTCGTCCACGCAGAGAATCCGAATCGGCATGGAAGCGCTCATGGACCTCCGATCGGACGAGCTACCCTGCGCGTCGTGAGACGAAACCCTGGTGTGTCCGCTGCCCGTATCTGTCGTCGGTACGTGCATTGAAGATAACGTAGCACTGCCGTAGCCTGTGCCCATCCCCCCGAAAGGGTGGATTTCGGGACGCCACCGGGCAGGATCTTGCAGGTCCCTCTGAAGCGCAGCTGCACGCGAGCCTGAGTCTAGGTTCGAAACGTCGACGTGAACGGACTGCAGTTGGGTGGTGGAACGGTCCGGCGAGGCCCTGTAGGCGCCAAATAGCCCAGGTTCTCGATCAGCTCTCTACTTCCGATGAGCCCCTATATATAGGTATCTGCCTGTGTTTCACTATCAGATCGCCTCAAATGGCATCTCCTTGCACGTCACCGAGATTGGGGATGGGCCGGTCGTGCTCTTCTGTCACGGGTTTCCAGACACCTCGTACACGTGGCGACGGCAGATGAAGGCAGTTGCATCTGCAGGCTATCGAGCCATCGCTCCGGATATGCGGGGATATGGCGCAGTTCAGCACCATCAGATCCAGCTTTATACACGCCGCTGCATACCGCCGGTGATCTGGTCGGACTCCTTGATGCACTGAATCGTCCCAATGCAGTGATTGTCGGTCACGACTGGGGCGCAACCCATGCCTGGAATGCCGCCATGATGCGTCCCGACCGATTCAAGGCGGTGTTCTGCCTAGCGGTGCCCTATTTTCCGCGTGGTGACGTCAGCGTCTTCGAGCGGATGCGAGCCACTGGACATGAGAACGACTTCTACATGTTCGAACAGATAAAACCGGAAGCCGATCAGGTTTGGGCGGACGCTGCCGTGACGCTGCCCGGCATTTTGTATTGGGCATCGGGTTCTGCCCCTGCCGACCAACGATGGAACCCGTTGGATCCTGCACGGAGCCTGCATCGCGCTGCTTCCGGGCCATTGCCTTCATGGGTGGAACCCCAATACTTGACTCACAACATCGCGGAATTCCAACGCACCGGCTTTCACGGGGCATTGAACTACTATCGCGCCGCTGAACTCTATTTCGATCTCTCCGCTGCCTGGAAAGGCGCGAAGATCACCCAACCGTCGTTTTACATTTCGGGAAAGGCAGACGGCCTGGCTGCGCTTTATCCTCCTGCGGAAAAGCTTCGCGCTGGCCTTCCAGGCCTCGTCGGGAATCTGGAACTCGACAACATAGGTCACTGGATACAACACGAGGCCTCCGCCGAAGTCAGCGGACAACTCGTGAAGTTCTTGCGCAGCGTAAGCCCCGTGTAGAGGAACTCAAGATGGCAACATCCGTCACACTCACTGAGGCCACATTCAGTTCGCCACGTCACACCACGCACTTCTGGGAGGCTGGCCCTCCCGATGGCCCGTTGATGATCTTCCTACACGGGTGGCCTGAGATTAGCTTGGTGTGGCGCGCGCAGATCGAGGCCTTCGCGTTTGACGAATGGCATTGCGTTGCGCCGGACATGCGCGGCTACGGCGGTTCGTCTGTACCGACCGCATCGGAAGCGTACGCTCTGGAAGAAATCGTCGAAGACATGGTCGAACTGCATGACCATCTTGGCGCAAGCCCGGCCATCTGGATTGGGCACGACCTGGGAAGCCCCGTTGTCGGGGCGCTGGCCGCGCATCACCAGAAGCGAAGCCGGGGCGTCGTCTTCGTTTCTGTTCCCTATATGCCGAATGGCTTCGCGCTGCCCAGTCTTCTGCCGTCCATCGACCGTAAGCTTTATCCCGTCGATCAGTACCCGGACGGACAATGGGACTACTACCGCTTCTACCTGACCCACTTCGAACAGACGGTCGCCGATTTCGATGCAGATATCCGCGCAAGCCTCGCGGCGATCTTCCGAAGTGGAAGTCCCGAATCGGCAGGTAAGATGTACCGCTCGGCCATCACCACGCGCAACGGCGGTTGGTTTGGTTCGGAGCACCACGCCCCGGCGGTAGAGCCTGATCCTGCACTTTGGCCTCCGTCTGACTTTGAGACCCTCGTTGATTCGTTCCGCGTGAGCGGATTCCGACCCGGCAATTCCTGGTATCTGAATGATGCCGCCAACGTCGTATACGCTCACGCGGCGCCGGATGGAGGGGTACTGCGCCAGCCTGTGCTGTTTATCAATGGTGAGTTCGACGGGCTCTGCGATATCACCCACAATCGCTCCGGCGAAGCCATGAGCACCGCGTGCCGGGACCTTACCATAGCGAGCTTGCCTTCTGGTCACTGGCTGCCCCTCGAACGCAAGGCTGAAGTGACCGAAGCTGTGCGGTCCTGGCTCACTACGAAGGCACTCTAGTTCGCAATCGCAAAGGCAACACTCAAGGAGAATTATGTCCGATCTCACCACACCTCATCTCCCTAATCCGCTCGCGTCGCTCAAGATCAACCACACCGCCATCCGAGTGCCGGACTTTGATACGGCGGTGGCTTGGTACGCCGACAAACTGAATTTTCGATTGAAGCAATCGGTGTCCGTAGCTGGGCTTAGTTTCGGCTTTCTCTACCCTGCCGGTGACGATAGCTTTCATTTTGAGTTGATGGCCGGGCAAGGCGCAGCAGAACGCCCCGCCTACAATAACCTGCACGACAGCTACAACATGTCTGGTTGGCACCACCCGGGCTTCCGTGTCGACAGCGTCGACGCTGTCATCGACGAACTGAAGCACCGTGACGTGACGATCGCCAGCGAGCCACACGACGTACCTGCCATGGGCCTCCGCGTAGCCTTCTTCGCAGATCCTTGGGACAATCTCTTCGAGGTCATCCAGCCCATATCCCAATGAGAGACGGACAGGCGATTACCTCCGCTGTTGATCCAGACACCAAGGCTTGGTGATTCTCAAGCAAACATGGTCCTCGTAAGTTGGCTTCTGTTTATCAACTCCGGCCTCAATTGGCGATATCAGTGAGATAACCGGCCAATCGGCTGAACCACGCGATCGGGTCTGGCGGTAAGAGGCATTATTCTCTTTCAGTTGGGTTTTCCTTCAGGAGGAGGCGCTTCTCTGCTGGCTGAGGTCTTGT
>NZ_JBMHYI010000063.1:0-163307 GCF_058498515.1 Bryocella sp.
TTTCGTCGATGAGGGCGTTGGGGCCGTGCTTCATCTCGCCGGCGGGGTAGCCTTCGGCGTGGATGTAGGAGATCTCCTTGAGCTTGAGGGCGCCTTCGAGGGCGATGGGGTAGTGGATGCCGCGGCCGAGGAAGAGGAAGTCGCGCGCGGTGGAGAAGGACTTGGCGAGCTCGCAGCACTGGTCGTCGACGGTGCGGAGGACTTCTTCGAGTTTTCCGGGGATTTTGGAGAGCTCGGTGACGAGGTGGAGGGAGTGCTCGAAGGTGACGGTGCCGCGGACCTGCGCGATGTAGAGTGCGAGCGTAAAGAGGGCCGTGAGCTGGGCGGTGAAGGCCTTGGTGGAGGCGACGCCGATCTCGGGGCCGGCGTTGGTGGTGATGACTCCGGCAGCGAGGCGGGTGACGGCGGAGCCGACGACGTTGCAGATGGCGAGGGTCTTGGAGCCCTTGGCGATGAGTTCGTGCTGGGCGGCGATGGTGTCGGCGGTTTCGCCGGACTGCGTGATGAGGAGGCCGAGCTCGAGGGGGTTGGGGATGGGGTCGCGGTAGCGGTACTCGCTGGCGTAGTCGACGTCGACGGGGAGGCGTGCGAGGCGTTCGATCATGAACTTGCCAGCGAGGCCCGCGTGCCAGCTGGTGCCGCAGGCGGCGATGGTGATGCCGGTGGTCTTGCGGAACTCGTCTTCGGAAATGTTGAACTCGTCGAAGAAGACCTTGCCGGTATCGAGGGAGACGCGGCCGAGGGTGGTGTCGCGGACGGCGCGCGGCTGCTCGTTGATTTCCTTGAGCATGAAGTGCTTGTAGCCGGCTTTTTCGGCCTGGATGGGGTCCCAGGTGATGCGCTGGGTTTTGAGGGGCTTGAGGCCCCCTTCGAAGTCGGTGAGGATGATGCCGGCGGTGGTGAGGGTGGCGACCTCGAAGTCCTGGAGGAAGTAGATCTCGCGGGTGTGGTGGAGGATGCCGGGGACGTCGGAGGCGACGAAGTATTCGCCGTCGCCGATGCCGAGGACGGCGGGTGGGCCCATGCGGGCGGCGACGAGCTTGTCGGGCTCGTGCGCGGAGAGGACGCCGATGGCGAAGGCTCCGGTGAGGCGCTTGACGGCGCGGCGGACGGCCTCTTCGAGGGGCAAGGGTTGAGGGCCAAGGGCCAAGGGGCCAGAGGATTCTAGGACGGTTTGGGATTCGTTGGAGTCAGCCGGGTCCGTGGCTACGCGGGCGTCGGTGGTGATGGGGGATTCGGTGGAAGACCCCACCCTTTGCGATGAAGCTGCAAAGGATGGGCCACCCGGATTTGTCGCGGCTAGCTCTAGTTCGTCCTGGATGACGTGGGCGATGATTTCGGTGTCCGTTTCGGACATGAACTTGTGGCCCTTGGCGATGAGGGCGTTCTTGAGGGCGAGGTAGTTCTCGACGATGCCGTTGTGGACGACGACGAGGGAGCCGGTGCCGTCGCGATGGGGGTGGGCGTTCTCTTCGGTGGGGCGGCCGTGGGTGGCCCAGCGGGTGTGGCCGATGCCGTAGGTGCCGTGGACGGGATCCTTTTCGAGGATGGCGGCGAGGTTGCGGAGCTTGCCGGGAGCGCGGCGGAGCTGCAGCGGGTTGGGCTTGCCATCGGGCGTAAGGCCGCCGGCGACGGCGATGCCAGCGGAGTCATAGCCGCGATATTCGAGGCGCGCGAGGCCTTCCATGATGACGGGAACACAAGCCTTGGGTCCGATGTAACCAACGATTCCGCACATGCTGAGAGTGTACTTGGGTGGCGAGATTGATCGCGTGGCGGAGGAAGGATTCTGTTGAGGTACGAGGTGTTGAGCGATGAGCTATGAGGAAAAGCACAAGGCCCACGCGGCGGTACGCGCGGGCCCTGGGGTGGGATGAGACGTAAGCCCGGGTCGAGACTCCGGACCCGGGCACGCTTTGTGCTGCGATTAGAAGGTGACCTTGATGGAACCCTGGAAGACGCGGGCGTTGTTGGAGGTGGAAGAGATCTGGCCGAAGGTGGAGGAGCTGAGGGCGGCGGCGCTGCCACTGTTAGCGGCAACCGTACCTGTCGTGGCGCCAGAGGGCGGATTGAAGTTGGGGTGGTTGAGAGCGTTGAAGGCTTCCAAGCGAAGGGTGGTGGAGAGGTTCTCGTAGATCTTGAAGACGCGCGAGATCTGCGGATCGAATTGGTACTGGGGTAGACCGCGGAAGCTATTGCGGCTGATATTGCCGTACGCTCCGGAGGCGACTGGGTTGGAGCAGGGGCTGGAGGTGGTTGAGCTGCCGCAGAAGGCTGCGGGGTTCAGATACCCGCGATTGATGGCGCCGGAGCCGGAGCGATTCGGGATGTGAATGTAGACCGGAACGCCTGGGATGAGGTTGGGACGATCGTTGCCGATGTCGGTGAGGGAGATGTCGGTGCCGGTGGTGACGGTGAAGGGTTCGCCGCTGGTGATGTGGGTGAGGGCTGCGAATTCCCAGCCGTTGATCAGGGTGCGGACGATGCTATTGGTCAGATGGAAGCGGCTCATCGCGACGAGGGAGATGTTCTCGACGTCACGATAATCCGAGCCGCAAGGACCGTAGTCCATACCAGGGTTGTAGGGGTTTTCGACGCCGGTGCCAGCGTAATCGCCTTGAGCGTCGTAGATGTTGAGGCACTTGGACCAGGTGTAGTTGGCCAGGACGCTGAAGCTGTCGGAGAGACGATGCTGGATGCTGGCGACCATGCCGTTGTAGTTACCCATGGCTCCATAGCCCACCTGCACCGAGCCACCACCGCCGCCGGCGTACTGATTGCCCTGGTTGGGATTCTGCTGCGTGAGATAGAAGCGCGAGTTTTGATTACCAGTGGTGGAGCACGGTGTGCCCGCAGCGCCGGGCTTCACCGCCGCCGCCCCGGTGGTGACGATGCCGGCGCAACCAGTACCGCCCGCTCCCCAAACGCCGGGGATGTAGATTGCCGGACTCAGCGGAACGCCGAGCGGCATGTGGGTGGTCTTGTTGCCGATGTAATCGACCGACAATTGCCAGCCATGGCCGAACTGGCGCTGGATGCTGGCGGTCCACTGCATGGTGTAGGAGGGATGGAACTGCGTAGGCATGACGATGTACTGCGATTGCGGATAGAAGAAAGCCGTCGTCGCCGTGGGAACCTGCGGCTGTGGGAAGGGGTTGGTGGTGAGGGAGCCGGAGGACCAAGGTGCGCTGAAGCTGACTGGACCTGAGCTCGAGGTCTGGGTCTGGCTGATGGCGGTGGCGAAGGGCGGGTTCTGCTGGGTACGCTGGCCGGTGAAGAAGTTGACCTCGTCGTAGATCAACTCGGTGCCGGCGCGGATGACCGTCTTGCCTTTGCCGCCGATGTCATACGCCAGCGCCACGTTGGGCGAGAACTGCCAGGGCGAGTTCTTGGTGAACTGGCGCGAGACGCCGTGATCGCCGTAGTAGTACGAGCCTGCAGGAGCGTTGGGATAGACGGTGCTGACCTGGTTGGCCAGGAACGCGCTCATGCTGAAGGTGGTGCCACGATTGAAGAAGTCGACGGGAAGATATTCCGGCGACCAGCGGATACCAGCCACGAGGGTGAGTTGCGGGGTGGCATGGAAGGTGTCCTGCGCATAGAGGCTGGGCACATTTCCGCGCAAAGCGTTCTGCTGTTCCTTGCTCTGCTGGAACGGGGGCGTCTGGCCGCTGGCGGTCATGGCGCCGCGGAGAAAGTCGAGGCCACCGTCGCCGACAGTGGTGCCACCGGCCGGACCGCTGCCGCTGGCAACCGCGCCGAACTCGAAGACGCCGTTGGCTTCATACGAGTTGGTGATATTGAGTTGGTTGTGGGCCCACTCACCGCCAAACACGATCTGGTGCTTGCCGCGCAGCATCGTGACATCGTCGTTGAAGGTGATGGTGTTGTCATTGAAGTGGGCCACTGAGTTAGTGCCACCACCCATGGTGAACTTATTGGCGACCGCGAGATAGAGACCGTTAGGGACTGCCTGATAGATATTCACGCCGAGGGTAGCAGCGTTGATATCGCTGGCTGCGTAGCCACGGTTATTGAGGCGGCGCAGACCGGTGAGATGGGCACTGTTGACCGTCTTGCTGCTTATCGTCCAGTTCTCGCCAAAGGTGATGCTCTGGGTGCGCTCCACGTTGCCGGAGGCGGTGGTGACGAGGATGTTATTGGGGAAGAAGAACGCCGGGGCCTGATAGCCATCGATGAAGTAACGGCCATAGAAGTTGTGTTTGGCGCTGATGTTCCAGTCGACGCGAGTATCAAATTCATTGTCGAAGACATCCTGCGGAATGGCGTAGCTGACCAGACCACAGCCATAGGGATCGACCGTGGGGCTGATGGCAGGCAGATACTTCTGCAGCGCGAGCGACTGGGCGTTCCATGCGGGCGGGGTAGCGTACTTGTTGCCAGGGATGGTGGCGCCTGTGAGGGGGTCGACGAGCTGAACAGTTTTGGTGTTGCAGGAGGTTGAGGTGATGGTCGTACCTGGAGGAGGGGACGTCACCGAGAAGTCGCCGGCGAGGTTGGCGGCGGTAGGCACGTGAGCCTGCGTCGAGGCGGAGGTCTGCTTGCTGATCAGGTGCTGGTACGCGACGAAGAAGAAAAGCTTGTCGCGACCATTCAAGACCTTGGGGATCCATACCGGGCCGCCGAAGGTGCCGCCGAACTGGTTCTGATGCAGTTGGTCCTTGGTTACAGAGAAGAAGTTGGTGGCGTCGAGATAGTTGTTGCGGATGAACTCAAAGCCTGAGCCGTGGAACTTGTTGGTACCGGAGCGGGTGACGGCGTTGACGAGGCCGCCGGAGTGCATGCCGTCCTGCGCGCCGAGTGCGGTGGACTCTACGCTGAACTGGCTGAGAGCATCGGGGAATGGGAAAGGCAGATTGCCGTTGCCCATGTAGTCGTTGTTGTCGCCGCCGTCCAGACGCCAGAGGGTGGTGTTGCCGGCGCCGCCGGCCACCGAGATGGAGATGGTCTGGTAGGAGTACTTGCTGCCGGTGAAGTCGCCTGCGGGCGCGGCGGTGGCGCCGCCGGTGACCAGCAGAAGACCGGTGATCTGGCGGCTGGCGGAGTTGAGCGGAAGCTCGGTGATGTCCTGCTGGTCGACGGTCTGCTTGAAGCTGGCGTCCTCGGTCTGGAGGGCGAGACCTTCCGCCTCGACGGTGACCGTCTGGGTCTCCTGACCGATGGTCATCTTCACATTGACGGCGATGTTGCTGCCGACTTCGAGCACGTTGTGCTTGCTGCTGAAGGTCTGGAAGCCTGGAGAGGTGACGGTGACCGTATAGCTGCCGATGGGGATGTTCGGGAAGACGTACGCTCCCTGGCTATCGGCTTGGATGGTCTGCGTTACGTGCGTCGATTCCGCCGTCAGCGTGATTTTGGCATTGGGGATTGTTGCGCCGGCAGGATCGATGACTGTGCCCTGGATGTTACCGGTACCGGCGACCTGGGCGTAAGTTGGGGACGTAGCGAAGGAGAGGACGAAGACAAGTAGCGTGGCGAGTCGGGTGGTAAGGGTCCGGCTGACACGGCAGAGATGGTCCATCGGGTTTTGCCTCCAGGCAACAAGGGCGACGCCGATACTGCCAACGCGTGCGTGGCTGATACGCCCACACTGTTATCGCGGCAGCACGAGGAGCATGCGGCGAAGGATGAAAACCAAGCGCGCGCATAAGTGAAGTTAGGCGCCGCCCGGTCGTGAACCGGTATAACCGCAGGCGACGCAAGTCTAGCTGGTTCTAAATCGGGAGACATAGTCCGCCCAATGGAATCCTTTTGTCAAGACTTGTTCTGCGATGGGGTACGGCGGCGGCAATGGGGGCGTGGAGAGGTCCGAAATACGCCTGAATGAGGGAACTTTCACGCGTGGGTGGGCGTCGTGCGATGCACGCGCTGACCGTCAGACGAAGATGGGATGGAAGGAAGCGCGGCCCTCCCGCTGCGGCGAAGAGGGCCCGGTACCGTGGCGCGACTTATCTGTGCGCAGTTACTCCTGCGATGCGACGACAACCGGCCTGACGGGTTGCGACGAGCAAGAGAGTTAGCTTCGTGTGCTGTAGAGGATGATGGCTGAGGCTGGGGGCACGACGCTGGCTTCATGGAAGCGGGCGGGCTCGCCGAGTTCGGCGGTGCGGGCTTCGAGGGTGGGCGCAGTTAGCGTGAGGCCGACGGAGTAACGCGCGAGGTCGATGACTAGGGGCTGGGTGCGGTCCTTGTTGATGAGAGCGACGGCTTGCTGGCCGGTGGGAAGGGTGGCGGCGTACGCGGTGGCGTTGACCGGGCCGGGATCGAAGTCGACGGCGAAGAGCTGAGCGCCGGCGAAGGCTCCGGCGAAGCGCATGCCGTAGCTGACGGGCTCGGCGACGTACTCCGTGCCGATGTGGGCGATGGGCGTGTAGTAGGGATGCGGGTGCTGGGCGGGATTGCCATGCGCGGCGAGGACGAGCTCATCGCCGGGCAGCTTGCCGCCGAGGGAGTTGGCGACCATCTGGCCATCGCCACCATGGAGATTTACTCCGGTGTAGCCGAGCGAGGCGAGCTTGAGCATGTAGTCCGCGGACCAGAGCGCGGAGGCGAAGACATCCGAGACTCCGGGCTTGCCGCCGCGATAGCAGGTGTTGCCTTCGGTCATGCGCCAGTGGGTGCCGAGCTTCTTCGCCGCGGTGGAGACCATCTGAGCCTGCTTGAGGACGGTGGGACTAGGGCCGAGGATCTTGTCGATGGTCATCTCGGGGTTCGAGGGCGGGCCGCCGATGTAGTAGTGGTGCGAGAGGCAGGCGATGTGGGAGCGGATGGGATCGTTCTGGAGGCGCTCGCCGATGGTGGCGAACCACTCGGCGTTGGAGGCGATGTCGGGCATGCCGAACATGGCGTCGGGGACGCGGGCGAGGATGGCTTTGGCGAAGGGGAGCCACTCGGCTAAGAAGGCATCGACGCCCCAGGTTTTGGGGTCGCGGATGGTGGAACCGAAACGGTCGGCTTCGTTGCCGATCTGGAGGTACTCGAGCTTGCGGCCGAGGATTTTGGTGACGAAGGCGGCTTCCTCGGCGGCGAGTGAAGGGATGTTGGTGCCGAGATTGATGCCGTAGAGGCAGGTCCAGCCGGTGACCTCGAGGAAGCCGTTGAGGTTGTGGATGGCCTCGGGCGTGACGGCGTAGGCGGTGTTGGGGTCGGGGTCGCCGACCTTGTACTCGCGGGGCTTGCGTGGCGGCATCTGGGAGTCGGGCGTAGGCTTCCAGTAGCCGTAGTCGGAGGTGTTGCCACCCAGGCGAAGGACGCCGCGCGGGGTGAGCGCGCGCAGCTGGGAGATGAGGCCGGTGTTCGCGGGCGAGAAGAAGGTGGGATCGGAGAGCTGCTGGGTCTCGTAGCTGAGGCCGAGGAAGCTGGCGGGGATCGTGGGACCGGGCTGGTCGGGATGCAGGACGAGCCTGGCCTTCGGCGCGGTCTGGGCGAGGGCCTTCCAGGGAGCGGCGCCGGCACAGGCGGTGGCGGCGAGCGACAGAGAGACGAAGCGGCGGCGGTCCAGAGGGCTACGAGAGGACATATCCCCAAGAGGGTACATGATGGCTCGCGGGGTTGGCGCTGTTTAAGCGTTCGTCTTTCGGGGGTGTGAGGGCCCGCTGGCGGAGCGGATGCCCTACTAGTCGCGGAGATGGCGAAGGAGCAGGGTGGGATGGATGGGTTTGGCGAGCAGCTCGAACTGGTAGCCGCGTTCGCGCGCGCGGGAGAGGATCTCGACCGTGGCGGCCTGGCCGCTGATGAGGATGATGCGGGTGTCGGGGCAGGCCTGGCGGATGGCGATGGCAGCCTCGACGCCGTCGATGTGGGGCATCATGACGTCGGAGAGCACGAGGTCGGGGCACTCGGTGCGGGCCAGCTCGATGGCCGCGGCGCCGGAATAGACAGCGGTGGCGCGGAATCCGTTGCGATTGAGGATCTGCGCGATGGTGTCCGCGATGAGGGTTTCATCGTCGACGACCAGAACCCGGGGTTTGCGGGGCTCCTGCGCGGCGGAGCTTTTCTCGTTAAAAAGCACTGGCGGCAGCTTGGAAAATGAGCTCCCACCGTCGAAGAGAATCGGAATCATGATCAGGGTCCTGGCAAGGGGACGATCGTGAGGCAGACGAGTGCGAGTCGTCGGCTCCGCTGGCTGCCCCAAGCGGGAGATCGAACGCCATCGTCGCAGCAACTGGCTGTGTCTCCGTTACACAGTCTAATCGACAACCGGCCGGAAGGAAATGCAAACCCTTCCGTACCTGTAGTTTCCTATGATGCGACAACACTTTTGTTCCATGGCATCATGCCACGATGGGCCTCAGCAGGCCGCTGCTGTCGATTGCGGATATTACGGGAAAGGGGCTGAAAGGTGCGGTGACGAGCGAGGCGGCGAGAGTTCCAGAGGTGGTGGCTGCTCCGGCGGTAGCTTACACGTTGCAGTAGAGCGGATGAGGGCGAACGGGCAGCGCAGGAATGAAGGACGCGCGTTATGCGCCCTCTCCGGTGCTGCTACCCGCTCCCCCCTCCGCCGACAAGCCGAGTTTCGTTGCCTATCCGGATTTCGGTGAGATTAGATCGCCGTCATGCCGCCGTCGACAGCCAACTCCACCCCATTCACGAAGCTCGAATCGTCTGAGGCAAGAAACAGCGCGACCGTTGCGATTTCCCCAGGCTGCCCCATCGTTCCCCGAGGGATCAGGGACTCGAACATCTCCTTCGCCTCCTTGGTGAGAACTTCTTCCTGCATCGGTGTGGCGATTGGCCCCGGGCTGAGCACGTTCACCCGGATCTTCCTGCCCTTGAGTTCGTTGAGCCACGTGCGTGCGAAGGAGCGCAGCGCCGCCTTGCTGGCCGCATACACGCCGAAGCCGGGGAAACCCTTCACCGAAGCGACGGATCCGGTCATGATGATCGATCCACCATCGTTGAACAGCGGCAATGCCTTCTGAACCGTAAACAACGTTCCGCGTGTATTCAGGCCGAAGGCCGTATCGAAGTGCTGCTCGGTGATCTCGCCCAGCGGTAGGGCCTCGCCGGTGCCAGCGCTCGCGTACAGGACGTCGATCTTGCCCTTTTCTCGCTTGACCGTATCGAACAGACGGTCGAGGTCGTCGAGATTGGCCGCGTCACCGCGCACGCCGGTCACGTTCCTGCCAATGAGCTTGACGGCCTCGTCGAGCTGCTCCTGCCTTCTACCTGTGATGAAGACGTAGGCACCCTCTTCAACGAACCGCCTGGCGCTGGCGAGCGCCAGGCCGCTCGATCCTCCCGTGATGACTGCCACTTTTCCTTCAAGCTTTCCCATCATTGCTCCCTTCGGTGGATGTCCAGCATCCATTCCTGAGGAGTAGAGTTCTTTGGTGATGGACGAGAACTGCTCAAGAGTCCTAGTTTTTTGTCCATTCGTCCAAAACAGGAGGATAACGTTGGACCCGATAACAGACATCTTCCGAACGATGCACGTGACCGCTTTCGGTCTGCACAGGCTCGAAGCCACAGCCCCGTGGGGCGTGAAACAGGAAAATCGGGCCGAAGAAAAAGTCACGCGTTCCGGTAAGGAGACCTACCCCACGGATTTGGCGCACTTCGCCATGCTTTCTCGCGGCAACTGCTGGCTAAGTGTGGAAGGGATTGCGGAGCCGATTCCGCTGACCGGTGGTGATTGCTTTTTGCTGGCTAAGGGGACTTCGATTGTTTTGCGCGACAGCCCGCGAACACGTCCGAAGTGGACTTTCCGTGAGATCGGGGCCAGGGCCAACGGCAATGTGGCACTTTGCGGCGGTGGCGGCGCACCGACGACCATCGTCTGTGGGTCGTTGAGTTTCGATCGCGCCAGTCTGAAGCCGATCAGTCAGTTATTACCGAGCTTCCTTCTGATGAAGGCCGATGAGGCACGCACGCTTGCTCTTCACAACACAGTGCAGGCGCTGGCTTCGGAGATGGCAGAACAGTCGCCGGGATCGGAAGTCGTCGCGACTCGGCTGGCGGAGGTTCTGTTTATCCAAGTGCTCCGGGCGCATATTGCGTCGGGACCGGAACGCAGTAAAGGATGGCTTCGCGGGATATTCGATCCTCAGATGGGCACGGCCCTGGGCGCCATTCACGACAGTGTGAATGCACCCTGGACGGTGGAATCCCTGGCCGAAGCGGCGGGCATGTCTCGCTCCGCGTTCGCAGCACGTTTCAAAGAGCTGCTCGGACAAACACCACTGGAATATGTCACCGAGTGGCGGATGCAGAAGGCGATGCAGTTACTCCAGCAGCGGGAGAAGAAGCTCATCGACGTTGCCCGGTTGGTCGGTTACGAGTCCGACGCTGCGTTCAGCAAGGCGTTCAAGCGGGTTGTCGGGGCCAGCCCTGGTGGATACCTGAAACGTGGTTTTGAGGGCCACGGTTATGCAGGAACGGTAGACCACGATCAGACCCGGTGAAGGGGTTTCTCGTCATCTATCGTCGCGGATGGATTACTCCTTGCCTGTAGTCGACGAAGAACTGGGGGAATCCTTTAGGGGATGTGCCTCCGCTGAAGCCGCTGGAGGGCGCAACGACGATCGCGGTGGCGAAGGCTCCTGAGGTGGCGGCTCCGGCCGCACCTTGCAAGCTGCAGTGGGGCGATAAGCGCCGTTGCTACATGAAGGTGTTACACCGTCTCGCCAAAGATGTATGGATGGGTCGTCCCCCTGCGCTCATCCTTAAGGAGTTTCGCGCTATCAAGTTTGCGGGGAGCGCGGCCGGTGGGTCGGGCGTTGAGGCTGCTGCAGTTCCAACACCGTCAACCTTTGAGTACGAGCGACATTGCATCGGGGAGATCATCCAGAGTCTCTTCCAGGTGGAGGAAAGCCTTGCTGAAATCTTTCGGGAATATCGTGTTTCTCGCGGTGGCACTGTGCTTCGCCAAGACGGTTGAGGCGCAAGCTCCGGCGATGTCCGCGGACGACACAGCTGCCTACATCAATGCGACGCTGCACAAATATCCGACGTTGGAGTTTGTCGATTCGGGATGTCCCGGCGATGAGCAGGTTGTCAGCATCTCAGAAGACCGGCGCAGCCTGATCATCAAGCAGACTTCGGGCACGGCTGCTGAAGGAAAATGCGATACCGTCCAAACGTTGACGGCGCCTATCTTCAGCTTGAACCTGGATATGCTCGGCACCTGGTCAAGGCAGGGTCAGCACTCTTCGTTTTTCCTGGATTGCGCTGGCCGCGTGGGTTGCTTCAGCCGCCGGTCTGACGCTCATACGCCAGTGGCCTCGGAAAACCAGTGGTTCCTGCAGGCGACAGCTCCCGACGTGATTTCGAACCGTCTGGCGAGAGCCATTCATCACCTTGTGGATTCGCTTTTGGCGGAGGCGAACATGCGAGTCGCTGCTAATGATCCCTTTTCCAAGGGTCCGCGCTAAGTCGTCGATTGTGCTCTGTGGCGAAGCGATGTGATGAGGGCTGATCAGGAGCCATCAGCGGTAAATCGCTTCCATGCTCCCTCGGAGATTACTTCGACGGAGTTGCCATCTACTTTGATGGCGGACTGATCATCGATTGCGTAGACGGGCACCGGTAACTTTGCCGCCCACATTGGCGCGTTCGCGAAAGAAGCATCCGGGCGATCTTCGTGGTTTGCGTGCGGGATCAAGGCAAAATCAGTGGATCCCGCACCCTTGGCCGTGATGAAGTTCATGGTGACGCTGTCTTCACCAGCGGGGAATGTCATGTCTTCGAGAGTAAGTCGGCTTCCGGTGCCCTCGTACGGTTTGTGATAGGTTTCGCCGAAGACTGGAGCTGCCACGATGCTGCCGGCGCTTACTCCGACATACACGACTGGCCGCTGCAAGGACGAAAAGAGATCCGGCAGGCCGGACTGGTGCATCCAGTAGCTGAGGTACAGCGGGTCGCCGCCCCAGACGAGGAGTGCATCGGTTTCCTCCACGGCGGGAACCCACGCACTTCGGTCGATGCTGGGCAACGCAGTAAGTTCGAGTAAGCCTAACGACTTCCAGCCCAACTCACACAAGGGCGTGCGGGCCTTTCCGCAGACCGCCTTATATGCCATGGCAGCGCCGACCGAGAAGGGATAGATGCCGGTAGGAACAACAAGGGCGTTGGATTCAGCAATCGGTTTGCCGAGGAGGTCCACCAGGGCCTGATGAATGCTCGGGTTACTGATGCCGGAAGAAGTAAGAAGAAGCTTCATGATGCTTGGCCTCCACCTCAGCGTGCTCGATGAGTTTACCTTTACGCATTTGCCGGGACAGCGGGGGCCTGTTCCTTCGCTCCTACGATGAGCAGCCAGAGCATGGCGACGATTTCGGCGAAGAATACTGGCTGGAAGTAGCGGAACAGCGTATCCGTGGAGTCGGGAGCGAGGAACCAGGTGATGCCGAGGATCACCCAGGCGACGCCGTCCACGAGAAGCCAGTATCCGAGCCAGCGTGGCAGGAAGCGGGAGCGCACGACCAGAGATCCAAACGGCAAGAGCCAGAGGCCCCAGAAGATCTGGTTGATGCTGTTGGCCTGCGAATGCATACGGATGAGAAGCATCCCGACGGCCTGACGCGTGGGCTCATCGAAGCCGGTGAAGGCGGCGCCTCCGCGAAAGACGAGGAGCGCGGATGCGTTGAAGACCAGGGTGACGAGGCTGAGGGCGGAGGAGACGAGTACCAGCGCCACGAGTTGCCGCGCGCGGTGGCGGTCTACGTCTTCGAAGAGGTGATAGAGCGCCAGGCTGAGGCCAATGAAGATGGCTGCCCCGAGCGATTCGGCGAGCATGCCCCAGCGGAAGAGCGTCTCGTTGGCGAGCACCCGCGCCGCTGTGGCAGCAGCGTCGTTGCGCACGATGGTGTGGGAAGGCACATAGAGCAGATAGAACGGTCCCAGCGTGAAGCCCAGATACCACAGCCCGGCGATACGAGCGGTTCGCTTCAGCGGTGTCATCGGCGTCTCCGGTGTGGAAGAGAGTACGCGATGGAGATGGATAAGTTCCGGGAAAAGGGTGCGGGGAGCGATCAGCCGATGTGGGAGCGGAGGCTGCGGCGAATTATGATTCGCCGTAGGGGGCGAGATGGGTGCGTGGGGTCCGGGGATCTACGAGAATGACGACGCAGCAGACTTCGTGACAGAGGTTATCAGCGGGAAGGGTCTGTCGGTCGGGGGGCCGTTCTTACCGCGTATGAATGACAAGACCCTGGCGTGCATGTTCAAGGAGCGCCTCTGCCGAGGCGGGCGACTCCGTTTCCAGATCGAGCCCGTTTGCGCGGACGGGGACAGAACTATCCTGCGGCAGGGCTTCCCCATAGATGATCATCAGCTCGCTGCGGTGATCGGCAGACGGTGAATGAAACATGCGCACGTGCGCAGCCCGATGAGGAAACGACAGGTGTTGCGTCTCGAACAAACGCTCGATCCCTGCCCCGTCCGACGCGGGATTCTTTGCCATCTCGACCAGGTAATCGGGCCAGCTTCCCACGTTGTAGACGAACGGAAGTCCGCCTATCTGTGTGGTCTGCTTTGAGCCGTACTTGTAGGTTCGATCGTTGGATGGCAGGAAGTGCTCAAACTGAATCCAGTAAAAGCTCGCTACCGACTTGTCGTGGCCGAGCCTTGCGAAAACAAACTGGTCCGCCTCCGCGACTCCGTAGAGGTTGACTTGTTGCGAACCGATGAAGCGATACCCCTTCCGGACACTCAGCTGTATGCGGGGAGACTGCTCTGAGAACAGCGTTCGGCCTCTGACGTGACGCACGGGCTTCGCGGCTGTTTCGTCGGCCCCGTAGGCAAACGCCGCAACCCCGAGCAGCAAAGCCGCCGCAGCGACCATTGTGGTTCTACTCGACCAGACGTGTCGTCCTAAGGGGCGCATCGACCCTCCTCAGTTTGAGGAAGATACGCTCGTCAAAACGAAAAGTTCCAGTTGAGTTTGCGCGGCGATGATGAGTTCCTGGAGACGCGCTTCGCCGCTCCGACCGTTTGCCTCGAGGCTATTTCCTGCCGGTGTATTCGACGAAGAGGTCGGGGAATTCGGATTTGAGGGTGGCGATTTTGGGACGGTCGCAGACGAGGATGTAGGTGTCGTTGGGGTTCTTGAGGGCGTAGTCCTGGTGATAGTCTTCGCCATCGAAGAAGCCGGAGTTCTTTGTGACCTCGGTGACGATCTTGTGGGGATATGCGTGGGCTGCGTCGAGCTGTGCGATGTAGGCCTGCGCGATGCGCTGCTGGCCGGGTGTGGTGAAGAAGATGGCCGAGCGGTAGCTGGTGCCGGTGTCGTTGCCCTGACGGTTGAGCGTGGTGGGATCGTGGACGGCGAAGAAGATCTGGAGGAGCTTGCCGAAGGTGATCTTCGAGGGATCGAAGACGACTTTGACGCTTTCGGCGTGCGCGGTGGCCTCGCTGGAGACCTGGTCGTAGGTGGCCGTGGAGGCGGTGCCGCCGTCGTAGCCGGCCTTGGTGTCGAGGACTCCTTTGACGCGCTCGAAGACGGCCTGCGTTCCCCAGAAGCAGCCTCCGGCGAAGATGGCGGTCTCGCGGCCAGGCTTCGCGGCGAGGGTGTCATCCTGCTTGGGTGCGGGGATGGGGTTGTGCGGGGTGGCCTGGCAGCCCAGGGTCGGGACGGTGAGCAGGGCGGCAACGAAGAGTGTGCGGAGCGGTTGCAGAGTCACGGGTGAGCCTCTGGGGATAAGACGTTGGGGCGGGGTGGGCGGATTCTATAGGGTGTTGTCGCCCATGCTGATGAGAAGCAGATCCTCTTCGAGGATGACAACAAGAAAGGCAAGAGCGAGGCTTGGGCTCTTCCGGGCGCGCTTATGCTCGTTAGCCCAGGTCCGAGAATCCGGACCCGGGGCACCCGTCGGGCGGGTCACTCAAGAAGAAGCAGATCCCCTGCGGGGATGACAACAAGAAAGACAAGGGCCTACCGCGGTGGGCCGAAGCGGTTGCGGAGCAGGGTGAGGCCTTCTTCGGGGGTGTGGATCTGGCCTTCGAGCTGGGCGTCTTCGGCGGCTACGAGCATGGCTTTGAACTGGGGGCCGGGTTGGTAGCCGGCGTCGATGAGCTCGCGGCCCGTGATGAGGAGCTGGGGGCGGAGTTCTTCGTGGCCGAGATCTTCGAGTTGCTCGAGCGCGTAGTTGTACGGGCCGAGGTTGCGGTTGGAGCTCATGACGTCGGCGTAGTGCAGCGCGAGGTGCTCGTCGAACTGCGGGAGGCGAAGGAAGCGCTTGAGGGTGGACTGCTTCATCTTCGTGATGTCGCCGAACTGCATGTGGTGCTTGATGAGCGCGAGGACCTGGTCGCACTCGTCGTTGGAGAAGCGGAGGCGGTTGAGGATGTTGCGGGCGATGGCGACGCCGACCTCGACGTGGCCGTTGAAGCGGATGCGGTCGCCGGGCTTGGAGGGATCGGGTGGGGTGAAGGTCGCGGGTTTGCCGACGTCGTGCAGGAGCATGCCCCAGGCGAGGGTGGGGCTGGCGGCTATTTTCCCTGAATTTCGCTCATTTTTCTTTAGATGATCGAGCAGCATCAGCGTGTGGATCCAGACGTCGCCTTCGGGGTGGTACTCGGGGGGCTGTTCGACGCCTTTCATGCGGGAGATCTCGGGGAGGATTTCGACGAGGAGGCCGGTCTCATCGAGGAGTTCGAAGCCGCGGCGGGCTCCGCCTTCGGTGAGGATGCGGGTGAGCTCGTCGCGGACGCGTTCGGCGGAGACCTGGTCGATGGTGGCGGCTTGCGCCTGGATGGCGGCGAAGGTGCGGGGCTCGATAGTGAAGTTGAGGCGAGCGGCGAAGCGGACGGCGCGCAGCATGCGGAGCTTGTCTTCTTCGAAGCGCTTGTGCGGCTCGCCGATGGCGCGGATGATGTGGCGCTCGAGGTCGCCGCGACCGCCGACGAGATCGAGGACGCAGCAGGCGGTTTGGCCGGGATGCGCGACGGTGAGGGGATCGCCCTGCTCGAAGGAGACGGGGTCGAGCAGCATGCCGTTGATGGTGAAGTCGCGGCGGAGGACATCGTGGCGTGCGTCGTTGGAGAAGCGGACGGAGTCGGGACGGCGGCCGTCGGAGTAGGCGCCATCGCTGCGGAAGGTGGCGACCTCGGTGGCGATGCGCTCGCCGGCGATTTCATTGATGACGAGGATGACGCCGAAGTGGGCTCCGACGCTTTCGGTGCGGAGGAAGGCGGCCTGCACGATGTCGGGGCGCGCGGAGGTGGCGACGTCGAAGTCCTTGGGCTCGAGGCCGAGGAGGATGTCGCGGACGCAGCCGCCGGCGAAGTAGGCGACGTGGCTGAGCTCATGCAGGCGGGCCGCGATGGCGAGCGCTGCTTCGTAGGCCGGATTGTGGAGGCGTGGCATCTCCTTGCTTCGATGATAGCCACTTGGCAGAGGGGCGATGTCTGGGCGGGCGTTGTTCGGAGGCGGCTTCGATCCCACCTCTCAAAATCGAGAGGTGGGGCACCCGGTCTCTTCGTGGGCATCCGCTGTTTGTCTGTAGAGCGATGAGGTTTCGAGCGATGAGCGACGAGGGGAGTCGCTTAAGATGGAAAGAGTGCAAGGCAGGCTCATTCTCGGGATTGAGAGCTCGTGCGACGAGACCTCGGCGGCGGTGGTGCGTGGCGGCAGCGAGGTGCTGGCGAACGTGGTGGCGTCGCAGCTGGTGCATGCGAGCTATGGCGGCGTGGTGCCGGAGCTAGCCAGCCGGGAGCATCTGCGGGCGGTGGTCCCGGTGACGCGCGAGGCGATGCAGCGGGCGGGGTCGGTGTTGGGTGAGGAGCTTCGCTACTCGGAGCTTGAGGCCATCGCGGTGACCGAGGGGCCGGGGCTGGCGGGTGCGCTGCTGGTGGGGATCACGTTTGCGAAGTCGCTGGCATTTGCGGCGGGGGTTCCGCTGATCGCGGTGAATCATCTCGAGGGGCACATCCATGCGGTGCTGATGGAGAGTGCGGCGGCGTTTGAGGGCAAGGCTCCGTTGCTGGCTGTCGTCGTGAGTGGCGGGCATTCGCATTTGTATTTGGCGGAGAAGGACTCGCAGGGGCTTTGGCGGTATCGCAATGTGGGGCGGACGGTGGACGACGCTGCGGGTGAGGCGTTCGACAAGGTGGCGAAGCTGCTGGGGCTTCCTTACCCTGGTGGGCCGTGGATTGATGCGCTGGCGCGGCATGGGGTGGCGGATCGCGAGCTGTTCGCGATTGCGCAGATCAAGCAGAAGGCTACGGGGCATGTGGCTCCGAAGCTGGTGAAGGATCGTGCTGCGGACGCCGAGGTTCCGGAGGACGCGACGCGATTCGATTTAAGCTTCAGTGGGTTGAAGACTGCGGTGCGGCGGTATGTGGAGCTGCACGCGATGCAGGGTGCGATTGCGGAGCGGTTCGAGGCGTTGAAGGCTGCGGGGCTGGACAAGGCGAAACCGCGTGGCGAGGCGCTGGAGGCGGCGGTTGCGCACTTCGATGCGGCGACGCTGAATCTGATTGCGAGCTTTCAGGATGCAGCGGTGCGGAACGTGGTGCGCGCGGCGTTTGGCGCGGCGGAGCACTATGGGGCGCAGGGGATTCTCGTGTCGGGCGGCGTGGCCGCGAATACGGCGCTGCGCGAGACGATGATCGCGCGGGCGGAGAAGCAGCGGATTGCGATTGCGTTTCCTTCGATTGCGCTCTCGACGGATAATGCAGCGATGATTGCGGCGGCGGCGTGGCCGAAGCTGCTCGCGGGGCGGTTCGCGGACGATACGCTGGAGCCTACGCCGCAGTTGAGGCTGGGGTGAGGGAGCGTTCTCCGTGCTCCGTTGACCGTTGTCCGCTGCAAACTAGCCCGGGTCCGAGAATCCGGACCACCCGAATTCCCCGGCTCTACAATAGAACTGCGAATTTCTACTGAGAAAGTCCCAGACACTTGCCGCTTAAACTTTTCAACACACTCTCCGGCCAGATCGAGGAATTGTACGCCTCCGATGGCTCGGCCGTTCGTTTTTATTGCTGTGGACCGACCGTGTATGACTACGGCCACATTGGCAACTTCCGCACCTTCCTGCACGTGGACGTGCTGCGGCGGGCGATCAAGCTCGAGGGCATGGGCGTGCGCCACGTGATGAACGTGACGGATGTGGATGACAAGATCATCCGCAACGCTGCGGCGGCGGGGCTGCCGATTGGCGAGTACACGGAGAAGTACACGCAGGCGTTCTTCGACGACTCGGACGCGCTGGGAATCGAGCGGCCGGAGGCGGTGGCGAAGGCTACGGAGAACATCCCGGAGATGGTGTCGCTGGTCGAGACGCTGGCGAACGAGGACATTGCGTACAAGGCCGAGGATGGCAGCTGGTACTTCCGCATCGCGAAGTTCCCGGAGTACGGCAAGCTTTCGAAGAAGGACTTTGAAGGCATCGAGGACGGCGCGCGCGTCGACGTGGATGAGTACGACAAGGACGCGGCGCGGGACTTTGCGTTGTGGAAGGGCGCGAAGCCGGGCGAGACGAGCTGGGAGACTCCTCTGGGCAATGGACGGCCGGGGTGGCACATCGAGTGCTCGGCGATGGCGATGAAGTTCCTGGGGCCGAGCTTTGATTTGCATGCGGGCGGCGAGGACCTGATGTTCCCGCACCATGAGAACGAGATTGCGCAGAGCGAGGCGGCGACGCACAAGCCGTTTGCGCGGCACTGGTTTCATGTGCGGTTTCTTCTTGTCGAAGGCCGGAAGATGTCGAAGTCCGAAGGGAACTTTTATACGCTGCGCGACCTGCTGCTGAAGGGCCACAAGGCGGCGGCGATCCGGTTCCTGCTGCTGAGCGTGCCGTATCGGCAGCAGCTGAACTTTACGTTCGATGGACTGGCGGCGGAGACGGCTGCAGTGGAGCGGCTGCGGACGTTCCATCAGCGCATCGTTGCGGGCGTGAAGGCGGGGACGTTTGCGGACACCGTGGCTGAGGGCGAGGGCACGCTGCAGGACACGATCGCGGCGAAGGATAAGGCTTTCGTCGACGCGTTGGAGAATGACCTGAACACGGCCGAGGCGCGGGCGGCGATCTTCGACGTGTTGCGCGCGGTGAATGCGGCGGCGGACAAGAACTCGCTGAGCAGGGCGGATGCGGAGGCTACGCTGGCGCTGCTGGCGAAGTTCGATTCGATCTTTGCGGTGCTTGAAGATCGCGATGGCGAGCTGACGAAGAGCGCGCTGAAGTGGGCCGAGGAAGAGGGCAAGCTGGATCAGGTAGCGCCGGAGGTGCTGGCGCAGTTCGGTGCGGGCTCGCTCAGCGATGCGGAGATTGATGCGCTGGTCGCAGAGAGAACGCAGGCCAAGAAGCAGCGGAACTTCGCGCGGGCGGATGCGATTCGCAATGACCTGCTGGCCAAGGGGATTGTGATTGAGGATTCGAAGGATGGGGTGCGGTGGAAGCGCAAGTAAACTTGCGCGAGTGAGTAGAGTGCAGTGAATAGTGAATAGTGAAGTAAAGCGCCCGCGGGAGCGATGTTGCGTTACTTCACTATTCACTTTTTCACTATTCACTTTTTCTTGGAGCCTATCAACGTGCGCAGGAATTCCTTTGTTGCCCAGGGGGCTTTGCCTGCGTAGCGGGCGATGAAGTCTTCGCCGGCTCCGATGACGACACGGTCGGGGGTGAACTCGGGTGAGAGGGTGTTGGCGGTGAGGGCGTAGGTTGCGCCTTTGCGGAGCACGAGAGCCTTCCAGCAGCCGGGTGGGACGGCGATGACGGGGCGTTCGCCGTGGGCTACGTCGCGGCCTAAGGTCTGCTTCTCGACGTGGCCATCGGGATGGAAGATGTAGTAGTCGACGGGGCCACCTTCGATGAAGATGTGGGTGTCGGCGGGCTCGAGCCGATGCAGGAAGTTGATGGGCAGGGCGCGGGTGAGCATGTAGTAGTTCTGGCTCTGGACGCTGAGCGCGCGGCCCTTCACATCCACTTGCAGAGGCGTGACGCCGATGATGCCGAGGTAGCCGGACTCTCGCGGAAGCACGCTGAGGTGCAGCTCGCGGATGAGCTCGCGGACGCGGGGGTCGGGCTCGTACGGTGTGGGTTGTTGGGCAGCAAGGCCAGCGAGGGCGAGACCCGCGAAGAGCAGAACGATTGATGCGCGAAGAGGCGGCCTCATGCTTTGCAGGCTAACAGGGGCATGGCTCCGAGGCTTGCGGCATGTAGTCGCTCCCGAATCGTTACTGTTGATTCGCGAATTCGACCGAGGCTCGTCACACCACGCGGTGTGGTTCCTAGACTCGATATGTGAGAGCTTTCAGGGGTCGTGTGCGGGCTGCGTGGGTTGTGGCCGTAATGATGATTTGCGCAGGGACTGGCTTTAGCGCGGCAGGGAGTTCGCCTCCGGTTGTTTCTGGTGGGATGTCGCTCTATGTCGAGCCGACGCTGCGGCTGACGATGAGTTACCCGAAGGGCTTTGTGCCGCGCGTTCCGGAGACGCTGGAGGCCGTGCTGGAGCGGGAGCATCTGAGCACGTCGGAGGACGCGCCGACGGAATGCATGCATACGATCTTCCGTGCGACGCGAAGCGCCGGGACGTCAGGCGGATCGACGCCGGAGACGATCCTGCTGATGGATGTAGATCGCTTCTGTCTTGCGGGGCGAATGAATGGCAGCCAGGGGCTGGCGATGGTGGCGGACACAGTGTTGCGCATGCGCGGGGTGATACCGCTGGTCGCGACGTCTGTTCGGCGAGTGAAGGAACATCAGGGCCATCCGATTCATGCGGGGATGTCCGCGGGGATGATGATCGCCGATGAAGCTGTGCCTGGCAGCGACGGAGCTGCGTTCGGTGTGCAGATGCCGGTGTACGTGATGGCGGCAAGCTTCGAGCAGCAGCAGCACTGGCTGCTGGTCCTGTATCTGAGTGGAGCGTACGGCAAACAACGCGCGACGATCGGAAGCATGAGCGTGAGCTTCGATGGGCAGCAGCAGGTGTCGCTGTTTCCCTTCCTCGCGGGACGGGCAGTGGACGGGGAGTAAGCGCGCCCATGCTGCTGATCATTTGATTATTCGACAGCTTGACCGGAGACGCCGACGATCTCACGCTTGCCGGGAATGCCGCGGCTGAGGACAACCATCGCTACGCCGGCGACGATGACGCCCATGCCGAGGAGCTGGATGCGCACCATGCGCTCGCCCAGGATGAGGAAGCCCAGCAGCACGGCGATGACGGGGTTCACGAAGGCGTAGGTGGAGACCTTGGTGACGGCGACGTTCTGCAAGAGATACGTGAAGGCGACCAGGCCGAAGAGCGAGCCGAAGATGGAGAGATAGACGATGGCGCTGCTTCCCTGCCAAGTCCAGACGGCGCGATGGAAGCCGCCGCTGGCGAGCGCGACGCAGAGATTGAAGAGGCCGGCTGAACCAATCTGCCAGCCGGTGGCGACGAGGGTGTCGGCCTGGAAGCGGCAGCGGCGGGAGAAGACGGAGCCCGCGGCGAAGGCGATGGCTGCGCCGAACAGCACGATGACGCCGAGGGTTGGATTGGAGTAGCCGACCATGCTCTTGTGGGTGAACTCGGCGCGGATGGAGGGCAGGACAAGGACAGCGAGACCGGCAACGCCGAGCAACGTGCCGAGCCAGCCGCGGCCGTTGAGCGGCTCGCCGCCGCGGCCCAGGCGCACCATCACGACTTCGATGAGGGCGATCATGATGGGCGTGCTGCAGACGACAAGGGCAGCGAAGCCGGAGGGGACCATGGTCTCGCCCCAGGTGAGGAGCATGTTGTTGGCGCTCATAAAGAGGATGCCAGCGACGGCGAGCCGCCAGCCTTCGCCTTTGGGGACGCGCAGGCTTTTTCCGGAGACGGCGCAGATGAGAATGATGAGCGCGGTGGAGAGCAGCGAGCGCGAGGCGGCAACGATAGGCACGGGGAGATGCTCCCCGGCGACGTGGATGGCGAGATAGGTGGATCCCCAGAAGAGGTACACGCTGGTGAAGGCGATGAGGATGAGCGTGTCGCGGGATCGTGCGGTGGAAGAGGGTTGAGACATCGAGTGTCTATGGTAGACGGCTCGGGAGCTGGGGTGGGATACGATGTGCGTCGAGGCTGCGGAAACCGGAGTGTGAGCTGTAGAGGTGTGAGGTGTCCAGGGAGGAGCGAGGAGTGAGGCGTCGGTTGAGATGACAGGTTCCCGCAGGAATGATGGAAAGACAAAGGCCCACTGCTCGCAGCGGGCCTTTTTCGCGTTGTTGTGCTGGTTAGAAGTGGAAGGCCAGCTCGCCGGTTACGGTTCTCGGGGTGACGTAGTGTGTGCCGGAGAAGGTGGAGAGGAAGTTGTAGAGCGCGTACTTGTCCGTGACGTTGATGGCGGTGACGCGGGTGGAGAACTTGTAGCGGTCGTGATGGAAGTGGAAGAGGTCGTCATCGCCCATGGCCATGTCGAAGAGGGCGCGGGGATCGATGCGGGTGGGGCCCTTGTCCGCGTTCTCAGTGCCCGGTGCGGGGATGTGGATGAGGTTCGAGGTGAGCTGCGAGGAAAGGCACTGGCTGAAGCCCGCGGTGGGCGTGGCGCTAACGCCGTTGCACGCAATGCCGGCCTGGAACTGCTGGTCGGGCGAGAGCTTGCTGAGGTTGAGAAGCGGCTGGCCGTTCTGCGTCAGCGGGGCGCCGTTGGCGTTGAGTGAGAACGGGAGGCAGTCCGTGTTGGCGCTGGAGTTGGCGTTGTAGCAGGGAGCGGCGCCGGCGACCATGCCGCTGTCATAGCGGAAGTTGACGCCGTACCAGAGCGACTTGCGGAAGGGCATGTTGTATTGCACATGCGTGGTCTCGTTGAAGCGCTCGTCGTGGTCGATGCGGAAGGGCGTGTAGACATGGGCGGCGGTGCTGGCCGAGGAGGGCACGGCTCCGACGCCGCCGATCTGCGGCGAGAAGAAGCGGGCGGCGACGCTGGAGGCGTTGAACTGGCCGGAGATGCCCTTCCAGTCCGTCATCGCGAAGGAGATGGCGTAGCCGGGGATCTTGGAGTTGTGCCACTCGATGGGGAAGGTGATGGGCGTGGTGCCGAAGACAGAGAAGTCGTAGGCATTGTGCGTGTACTTCCAGATGTACTCACCGGTAAAGACGAAGTGTTTGCCTGCGGACTGGCTGAGGCCGGCGTGGAACTCGTTGCGGAAGCCGGGATTGAACGGCGTCGCGGTGGTGGAGGTGCAGCCTCCGGTGACGTTGAAAACGGCGTAGATCACTGCGTCCGAGCAGCCGGTGGAGCTGAGGACGAGGTTCTCGTTGAAGGGCGTCTCCTGGGTGCGGGCGTAGGAGGCGCGGAGCACGGTGCCGGACTTCTTGATGGTGTAGCTGAGGCCGGTGCGGGGCTCGGCCTGACGCTGGATGGTGAGGCCGTTGTAGAAGTCGCCGCGGACGCCAAAGTTGATCTGCCAGGGACCGGCGGTGATCTGATCCTGCGCGTAGAGCGCGAGCTGCTTTACGTCGGCACGGCCGTGCCAGGAGTAGTAGCCGCCGCCACGGGTGAAGTCATAGCCGAGCAGTACAGGAGCGAACGGCGTGGGCAATGCGGAGGCGTTGGGATTGGCTGCGTTGTAGTTCGTGCCGTTGTTGGCGAAGAGCCCGGCTCCGGCGCACTGCGCGGTGGAGGTGAAGCCGTTGACGGGGTCGTTGCTGCTATCGAGGCAGGGAGCGTTGGCACCGGGATCGGTGAGGCCGGTCTGAAGGTTCTCGCGCAGGAAGGTCTGCGCATACATGAAGCCAGCCTTGGCGTTGTGGATGCCCTTCACGTAGGAGATGTCGCCGTGGGCGCCGGTGTTCATCAGCGAGCGCTGCTGGGCGACGGACTCCTGCTGCTGGGCGGGGGCGTAGTCCAGCAGGGGGTTCTTGCTGGGGTAGTAGTTATAGGCGTCGCGGCGGATGTAAACGCCGAGGTTGGAGACCGCATTGGCAGAGATCGTGTGCGTCCAGCTGGGAGCGAAGTCGACGGTTTCGATCTTGGAGCGCTGGTCGGTGTTGCCGAGGAGATGGCCGTTCTGGTCGGTGACGCCGAGGTTGGCGTAGTCGTTGGGGGTCTGGAACCAGGAGCGGGTGAACTGCACGTTGAAGTGCAGGGTGTCGGCGGCGGAGGGCTGTAGATCGACGCGGTCGAAGAGGTTGGTCTCGTTGCCCTGGTCGTGGAGGGCGGCGAACTCTGGGGTATCGAGGAAGCGGGCGGTGTCCATGCCGCTGGCGGCGATGAAGTTGCCCCAGTTCTTGCCGCCATAGGAGAGATCGCCACCGATGCTGGAGGAGCCGAAGCTGCCGTAGCTGGCGTTGATTTCGCCGGTGGGGGTGGTGACCCCCTGGCCGGAGCGGGTGGTGGCCTTGACGACGAGCGAGGTCTTGTCACCGTACTCGGCTGGCGGAGCGCCTTCGATGACTTCGAGCGACTGGACGGCGGCGGCGGGAACAGAGTTGGAGAAGACTTTGCTCTGCTGGTCGGTGATGGGCTGGCCATCGAGCGAGAAGGAGTTCTCGGCGTGATCGCCGAGGCCGTGCATCATGCCGTTGGAGTCGGAGCTGACGCCTGGTGAGGCCTGGGTGACGATGGAGCTGAGCTCGCTGGAGGCGCTTTCGAGGGGCATGTGCGCGATGAGTGAGCGATCGATGTCGGTGTGGGCGGTGGGATCGTTCTCGACGAGGTCCATGGGCGCCTCGACGGTGATGCTGTCGGTGGATGCGGCTATGGTGAGCGTCACCGGGAAGTTGACGGCGACGGGAGAGTCGACCGAGACGGGCTTGCTGAAGGAGCTGAAGCCGGGAGAGGCCGCGCTGAGCGTGTAGCCGTGGAACGGGACGTTGGGGAACTGGAAGTGTCCCTGGGCGTCCGAGGTGGTGGACTGCGCGTAGCCGCTGACGCTGTTGGAGAGCTTGAGCGTGGCGTTGGGGATGGCGGCGCCGGTGGAGTCCGTGACGAAGCCGGCGACGGTGCCGGAGTTCGACTGGGCGGTTGCCGCCAGGGCAAACGCAACGCCAAGCATGACCGAGCTAAGAGCCCGGAGGTGGCGTTGGAGGCGGCGAACGATAGAGCGTTGCAAGATCAACAAGAGACTCCTGTCTCACGGGCTGCGAGGCGACGTGGGCATCGCAGGCTCGGTATGGGGGCCCGGGGCACAACGAGAGCAGTGTGCGGGGGCCGGAACTGCGTCGGAGAAGGCCGTTTGCGATCGTCTGGAAACCAGTTCCAGGAGCGCGGTTGCGGTCCTTCCGGCGGAGGAGGCTCAGCATCCCGTTGCGAGGTAGGAGGAAGGTGTGTCCGGCGTGAGAGGGACACCTGGCCGGAACGAGTGCGGCACTTCCGCCTCCTGCAACGGGAGGAGCTATCCGAGTGGAACGGACAGAGCAGGCGGAGGCCGGGAGAACCCGGCAAAGTGCTCCGGCTCCTGCGCGAAGGCGAGATGCCCGGGGGTGTTCTCCGCGGTGAGCAGGCTCGGCGGAAGCGCGGCGTGGCCGCCAGCTACGGGAAGCGCCGAATGCATGGCCACGCAGAGCGGACAGACGGACTCGTCCGGCGCAACCGTTCCGGCGTGTTGCTTGGTGAGCTCCGGAGTGCGGCCAGGAAGGCCGACACCGTGAACATGCACCGCCTGGGCGGTACTCGCGAGCGCGACGAAGAGCAGGCAGAGCAACGCCACCCAAGGCGAGCTGCGGCGACCGTCCAGGTAGGACGGGTGGCCGGAGCTCAAACGGGTTCCGAAGTGGTGTCGCATGCTGATTGTCGCGAGGAGGCCCGCTGGGGCCAGTCTTACAGGATTGGACGCGGGAAGCTACCGGAAAGTTCTCTTGCGGCAACGCCGATAAAGCCAAAACGGCGAGCCTGTGGAGGGCTCGCCGTTGAGGATTTGACCGGTTTTGATGGCTTCAGCTCGCTACAACACCGGAAGAAGCCCGAAACCTAGTAGCTGAAGAACTCGTTGGAGCCGCGGCGGAGGCGCAGGCCGTTCATGAAGCTGACGATGGCGGCGAGCCAGAGGATGCCGTCCCAGTAGGCCATGGGGTGCGTCCAGCCGGGGCCATAGGTGAGGTCCTGGCCAGCCCAGAGGGTGACCAGCGTGGCGATGATGGTGAACTGGAAGCCCATGACCAGGAGGAGCTGGCCGCGGCGGCGGCGGCGGTCGAGGGCGTCGACCTCGGCCGGCGTCAGGGTGCGTTCATCCACGGGAATCAGCGTGTTGGCCATCGTACGTCGCTCCTGATGAGGGTGGTGCAGGAAACTGCCGGCGGGCTCGCGTGCGAGGCGAGGCTTGCCTAGCGACATTAGATCACAAACCGGGGCCGGGAAATGGCCGTTGACCGCACAAGGCCTTGCGCCTCAGCGGCTGAAGCCGCGTTGATTTCTGGCGGATTTTGTCACGGCTTAAGCCGTGACCTGCCGTTCGTGCCACATCGTCAGAGGTTCCCTAACCACCGATGCGGGATTTGCCGAAGGCGGCGCGGAGGCGGGCTTCGCGGTCTCCGGAGGAGGCGACGGAGGCTTCCTGCAGGGGCACGACGGACTGCAGGCTGGTGACCTCGAAGCGCTTGCGGCAGCGGATGTTCTTGCAACCGAGCATGTCGTCGCGGCGAACCATGTAGCTTTGGGCCTTGGCGAACTTGGCGCGGTCGAGCTCGTCGGCGCCGCGGGGCACCTGGGGACGCTTGCGGCGAACCAGCCAGCTGATCTGGTACTCATTGACCTGGCTGCAGTGGGGACAGGTGAGCGAATGATTCTTCTGCTCCGTCCGCTCCTCGAAAAAATCGCGCTCTTCCATCGGACTCCTTTGCGCGCCACACCGTGCGTTGCCGGGGGATTGAACGGCGCCGCGCCGGCACTCGAGTGCACGAATAAGTATCCCATACGGGATGCGAGATGATCTGTAGCTGCCGCCACAGAGGGCTGCGCGCTTGATAGGCTTGTGGGCACGCTGAAGGCGGAACGGAGATCGCATGTCCAAGGCAAAGAAGAAGGTTTTTTCGGTGGTCGCCGCGGTGAAGGCGGCGGCTCGCGAACACGTTGGCACGCCACCGGCGGAGAAGGTGCTGCCCGATCCGAAGGCGAAGGTGCTGGCCAAGCCGAAGCATAAAGAGACGCTTTCGGACCTGCTGAGCAGCGATCCGGAAGAGTAGAGAGCGGGGGATTGACGAAGTCCCTGCCTTGCCAAAGGTTCGCCGCGGCGTCTAAGTGTTCATCACCGAGACGAATTACGTCTCCGGAGGAACTACCGATGCGCACTCCCCGCTTCCCTCTTGCTTTGTTGCGTGCTTCCCTGCTGCTCGCTTTTCCCGTTGCCTTTGCGCTGCCCGCTCATTCCCAGATGAACGAGTCGCCGTCGCTTGCGATCAATAAGGACAACCGCACGCTCACGATCTCGGCGACGGACCATGCGGAGGCGGACGCGGAGGTTGCGGACTTGTCCGTGGGCTACACGGTGTATGGGGCTACGCTGCAGGCGGCGTACAAGGCGGCCTCGGAGAGCTCGAACGGGATTGTGAAGGCGATGCTGGATGCGGGCGCAACCAAGGCGGAGATGCAGAGCCGCGCGCAGCAGGTGGCTCGGCTGAACGACTATGAACAGAAGCAGCAGAAGGGCGCGAAGTTTCGTGTGAGCCAGACGTGGACGGTGAGCACCGAGCCGGGCAAGGCGGCGGTGATTCTCGACGCGGCGGTGCAGGCGGGAGCGAACCAGAGCGGCGACATTACGTGGCGGATGAAGAGCAATCTCGCGCTGGATGAAGCCGCGCTGCGCAAGGCCACCGAGCATGCAAAGGCATTGGCCATGACGATGGCGCAGAGCCTAGGAGCAACGCTGGGCAAGCCGGTGTATGCGACCAATAACGTGACGCAGACGGTGATTCGGCCGGTGTTTGCGATGCGCGCGATGGCCAAGACCGCGGATGCGAATGGTCCTGCGCCGCTGGACATCGAGGCGGAGCGGGTGCAGTCAACGGCTACGGTGCAGATTGTGTTTGCGATCGAGTAGGGATGTGCCGTGGACGCATCCTGCGAACCCACGTCTCAAAAATCGAGACGTGGGGCACCCGGAGTCTCGATGCCCCACAAATCTTTGCCACCGCCAGCGAGATACACGGGTTGCCCGCTTGCTACTCTCAGGGTCGGAATGATGGCGAGTCATCCGGTTCCCGTATCCTTGTCTTCATGCCGATGAGTCCTCTCAGCCTCGCCATCCTTGTGTTCACGCTGGTGGTGATGTATTTTTCGATTTCCCTGCACGATATGGCGCAGGCCTGGATGGCGAACCGGCTGGGCGATCCTACGGCGCGCATGGCGGGACGGATGACGTTGAACCCGATGGCGGGGTTCGACCCATGGGGCATGGCGTTGTGGCCTTTGCTCTCGCTGTTCGTGTTCCATAGCCGGCTGCCGTTTGGCTGGAGCCAGCCGGTTCCGATGACGTATCGCAACTTCCGGACGAAGAACGGCGAGGTGTTGTCGATCCTGGCAGGGCCAGCGGCGCAGCTGATCGCGGCTACGGTGTCGCTGATCGTGCTGGTGGTGATGAAGCACTATGCAGCGGGCGGACAGATCTCGCTGCAGGTGGCGTTCTATCTGGGCAAGGGAGCGCAGATGGATGCGCTGGGGCAATTGCCGGGCATCCTGCCCGTAATGCTGCTGCTGTACCTGTCGATCACGATGAACCTGCTGTTGCTGGCGCTGAACATCATTCCGTTTCCGTTCTTCGACGGTGGGCGCATTCTGGTGCTTCTGCTGCCGTACAACGCGGCGAAGGCGTTCGAGCAATACAGCATGTACTTCATGATCGCGTTCTTCTTTCTGGGCGGGCCGCTTACGCTGATGGTGTTTTCGCCGATGATTTCGGTGTTTGATGGGCTGTTGATGAGTCTGTAGGGAGTCGCTGTTTCACCACTCGCAGAGCCGAGCATCCGATCCCTCAGGGGCTAAAGCCCAGTGTTTCCGGGCCATGTGTGGCGGGGCTGAAGCCCCGACCTGACAAAGCTGGGCTGGCGCGGGGTAGCGGCCTGCCGGTAGCCGCTGCGCGGCTAGCGGTTCGCGAGAGACATTTTTCGGGGCCTTCAACAATCACGAAGGAGGAAGACATGGCTGCAACGCAACGGGAGTGGGTCGCCGTCGATGACTATGTTGGCGAGGTGATGCTGGGGCGGGATGAGGTGCTGGAGCAGACGCTGGCGGTGAATGGCGATGCGGGTCTGCCGTCGATCGATGTGTCGCCGGCGCAGGGGCGGTTTCTCGAGGTGCTGGCGCGGGCGTTGGGTGCGCGGCGCGTGCTGGAGCTGGGCACGCTGGGCGGGTACTCGACGATTTGCCTGGCGCGGGCGCTGCCGAAGGACGATGGGCAAGAGGGCAAAGGTCGCGGGCAAGCGCGGCTGATCTCGCTGGAGTTCAGCGCGCGGCATGCGGAGATTGCGCGGAGCAACATCGCGCGGGCGGGATTTGCGGATGTGGTTGAGGTTCGCGTGGGATCGGCTTTGGAGTCGATGCGGGCGCTGATCGCGGAGAAGCCAGAGGCGTTCGACCTCATCTTTCTCGATGCGGACAAGGACAACAATCCGCGTTACTTGGAGCAGGCGCTGGAGCTTTCGCGCGTGGGTACGGTGATCCTGATCGACAACGTGGTGCGCGAGGGCGAGTTGGCTGACGCAAGCAGCGATGACGCGCGCGTGCAGGGGCAGCGCAAGGCGGTGGAGCTGATGGGACGGCATCCGCGGCTGCGGGCGACGGTGATGCAGACCGTTGGCAACAAGGGGTATGACGGGTTTGCTATGGGTGTGGTGATCGCGTAGCTTCTGCGGCGGCTCGGTTGAGCTGTAGAGGAGTGAGGTCTTCAGGTTGCGAGGGGCGAGGCGCCTCCCATTCGCTACGCCCAGGGTCGGAAGGCGGGCTCACGCGAGCATTCGTGGCGGTGTTAGCCCGGGTCCCTTGAGGGACCAGGGGCAGACGGTTCGAAGAACAGATTCCAGCTGCCAGTTGGCCAGACTCCAGTGGCTACTTGCAGGTATGGACGTCTTTGGCGACGAGGCAGGCCTGGTCGTAGTACTTCACGCCGTTGAGCTGCTGGTACTCGAGGACGGTGTGGAGGCCGTCGGCGGTGGGTGTGGACTCGAGGGTCTTGTGGTCTCCGGTGGTGGGCTTGCCTTCCTTGAGGGCTTCGGTGGCGACGCGGCCTTTGAGAGTGCCAACGGAGGGCATGTCGATGCCGAGAATGTGGGCGATGGTGGGGACGAGGTCGATGTTGCCGAAGGGCGCTTCGTCGGCGTAGTGCTGCTTGAAGTCGGGGCCGATGGCTGCCATGTTGTTGAAGGTCTGATCGCGTGCGAAGCCGCCGTGCATGCCCTGGCCTTCCTTGAGCGTGTTGTCGGAGAGCTGGATGCCGGATTGCAGGTTGCCGGGCTCGAGATAGAAGTGCCTGAACGCGACGGCGATGGCGGGGCGCGGCACCTTGCTGTGGCCGACGAGGCCGATGTCGCTCATCTTGAGCGCGCCGGCGCAGGCTGAGGCGTCGGCGCAGTATTTGTCGTCGACGAAGATGCCGCCGACGTAGTCGAGCGAGGCGAGGACGCCGATGGTGTCCTTGATGAGCGCGGCGTCGTTCGAGGGGAAATACAGCAGGTCGGAGCCGCCGTTGGTGGCGACGATGAGCTTCGCGTCCTGGCCATCGAGGCGGGTGACCTTGTCGCCGAGCAGGGCGCTGCCACCGGACGGGAAGTGCGCCTTGTCGGTGAGCGGGACCTGCTCGTAGACGGAGGCGGTGGTGGTGGAGCGCTTGGCGGCGTCGAAGACGTGGAGGCCGAGCTGCGCGCCGAGGTCGAGCGCGAGGAAGCCGGTGGGGAGCATGTGCTCCTGGTCGTGGGCGAGAGGGTTGGAGGCGTCGTCCTGCATGCCAGCGGCGGGCGCGGAGGTGGTCGCGCCGGAGGCGTCGATCTCGCGACGGCTGATGGTGGCGAAGCCGTGATCGCTGGTGACGAGGACGTCGGTGTTGGCCTTCACGTCGGGATGCTTGTCGAGCCAGACGAGCAGTTCGCCGAGGCAGCGGTCGGCGTTGCGGAGCGCGAGGGTTGATGTGGGGCCGTTGATGCCGGGCGTGAGCGCGAGTGGACTGTCACCCTGGTTGTGCTGGGTGGCGTCAGGATCGCGGGACCAGAAGAGCAGGACGAAGGGCGCGGGCTTTTCGTCCGGGGATTGTGGCTCCTTCGTAAACATGGGCAGGAGGACCTTGGTGGTGACGTCGGCCATCCACTGCTGCTGGGTGAAGTTGGCTTGGAGGGTGCCGGGATTCTTCGCATCGCCGGAGAAGCCGTTGTTCCACTTGGAGCCGTCGGGATAGCCGTTGCTGCGCGTGGGGGCTTGGGTGGGAAGGCCAGCGGCTTCCATGGTTTCCTGCACGTCGATGGGCAGGACGAGGCCGGCGTCGGTGCCGGTGGAGTCGTCGATGACGATAGCGCCTTTGCTGTCGATGAAGCCGGTGGGATCCCAGGCGAGGGAGTCGTTCTGCTGGATGGCGGTGGGGCCGAGCTTGCCGACGGAGGCGACGTGGAAGCCCTGTTCGCGGGCGACGGAGAGCAAAGTGCGCTCGCCGAGGTAGTTTCCGTCGAAGACGGCGTTCATGTCGGCGAGGACTTCGTCGTTCTCGAGGAAGGGCGTGAGGAAGCCGAGGCCGGTGGTCTGGTCGGGTCGCGCGAGCCAGGCGCCGGGCCAGATGACGTTGGAGTAGTCGCCGGTGTCGCCGAGGCCGTGGCCGGTGGCGATGGCGGAGGCGTTGGCGGTGGTGAAGGTGGGGAAGACGGAGTGGCTGTTCGCGAAGTCGACGCCTTCGTGACGGAGCTTGTAGAACGCGGGCATGGTCTCGGGTGTGACCGAGTTACGGCGAAGGCCGTCGGCGACGAAGATGATGATGTTGTGGCGCCTGGCGTGGGGCTTTGCGGGCTGGGACGTTTCCTGCGCGGAGAGAGCGGCGGCAAACAAAGAGGCAGAGAGACACGCGGAGAGGACACGCGAAGGGGCTTTCAGGCGGGGCATAGGTCAAGGATAGGCACGGTGTACGCGGGACCGAACTTCTGTTTGGCAATATTCACGAGCGCGTAACGATAAGGTTCTTCCCTGTCGAGTCCTGCTGTCATATATCATGAGATATAGCAGGTGCGATATGGCGAACCAGGACAAGGCGAAGGTGTTCATGAGCGGTCGCAGCCAGGCAGTGCGGATCCCGGCGCGGTACCGCTTCAAGACGGACGAGGTCTTCATCCGGCAGGACCCTCATAGCGGCGTCATTACGCTGTCCGAGGCAGCTCCGCGCAGGCCGTGGGGCAAGCTCTTCCACGCACTGGATGAGGCTATCGAGAGCGAGGGCCCGCTGGAGATCGAGCGCGATGAACGCGAGGCTGCCGAGCGCGATGCGCTATGAAGGCTGCGCCGCTCTACCTGTTGGACACGAACACAGTCTCGTACATCCTCAACGGGCGCTCGGCGGAGGCGCGGAAGACGATGCAGCAGCGGTCGGCACACTCCGAGATCGCGATCTCGACGATTACCGAGGCTGAGGTCCGCTACGGATTGGCGCGGAAACCGTCGGCCACGCTGCTGCGGAAGCTCGTGGAGGAGTTCTTCGGCAGCCTGCAAGTGCTGGCGTGGGACAGCGCGGCAGCGGCAGCTTATGCCGATTTGCGTGAGCAGCTCCGGCGAAGTGGGCGGGCGCTCTCCGCGCTGGATATGCTGATCGCGGCACACGCCATCAGTGCTAATGCGGTGCTGGTGTCCGCTGATGGGGCATTTGCAAAGGCCGGCCCTCCTCTGCATACCGAGAACTGGGCGACAGATCTCTAAGGCCACCCAACTCCGGCGGCCGGGTCCTGTATTCTGAAGGTTCCGCGCCCGCGGCCGGTTTTGAGCAGCATCCGCGCCGGACGGTGGCGACCCCAGACCTACGCATGAGTGCATCTTCTTCCCGAATCGTTCCTCGCCCGCGCGTGCTCTCCGGCATGCGACCCACGGGCCGGCTGCATCTTGGCAACTACATGGGCGCACTGCACAACTGGGTGCGGCTGCAGCAGGACTACGACTGCTACTTTTTCATCGCCGACCTGCATGCGCTGACGACGGATTATGCAGAGCCTGGGGATGTACGGGAGAAATCATTCCAGATTGCGCTGGACTTTCTTTCGGCCGGGCTTGATCCCGAGCGCTGCGTGATCTTCAAGCAGTCGGATGTGCCGGCGCACTCAGAGCTGTTCCTGCTGTTCGGCATGTTTACGCCGGTGGCATGGCTGGAGCGCGTGCCGACGTACAAGGACCAGCAGGCGCAGCTGGCCGAGAAGGAGTTGAATACTTACGGCTTCCTGGGCTATCCATTGCTGCAGGCCGCGGACATCCTGCTGTACACGCCGGACTTTGTGCCGGTGGGCGCGGACCAGGTGGCGCATGTGGAGCTGACGCGCGAGGTCGCTCGCAGGTTCAACCAGCTGTATCCGGGCGAGTTCCTCCTGTCTCCGGATGCCGCGCCGTGGGAGATGCCGGCGATTCTGGAGAAGGCTCGGAAGCTGGCGGGCGAGCCCAAAGAGTCGACGCGTGCCGAGTTCAATGCGAGCCATCTTTACGCAGCAGCGCAGGCGACGAAGAAGATCTCGAGCTTTGGGCGGAGGGAGATTCTGCCTGAGCCGCAGGCGCTGCTGACGCCTTCGCCGAAGCTGCCGGGGCTGGATGGACGCAAGATGTCCAAGAGCTACAAGAACCACATTGAGCTGAGTGAGAGCGACGAGAGCCTGCGCGCGAAGATCAAAGGCATGGTGACCGACCCGGCGCGGGTGCGGCGTGACGATCCGGGCGAGCCGGACATTTGCCCCGTCGGTGATCTGCACAAGGTGTTCTCCAGCGAAGAGACGATGTTGAAGGTGTATGACGGCTGCCGGTCGGCGTCGATTGGGTGCATCGAGTGCAAGGGCTGGGTGGCGGATAACATTGTGACGATGATTGCGCCGATCCGCGAGCGTCGTCACGAGTTGGAAGCGAAGCCGGAGTATGTGAACGAGGTGCTCGCCCGTGGCCGCGACCGTGCTGCAGCACGCGCGAACAAGACGCTGGATGATGTGAAGCACGCGATTGGGATTGCATGAGCATGAGCGAAGAACAAGTGCGCGAAGAGCAACCCGAAGAAGAGATCACGAGCGCTGAGCAGGCGACGCCGGAGGTCGTGGTTGAACCTTCGGAGGAAGCTGTGACTCCGCGCGAGACGCTTGTGCTGGCGCCAAAGCCTGTGCCTCCTGCGCCGGAGCCGAAGAAGGTTGCGAAGGAAAAGCCAACGCCCGAAGAGGCATCGCAGTCTCCGTTTTCGATCACCATCGGGCAGGTGTATGACGGGCCGTTCGATCTGCTGCTGGATTTGATCCGCAAGCAGAACCTCGACATCTACGACATTCCAATGTCGAAGATCACGGCGCAGTTTCTGGAGTACACGCATCACCTTCGCGAGGCGGATGTGGATGTGGCGGGCGAGTTTGTGTATGTGGCGTCGATGCTGATCCACATCAAGAGCAAGACGCTGCTGCCGCGCGATCCGATGGACGTGGCTGCGGGAACGGATGAGGATCCTCGGCGCGAACTGGTGGAGCGGCTGCTGGAGCATGAGCGCTTCAAGGCAGCGGCGCAGATGCTGCAGCAGAAACAGATGCTCGAAGATGCGAGCTGGTCGAAGCCAGGGATGCGGGCGTTCCTGCGCGAAGAGGGCTTGGATTCGCCGGATGGAGAGCGCGAGATTGCCGCAACCACGAATGATCTGCTGCTGGTCTTCCGCGACATACTCAATCGGCTACGAGAGCGTCCGGTGCACTCGATCAACGAGGACTCGGTAACGGTCGCGCAGATGATCGACTTCGTGAAGCGCCGCTTGTTGATGGAAGAGAAGCCGATCAGCCTGCGCAAGATGCTGAACAACGTGAGGAGTGAGCGGGCGCTGATCTGCACGTTCCTGGCGATGCTGGAGCTGGTGCGGCTGCAGGCGATGTTGCTGCACCAGACGGAGGTCTTCGGCGACATCCTGCTGAAGAAGACGGAGCACTTCGACCAGGTATTTGCGGATCAGGCTGCGGTGCGGGACGACTGGGGCTGAGCAGGGGCGGCGAGCTTCTTCCGGCGTGCCGTTGACCGTTCCCGCCGTGCCTGTTGGTCCATCCATTTACGGGAGCCCATCAGTCCGCCCAACACACCCGGTAGCCAGATGCCTTCCTCGAGAGCTGGAAAGAACAGCTCGTATCCGGCCGCGTTGATCTCTATGTTCTTCAACGCGGACGGCTTCGCGTTTTCCAAGGCCTGGAGGCGGGAAGGATCGAGAGCTATCTCCAAACCATCGCTCAGCGTGACGAGGAGCCGGCGAACCTTCGGAGCGTAGGCCGCAGCGACAGCGTGAGGCACGTGACGCTGCATGTCGCGCATGCTGCGCCCAGCTGCCTTCCATTCGCGTTCAGTTGCCATGCAGTTCCCTCCACGCTTCGCACAGTAGGGTCAGGTTATCACCGACAAATTCCTCGAGGCGACGGATCGTAACGCGGCTCAGACGCGTCCGTCCTCGCAGGCGGACCTTCTTTGCCTGGCAATCCAACTCAAAGACGACGAGTTCCCTGCCCTTAACCGCATGAACGTGGATCGGAAGATGATCTTCGGTGTAGATCATGATGCGGAAGCCGAGAAATCTCAGGATGGTCGGCACGGCGGAAGTCTAACCGAAAACCGAGCTAGAGAAACAGCTCCATGAAGACATCGGCGCGCTGGTAGGGCGAGGGCCTGAGTTGTTCTTTGGGGACGTCGCGAAATCCTGCGGCAGTGTAGACATGAATGGCTGGCAGCAGGGCGTGGTTGGTTTCGAGGTAGAGGCGGGTGGCTCCGATGTTGCGTGCGGCTTCGACGATGGCGTGCATGAGTTGGTGGCCGATGCCGAGGCCGCGTGCGGTTGCGGTGACGCCCATCTTGGCGACTTCGTATTCGCCAGGCGCGATGGGGACCAGGGCTACGGTGCCCAGTGCGATGCCATTCCGCACGGCAAAGAAGATGCGGCCGCCCTTGCTGAGGATCTTCTCCTGGGGATGCTGGAGTGCGTACACGTCCGGTGGCTCGAGCTTGAAGTAGAGAGTGATCCACTCTTCGTTGAGGCGGCGGAAGGCGTCCTCGTCGCCGGGCTGGAATTCGCGGATTGTCACCTCGCTGCGCTGGGTCTTTGGATCTTCGGCTAACAGGTCCATCGGTCGATCTCCTCTCTTTCAAAGTACGCACTCGTGCGGCGATACGTCCAATCACTGAAAGCTATCCATTGATAGGATTTGTGTATGACTGACGAGATCGAGCTGCGGCACCTGCGGTACTTTCTTGCGGTCGCGGAGACGCTGCACTTTACGCGGGCGGCGAAGCAGTTGCACATTGCGCAGCCGGCGTTGAGTCAGCAGATTCGCAGGCTGGAGACGCTGCTGGGGCATCCCCTGTTTGTGCGTACGACGCGTGGCGTGCAGATGACGGATGCGGGTACGCTGCTGGCGCAGAGGGCGCGGGCGACTCTGGCCCGCGTGGACGATGACCTGGCGCAGGTGCGGCGCGTGGGGCGCGGCGAAGAGGGCACGCTGAGCGTGGGCTTCAGCGGGTCCGTGATGTTTACGGAGCTGCCGGCGGCGATCCGGCGATTTCGGAAGCGGTATCCGAAGGTGGAGTTGCAGCTGCGCGAGATGTGGACTTCGGCGCAGGTGGAGGCGTTGCGTGATGGGGCGCTGGATCTTGGCTTTCTGCGCGATGGCGAAGGCAGCGAGGGCCTGACGACGAGCACGCTGCTGCGCGAGCGTTACATTGCGGTGTTGCCGGAGTCGCATGCGCTGGCGGCGAAGAAGACGTTGCGCGTGGCTGACCTGCGGGATGAGCCGTTTGTGCTGTTCGCACGGCACATGGGGCCGCTGGCGTTCGATCGCACGGTGGCGTGCTGCGAGCGGGCCGGGTTCCGGCCGAATATTGTGCAGCTGACGCCGCAGTTCCCTACGCTGTTCCGGTTGGTAGCTGCGGGCATTGGTGTGTCGCTGGCGCCGGCGTGTATGACGCAGCTGATCGTGCCGGGCACGGTGTATCGCGAGGTGGCGAGTGCGTCGCGGACGAGCATTGATCTTGCGATGCGGCCCGGACTGGCGAGTCCGCTGGCGGAGAACTTTTTGCGTATCGTGCGGCAGCATCTTGGAAAGAATGAGCGTGGGCTGCGTTAGGCTAGAGTCATCAGCTCAAACGAAAGACCCGCCTGAATAGGCTCCCGGCATTATTTCCTCAGCGGCTAAAGCCGCGTTGTCCTCACTGCCTTATGGCGGGATTGAAGTCCCGCCCTGACAAAACCGGGACTCGTTCCGAGGCCCGCTCACTTCCCCTCGGGAGACTTCATGCGCCTCCATCGTCTTCGTGTCTCGCTGCTCGTTACGCTGGCGGCGTTACTTGTTCCCAACGTGCGTGCGCAGCAGAAGCCCTGGCCGATTCGGGCGGTGGTGATTGCCACGTTCGAAGTGGGCAAGGATACGGGCGATGTTCCGGGGGAGTTTCAGTTCTGGGTGGAGCGAGAGCACCTGGATGAGGTGGTGGAGTTCCCGGGCGGGGCGAACCTGCCTGAGGGTCAGCATGCGCTGCGGACCAACAAGGACCACACCATGCTGGGCATGCTGAGCGGGACGACGCTGGTGAACGCGACGGCGAGCATGATGGCTCTGGGGCTCGATCCTCGCTTCGACCTGACGCATGCCTACATCCTGATCAATGGGATTGCGGGCGTGGATCCGAAGTGGGGATCGATTGGGTCGGCGGCGTGGGCGCGATATGTGGTGGGCGATGTGGTGCGCGAGATCGATCCGCGCGAGATGCCGAAGAGCTGGCCGTACGGCTGGTTCCCGACGGGAGCGACGGAGCCGAATCCTCCGCGGACGGATGCGCCGACGTGGCATCGGTCGAACTTATATCCGATGAACGTGAAGCTGGCGGAGTGGGCGTATGCGCAGACGAAGGATTTGAACCTGGGCGATGACGACAAGGTGAAGGCATTCCGCGAGCAGTATGTGGGCTTTCCAAATGCGCAGAAGCCGCCGTTCGTGGGGCTTGGCGAGAGCTTTGCGAGCGACTACTACTGGCATGGGGCGATCATGAACCAGTTTGCGGAGGACTGGGTGCGGATGTGGACCGATGGCAAGGGCACATTCGCGATGACGGAGATGGAAGATTCGGGATTTATGGGAGCGATCGAGCGGCTGGCTCCGATGCATCGCGTGGATGCGCAGCGCGTGATGGTGCTGCGGACGGGATCGAACTTCGACATGCCGCGACCGGGACATGAGCCGGTGGAGTCGCTGACGGCGCCGTATATTGGCGGCAAGCTGGCGCTGGAGTCGGCGTGGCTGTGCGGGTCGACGGTGCTGCATAAGTTGATGGCGGACTGGCCGAAGTACTACGAGCACGTGCCGGGGGAGTAGGCGGTTGCTGTAGAGGTACGAGGTCTCCAGGTTTTGAGGGATGAGTGACCCTCGTTATTGTCGCGTTGATGGTCCTACAGCGCGCGGTACTGTCCGAGCTTGATCGCTGGCACATCGAGCGCGACGCGGAACATCCCCGCGGGGCCGTACTCGGTGAAGCGAAGGAGGTCTCCCGCACAGACTGCGCCCTTGATTGGCAAGGTGTCGTACATGACGGGATCGGCTGCGTTCCCGATGACATTCTTTAGCGCCGCCCAGGTGTCGCCGCTGCATGTCTTCGCTTCCACGCGGACGGGCGCGAACTGTTGGTAGGCGTGCCGACAATAGACCGTTCCATGGACCAGCGAGCAGAGCCCGTTCTTGGGTCCGGCAAATGTATCTGCCGCGACACTCTGGATCACGGGCAGAGGACGCAACTCGTCGGCGGCGAGTTCCAGATGCAGGTGCACATCCGTGTTTGCGAGGCGTTCGAACATAGCCATCGGCATGATGAAGCCAATGGCATGGTCGCTGACCATTGCGTCCTGCCAAGGTGGGGCGTAGTGGATTCCGGCCCCGTCGAGTTCGATCTCGAGATGCGCGTCGCGGACTTTGGCGTCGGCGGGCCAACCCTGGATCTGCACGGGAAGTTTCACCTCAACCTGGTTGCGAGGGATGCGCACCTCATCCTCGCGACGCTCTTCGTAGGGCATGGAATCCGTAAGCACCAGCCGTAAGGAATCACGCAGCGGATATTCCGCGCGGATCCATGACTTGATGGGGGCTCCGAAGCCGGCGGCGCCAACGCCAAAGAGCATCAGCAGACTGAAGGCGAGGACTCCCGCAACCGCGAGGCGCGAGTACACGGTGCGACGCCGCGCATACTGGTAGATCAATATCGCCAGCATCAGGACAGCAAACAAGGCTCCGAATAGCGCCAACGCATTCGGCGGAGAGACTCGTTCCTGCGTGTGCGACAGCACGAACGTGAGCAGCCCTGCCCAGGTGACCACGATGGCCACGAGCAATGTGAACATGGAGGCGAGGTTCTTCGTAACCGAAGCCAGGACGAAGAAGGACAAGAGCATCTGGATTGCAAAGCGGAGCAGCAATTTCGTTCCGGCCTTCGCCGCGAACGGAGGCAGTCCGCCCTCCAGCAGGAGAACCCACTGCATCGCGACGAACGGCAACGCTACGCACACCACCACGAACATTGTCTTGGCCAACAGCAGCGAACTCCAGCGATAGGGCCGGGTGATCCAGAACTGCTCTTCCCCCACGAGGCTGTCCGCTTGTACCGCTCGCGTAATCAGCACCATCCACAACACAGGCATCAGCTGGCTCAGCAGGGAGACAAACATGGTGAGGAATGGATTCGGGGGCTTTCCCGGCCACGTCTGCGGCGCGGCAATGGCGTAGGCCGCGAGCAGCAGGAGATACACGCCCTGCTCCATCCGCAAGTAGCGCACATCCTTCCAGAAGATCAGGCCGATCTGTTTCATGCGCGGTCTCCCTTGTTCAGCGCGAGGAAGATGGCGCGCAGATTCATAGGCTCGGACTGGACCTGCAACGCGTCCGGCATCAGTTCGCGGATTGCGCCTTCGTGATCCTCGACGTTGGCCTGCGTGTCGACGAAGCGGAGCATCGCGCCGTTCGCCTCCGCAGCGGCACATCCTTGAGGGAGCTTTGCTTTTGCAGCCTCTGCGGTCTCTCCTTCAAACGTCACCGTCACTTCACGACACCGCTCGAGGAGCGACTCGATGGGCTCGGCGAAGGACAACCTGCCGGCACGCATGAAGGCCACATGGGTGGCGAAGGTCTCTATCTCATCGAGATCATGCGATGAGATGACCACGGTCGTCTCCATGTCATGGGTGCGGTCCAACAGCGTTTGAACGAACTCAGACCGCACGGCGGGATCGAGGCCGGAGAAGGGTTCGTCCATGAGAAGAAGCTTGGGCTGAAAGGCGAGCACGCTGGCGAGGGCGAGCTTCATCCTCATGCCGCGCGAGAGGTGCTTGATCTTGCGCTCGGGAGGAAGCTGCAGGTCGCGGAGCAGGCCGGCATCGTTCCATCGGGGATACAAGGGGCGGAGATGCTGCATGAGCTGCCCGACGGTCATCCACTCGGGCATCTCCTGGTTTTCGGAGACGTAGCCGATGCGGGTGAAGACATCGCCGCGCAGGTCTACGGAGGGTATTCCGAGTACGGTTGCGTGGCCGGATGTGGGTCGAAGGATGTTGAGCAGCAGTTTGATGAGCGTCGTCTTGCCCGCGCCGTTGTGGCCGATCAGCGCGAAGATTGCGCCTTGCGGCACGCTGAGGTCCATGGGCTGCAACAACGTTGCTTTACCGATGCGCTTGCTCAAGCCGTGCACTTCAATCGCGAGGGATTGGGAGATCACTGATAGGTCTCCTCGCGAGCGGTGAGGCGTTTCCAGTGCTTCTCCAGCGCGGCCGTTACCTGATCGAGGTCGATCGAGAGGCGCTTGGCCTCGACGACCAACTGTTCGATCTGCCCATTCAGCAACTCCGTCCGTTCGGTTGAACTTGAGCCTGGAAGCTTCGCGACGACCGTGCCAATTCCGGGTCGAGACTCCAGCAGGCCGTCACTGAGCAACTGCGCAATCACTTTATGCGCCGTGTTGGGATTGATCTTCAGCTCGCGCGACAAGGTGCGCACAGAAGGAAATGGATCGCCGACGCGCATCTGTCCTGCCACGATGGCTCGGGTGGCGGCATAGACGGCCTGCTCATAGACCGGGACGCCGGGTTTTCCTGTCAATCGGAATGGAATCATGTGTACTAGTACAGATAGTACACTGCGCGGATGTTGTCAACAGCGTGCGCGATGAGACTTAGCGCGAGCTGTAGAGGTGCGAGGTCTTCAGGTTTCGAGGGATGAGGGAGCTGGTCGTTCGCAACCGGCATCGAGTTTGTCGGCGCGTTTCGATGCGCTGGGGTTCGCCAGCCTGGTTTCCACCCTCCTTGCACAGGATTTCCGGAGCGAATTAACGGGAATCCAACGGGGTTTTCCTGAATGTTCACGAGACTTTCAAGGTCGGCGTTACGGGCCGGGGCTAGGCTGGGTTCGCGCTCCCCTCATCCTCTGTACGAAAGAAGAACAAAGAACATGGCTACCAGCCCTGTCTCAGATCCAGTAGACGCACTGCTCGCAGAGCCGCAAGGATCGCTGCTCGACACCAAGTTTGCGCATAGCTCGCCCGGTAAGTGGGGCGCGATCGTGTTTGCGGGCGCGATGCTGGTCGGCGTGATCTATATCGGCCGCAATATCTCCACGGACCTTGCGCTGGTGCATTCGGCGAACGTGTTTCCGTTCATCCTGCTGGGCATCGCGTTGTTCATCGCGCTGGGGTTCGAGTTCGTCAACGGCTTCCATGACACGGCCAACGCCGTGGCGACGTGCATCTACACTCACTCGCTGGAGCCGCATGTGGCGGTGGTGTACTCGGGCATCCTGAACTTCATCGGCGTGCTGTTGAGCTCGGGTACGGTGGCGTACTCGATCGTGCAGCTGCTGCCGGTGGAGCTGATTCTGCGGGTGAGCTCGGGCTCGGGCTTTGCGATGGTGTTTGCGCTGCTGGTGGCGGCGATCCTGTGGAACCTGGCGACGTGGTGGAAGGGTTTGCCGGCGTCGAGCTCGCACACGATGGTGGGCTCGGTGATCGGCGTGGGCATCATGAACCAGCTCATCCATGGCCGTTCGGGCATCAGCGGCGTGGATATGGACCAGGTGATCAAGGTCTTCAAGGCGCTGCTGGTTTCTCCGCTGGTGGGCTTCGTGATGGCCGGCCTGCTGTTCCTGCTGTTCAAGCTGGTGGCGCGCGATCCGCGGCTGTACAAGGCTCCTGAAGGCACAGAGCCGCCGCCGTTCTACATCCGCCTGCTGCTGATCGGCACGTGCGGCGGTGTGAGCTACTTCCACGGATCGAACGACGGCCAGAAGGGCATGGGCCTGATCATGCTCATCCTGGTGGGAACGGTGCCGACGGCCTATGCGCTGAACCACACGGTGAGCGTGAAGGATGTGCAGACGTTCACGGCGGTCTCCACGCAGACGCAGAACACGCTGCACAACTACGAGACGCAGGGCATCACGATCGGCGACGCGCAGACGGAGCTGGAGCGGTTTGTCTCGGAGAAGAAGGCCGAGCCGCAGACGGTGCTGGCGCTGGAAGAGATGGTGGGTGACATCCGCAACGAAGCGACGAGCTATGGCTCGCTGGCGACGGTGCCTCCGGCGATGCAGGCGAACGTCCGCAACCAGATGTACCTGACCAGCGCGAGCTTGAACCTGCTGACCAAGGCGGGGCCAAAGATGAGCGCGGACGATACCAAGGTGCTGGCGAACTATCGCGGCTACCTGGATCGCTCGACCAAGTTCATCCCGACGTGGGTGAAGGTGGCGGTCGCGCTGGCGCTGGGCCTGGGAACGATGATCGGCTGGAAGCGCATCGTGGTGACGGTGGGCGAAAAGATCGGCAAGACGCACCTGACGTATGCGCAGGGCGCGGCAGCCGAGATTACGGCGATGATCACGATTTGGGCGGCGGATGCGTACGGCGCCCCGGTGAGTACGACGCATGTACTGAGTTCAGGCATTGCGGGCACGATGGCGTCGAACGGGAGCGGGCTGCAGGCCTCGACGGTGCGGAATATCGCGCTGGCGTGGGTGTTCACGCTGCCGGCGGCGGCGCTCCTTTCGGCGGGGCTGTACTTCGCGTTCAACAAGATGGCGGGTGGCTAGGCCACCATCGCGCTACCGCAGCGACCTGAACCAGTGTCAAGGGCGGCCGATGGCCGCCCTTGTTGCTTTTCTGGGGCATGTTGATTTCGCGGGCGAAATTGACGCGGGCCAGACGATACACTCGGTACTGCATACGCATGAGCCTGAAATCCAAGATTGAAGCCGTTATTTACGCCTCCGAAGAGCCAGTGACGCTGGTGCAGCTGATCGGGCTGCTGAGCGAAGAAGCGCAGGCCGAGCTGGACGCGATCGCCGCACAGCAGGCGGAGCTGGCACTCGATGGGACTGCCGGCGCGCCGGAACCCTCGTCCGAGCACACGGACGTGCCGACTGCAGCGGAAGATGCTGCGGACGACGAGTCGACGCCCGCTCCTGATGCGGATGCGCTGAACGCCGAGGTGCTGGAGCCGTCGGAGACCACGGAAGAGCTGGAGGGCGAGCCCTCATCGCCTGAGGTCGAAGAGGGTGGCGAGGCTGATCCTGCGGGCGATGCCGAGGCAACGGAAGATGCTGCCGAGGCGGCGGTCGTCGAGGAGATGGCCGACGCGATTGAGGCGGAGGAGGCTTCCGCCGAGGAAGCGGCTGCCGAAGCTGGTGGGGATGAGGCTGTGGAGGTCCAGGAGGCTGGGACGGAGGTCGGCCACGAAGTCTCGCCGGAGGTTGAGCCCGAGATCGAGATCGAGAGTGAGCCTGCTGAGGCAGAGCCGGTTGCGGCCGAGGCGAGCCATGAGGCGCCTGCTTCGCTGGCGGAGTTTCGGCAGACGACTCCGGAAGAGGATGAGGCCTACGCGAAGGCGTGGGCGCGGGCCAAGGAGCGGGAGCTGCGCAACTACCTGCGATCGCTGGTGGACCAGCTGATTGCGGAGTATGCGAACTCGGATCACGGGATTGAGATTCGCGAGGTGGCGGGGGGCTTCCGGTTCTCGACGAAGCCGGAGTATCACGACGCGGTGCGCGGGTTCATCAAGTCGCTGAAGCCGCCGATGAAGCTGTCGCTGCAGGCCCTGGAGACGCTGGCGGTGATTGCGTACAAGCAGCCGATCACGGCGCCGGAGATCAGTGAGATTCGCGGCGTGGATTCGGGCGGCGTGGTGGGGTCGCTGATTGCGCGCAAGCTGGTGACGACGGCGGGGCGCAAGCAGGTGATCGGCCGGCCGATCCTGTACAAGACGACCAAGGACTTCCTGGTGCGGTTTGGACTGAAAGACATCAACGAGCTGCCGAGCATCGAAGAGTTTGAGAAGATGGCCGGCGAGCTCGCAGACATGGAGCCGACGCAGGAGGAGATTCCGATGGATGTGGTCGGTGATGCGGAAGCTGAGGATACGGCCGCGTTGCGCGAGGCTGCGGAAGAAGCGGAGCCGATGGCGGATGAGCATGAGGCGCAGGCCGATGGTGTTCCCGACGGGGACGAGCCAGAGGAATCGGCTGGCGAGGATTCCGAAGACTTCAACGTGGACGCGGATGTGAATGTGTCGATTGATGCCGATCTGAAGCCGTTTGAGCACTCGGAGCTTCCCGCAGAAGGCGCGGATGAAGCTGGCGACGAGGACTCCGATGCGGAAGCCGAAGCGGATGCAGAAGCCGAGGAGCGTGCGGAGGAAGAGGGTTCGGCTGGCGATGTGGACGAGATCCTCGTCGATGGGCGGATCGCCGGAGTGGAAGGCGACGCTGCCGAGGAAGATCCTTCGGAGGCTGAGGCTGAGATTCAGGCGGAAGAGGGCGCGGAGTAGCGCGTCCTGATTCCGCCAGGCGTTGCCGCATAGAGTCTTCTGAGACCTTGTACCTGTACAGATGCTTTGTCTGTAGAGGTGCGAGGTCTTCAGGGTTTAAGGGGCGAGTGCGTTGGGGCCGCGCTGGTGGTAGCGTAGGCAGCATGTCTCCGCCACGAGTGGTTTCCGCGGACAACACGCCCTCGCAGACTCCTGAAGAGGTGGCTGCGGCGCTTGAGAGGTTCCTTGCGACGCATCGTGATGCTGCGGTGCTCGAAGATGGCAAGGTTGCATTCGACCTTCGCAACGCGCAGTACAAGCTCTCCACCGAACATGGCCGATGCACGCTGCACCTTTGGAGCGGCGAGCGCAGCGTGGTGAGGACGGTCGTCGCGACGGAAGAGCGTGGGACTTCGCTGCGGCTGACGACGCAGCGTGTGGGGCATGCGCAGACCAAGCAGATGGAGATGGTTGCGGCGAGCGACTCGCGCGCCATGAAGAAGACGGCGACAGTGCGCGATAAAGCGCGCAGTGAGTATCAGCGTGCGCTGGAGCGATTGTTGCCGCGGTTCTTTCCGGAGTGGAAGCCTGAAGGTCTGCGCACGGCGATGGACCTGGAGCGGAGTTTCGGGCCGGCGTATCTGCGCGGGTCGCTGGTGCGCGGGTCGCGGGCGTGGGCTCTGGTCGCGGTGAGCGAGCACGAGAGTGCGGCGATCATCGATGGCGCGCTGACGGTCGGCATCCTGTGGCTGGATCATTGCCGGCAGCGCGGCGATGGGCGCGTGTTGTATGAGGGCCTGAAGCTGATTGTGCCGCGTGGGGCGGCGATGCTGACTGCGGCGCGCATGGCCTGGCTCAACCCGAAGGCTGCGCAGTGGGAGTTGTGGGAGCTGGATCGCGTGCACGAGGAGCTGACGCAGCGCGACCTCGAGGACCAGGGCAATCTGCGGACGCGGCTGATTCATCGGCCTGATGAGCGCGCGGCGCAGGAGCGCTTTGCACGGGCGATTGAACAGGTGTGCGAGCTGGCGCCTGAGGGCGAGAGCGAGCGCATGGAGCAGCATCTGCGGAGTTCGACCGAGCTGGCGTTTCTGCTGCATGGACTGGAGTTTGCGCGAGCGCGCATTGAGCCGACATCGGTGGGCTTTGGGCATACGCTGAAGCTCACAGTGGGCGTGGGCGCGAATGAGACAGAACTTAGTTCGGTGACACGCGATGAGCTTCGCGAGCTGGTGGGCGATTTGTTTGCGCGACGTCGCGCGACGATGCCGGAGGTGGACTTCGGTGCGCGGCGAGGGCAGTTGAGCGGGCGGATTGGGTCGGCGACGAAGACGGACGCCGCGCATGCGCGGATGAATCTCGGCGTGACTGCGGGCAAGCGCCGCATACCCACGTCGCAGGATCCGCTGTATCGCGCAGCTCCGGAGAAGTGGCTGGAGAGTGTGTTGCGCGCGGACTTGAAGCCGCTGACGCGAGGGTTGGCTCCGCGGCCTGATTCGCTGTCGGCTCCGCATACGAGCACTGCGAACGAAGATCCGGACACGGTTGGCAATCGTGCGGACGATGCGACACAGGCTGTGCGAGGGAACGCGTGGGCTGACTTGCGCGCGCGTTCTACGCAGAAGACGGGGATCATTGCGCGGCTCGATCCGCAGCATTTGTATACGCAGGTTTCGGCGATTGCGGGCGCGGGAGACAAGGGGTTGCTTGATCTGCTGGGCGTGACCAGCGATGGACGGCTGGCAGTGATCGAGATCAAGGCCGATGACGATATGCACTTCGCGCTGCAGGGGCTCGACTACTGGGTCCGGGTACGGCATCATCACGTGACTGCGCCGGATGCAGCGACGGGCATGGGCGAGTTTCAGCGGCATGGATACTTTCGCGAGGTGGAGCTTTCTCCGCTGGAGCCGCGACTGTTTCTGGTCGCTCCCGCATTGCGGATTCATCCGGCGACGGAAGTGGTGCTGCGGTATCTCTCGCCGCGCGTGCCGTGGGAGCTGCTGGCGTTGGATGAGCGGTGGAGGCAGCAGGTGCGGGTGGTGTGGCGGAGGAGTGGGGGGAAGGCGTAAGGACGACGGGATTCGCGAGAGAAGCAGATCCCCTGCGGGGATGACAACAAGAAAAGCAAGAACATCCGAAAAGTGCAGGAGCTCCCAAAATCGCGAAAAGCTCAACAGTTAGCGGTTTGCGGTGGTGTGCCTGCAACGGCTATGCTGGCTGCGATGAAACTCTCTCGCAGATCTGTTTTGATGGGCGCTGGCGCGGTAAGCGCGGCGTCGATGATGAAGTCCAATGTGCTGCTTGCACAGACGGGCGCTCCTGCAGGTGCGCCGGATGCTTACGCGAAGCCGAAGCCAGATCTTGCGGGGCCGGTGCTGCCGACGTGGGAGAGCGTGCGCGACCACTATGCGACGCCGAAGTGGTTCAACCCGGCGAAGGTGGGGATCTTCATCCACTGGGGGGTGTACACGGTGCCGGCGCATTCGAGCGAGTGGTATCCGCGTTACATGTATACGACCGAGGTGAAGTGGCACACGGAGCACTATGGGCCGCCGGACAAGTTCGGTTACAAGGACTTCATCCCGATGTTCAAGGGCGAGCACTTTGACGCGGATGACTGGGTAACGTTGTTCAAGGAGGCGGGGGCGCGTTATATCTGCCCGGTGGCGGAGCATCATGATGGCTTCGCGATGTGGGACTCGGCGCTGACGCCGTGGTGTGCAGGCAAGATGGGTCCGAAGCGCGATGTGATCGGCGAGATGGCGAAGGCGATTCGCAAGCAGGGGCTGACGTTTGCTTGCTCGACGCACAGGATGGAGCACCACTGCTTTATGTATCCTGCAGCGGGTGTGCCGAACGATCAGTTCGATCCGAAGTGGGCTGGGTTCTATGGGCCGCCGATCGACGAAGGGATGAATGGGCCGAATGCTAGCCAGGCGTTCCAGGAGGATTGGCTGGCGCGGATCCAGGAGTTAGTCGATAAATACCAGCCCGAGATGCTGTACATGGATAATGGCGTGAACCCGCGACAGTATGACCCGATCAAGCTGCGGGCGGCGGCGTATCTGTTCAGCCGCGCGAAGGAGCAGGGCTATGAGACGACCCTGTGCACGAAGCAGTGGGCGTACCTGTTCGGCAATGTGTATGCGGCGGAGAGCAGCGGCGGCGCGCCGCAGTGGATCTATCCGGGAGCGTGGCAGTGCGATACGCCGATTGGCAACTCGTGGGGATACATCAACAACCTGCAGGTGTCGAATGGGTATCAGCTGGTGAACCAGTTGCTGGCGATCGTGAGTTGCGGCGGCAATTACATGCTGAATGTGTCGCCGCGCGCCGATGGCGTGATTCCTGACGATCAGCGGGCGTCGTTGCACGTGATGGGCGAGTGGTTGAAGCGCCATGGCGAGGGCATCTATGACTCGCATGCGTGGAGTGTTCCGGGCGAGGGGCCGCATGTGCCGCAGGAAGTTCCGCAGGACTGGCGCGGATATCCGACGGCGATGGATATGCCGCGGGTGAAGCGGAATAAGTATCCGGAGCGCAATCCCACGAGCGCGGACTTTCGATTTACGCACAAGCCCGGCGCGATTTATGCGTTTGGGTTGAAGGCTCCTGAGACCCGTGAGGTGAAGCTGTTTACGTTCCGCAGGGGTGTTGCGAAGATCGAGCGGGTCGCGTTAGTCGATGGGGCTCGGCCGTTGAAGTTCCGGCAGACGGACGAGGCGCTGGTGATCGAGGCGCCGCTGGAGGCGCTGCCGAAGGACATGCCGTATGGGCTGAAGCTCGAGGGCAGCGTGGCGATTTGAGAGTGCAGGACATATCGAGGTTCCCTATGCAAAGGCTGCAACCGGCCGCCTTTGTGTTTTCCGACCCATTTTTTGCTTAGGAGAAACTCTTTCGCGCTGGCCATCCAGATCCCGTGCGTCCCGAACGCCGCGGGTGACATCGAACCAAGCACAAGGAGAAATTTTCCGATGGCGACAACGACGGCAGTGGCAAAGACATTCAAGCTGGGTGGCGAGCTGGAGATTCACAGGCTCGGCTATGGCGCGATGCGCATTACGGGTAAGGGCATCTGGGGTCCGCCGGCGGACCTGGAGAACGCGAAGGCCGTGCTGCGGCGCGCGGTGGAGCTGGGCGTGGACTTTATCGACACGGCGGACAGCTATGGCCCAGCGGTGAGCGAGCCGTTGATCGGCGAGACGCTGGCGCCTTATAGCAAGGGCACGATCATCGCGACCAAGGGCGGACTGACGCGGCAGGGACCGGACAAGTGGCTGCCCGTGGGCCGGCCGGAGTACCTGACGCAGCAGGCGGAGATGAGCCTGCGCTGGCTGAAGAAGGACACGATCGACCTGTGGCAGCTGCATCGCATCGACCCGAAGGTGCCGGTGGAGGAGTCGCTGGGCGCGGCGGTGAAGCTGAAGGAGCAGGGCAAGATCCGGTTCATCGGGCTGAGCGAGGTGACGGTCGAGGAGATCGAGCAGGCGCGCAAGGTGACGGAGATTGTGAGCGTGCAGAACGAGTACAACATCGGCAATCGCAAGAGCGAGAAGGTGATGGAGTACTGCACGAAGGAAGGGATCGCGTTTATCCCGTGGTTCCCGGTGGCGTCGGGCAAACTGGCGGAGCCGGGCGGCAAGCTGGATAAGGTGGCCAACAAGCATGGCGCGACGGTGTCGCAGCTGTCGCTGGCGTGGCTGCTGCACCGCTCGCCGGTGATTTTGCCGATCCCGGGAACGAGCTCGATTGCGCACCTGGAGGAGAACCTGAAGGCCCAGGATGTGGTGCTGAGCGAGGACGAAATGGTGGAGCTTGAGGCGGCGGCGAAGTAAGACGTCGCTACGACCGAACAGCAAACGCTAAGGACGCGAAGTACACCAAGGTGCGCCACGGTATTCGTGGCGCACCTTGGCGTTTTTGTGGGCCTGAGTTGATTGTGGCGACGTGCTTGCCTTACAACTCAACCCCACGCGGCAGGTGCGGCGTCTAGCTCTGCGTCGGGCTCGGGAGCGAAGTGAATTTCCTGGGACTCGAGGGCGTCGGAGCCTAGCTTGTCGGCGAGCTTTTCGCGTTCGGCGAAGAAGTCGTCGACGCGGGACATGACTTCTGCGCCGCGTTTGGAGTCGAAGATGCCGCGGCGGAGGGCGGCTCCACCGGGGACGCCGTGGGTGAACCAGCTGGCGAACTGCTTCATCTTGCCGATGGCGTCGCGCTGGGCGGACTCGTGGTGGCGGCGGAGGCGCCTGGCTTCGTCGATCTCGGCTTCGGAGCCGGATTCGTCGTAGTCGGGATTGGGATGCTCTTCGACTTCGGCCATGAGGCGATCGAAGTAGTCGCGGATCATGCGGTAGCGGTCGGCGTCGGTGGGGCGCGTGTACGTGCCGACGCCGGTGGCGAGCTGGCTGGCCGTGTACTCGGCGATCTGGCGGAAGATCCAGGGGTTGCCGGGAGCGGCGCGGCCGATCATGACGGCGTCGCAGTGGGTGGCGGCGACCATGGCGACGGCGTCCTCGGGGGTGCGGATGTCGCCGTTGCCGATGACGGGAATCTTGACGGCATCCTTGACGGAGGCGATCCACTCCCAGCGGGCTTCGCCGGCGTAGCCCTGCTCGCGGGTGCGGGCGTGCAGGGCGACGGCGTTGAGGCCGCAGTCTTCAGCCATCTTCGCGAGCTCGACGCAGACGATGTTGGTGTCGTTCCAGCCCATGCGGAACTTGACGGTGAAGGGGATGTTGACGGCGGCGCGGACTGCTTCGAAGATCTCGCGGATCTTCGGGAGGTCGCGCAGGAGGCCGGAGCCTCCATTGCAGGCGACGACGCGCTTGGCGGGGCAGCCGAGGTTGAGGTCGACGATGTCGAAGCCGGCGTCTGCACACACACGCGCGCTTTCAGCGAGCGTGACGGGGTTCGACCCGAAGAGCTGCGCGCTGATGGGGTGCTCGTCCTCGTAGTAGGTGAGGTAGCGCTTGCGCTTGGATTCGCGCATGCGGGAGAGGCCGTCGGCGGAGGTGAACTCGGTCATGATGAGGCCGCAGCCGGAGGTCTCGTTCGACGTTGCGTCTTCGACGCACGTCGAAGAGGGTCCAGGGTCCAGGGCCAAGGGTCCAGAAGACAGCGGATCGGCACTCTGGACCCTGAGCCCTGAACGCTGAGCCGTGGCCGCCGAGTACATGCTGGCGTTCTTGATGAAGCGGCGGAAGACGGTGTCGGTGACGCCGGCCATGGGAGCGAGCACAGTCGCAGGAGCGATGCGAATGGGGCCGATGTGGAACTCGGCGGGCACACGGGCCTGGGCCGGCATGTTGCGGGCCTCGGTGGCGAAATCAGATGTCCAGCGCTTATCCATAGATACAGAAGACGAGAAACGAGATGCGAGAGACGAGATGCGAGAGACGAGATGCGAGAGACGAGATGCGGTTCGTCACAACTGTCTCTTCCAGTTTACCGGGCGGCGGCGGGTGCGGGACCGAGCGTTGCGGAGTGGACGTTGGACGCAGATGGGGAAAATTCGTGACCGGCGGCGGGAAATATTTTCTGCGACGCCGCAACTTCGCCAACCTGCCGGGTTAGTGCCGGAAAGTATTCTCTGCAATCTGAGGAATACCGGTTGGTTTGGGCCCCTGGTTCCACGACGAATTTCCGTCGCAGCACCGCACGCGTGTCACTGTGCGCAAGTGCCGGACGGTGCAGCCATGGGCCGAAATACGGTGCGCCGCTCGCGACGCCCGCAGCCGGACGCCCCGTTCGTTGTGAGCGTCTTCGTCGTGCTTTATGAAAGCAGTTCAGAAGAGAAGTTCATTTCCGTTCCGGGGGCACGTCCATGAAATGCAAGCTGTTCCTCACGCTTCTGGCGGCAGCGGCCGTCACGACCACCTCGGCCGCGCGGGCCGATCAGCTGATCCCCGCAGGCTCCGTCATCAGCTGCACTGTCGCGGAGGGCAAGATCTCCTCGAAGACGGAGCACGTGGGTGATCCCGTGCTGTGCACGCTGGGCCACAGCGAGGCCTATGGCCGAAGCTCGTTCCCGTATGGCAGCTACCTGATCGGGCACTTTGCGGCGTTCAAGGATCCGGGCCACTTTGTGGGTAAGGGCTGGATGGAGCTGGACTTCGACCGCATGGTCGTGCAGCCGGACACCATCATTCCCGTCAATGCGCGGGTGATCCAGGCGGCCAACTACAAGGTGGACGACCTGGGCCGCATCGACGGCAAGGGCCACGCGGTGAAGGATACCGTGATGTGGCTGATCCCGGTGTTGTGGCCGATCGACCTGATCAATCTTCCGCGGCGCGGTCCCCGGCCGGTGTTGAAGCCTGAGGACCGGCTGACGCTGAAGGTGATCGACGACTTCGGGATCCCGACGCCGCAGGAGAATGCCGTGCGTAACCCGGCGATTGCCAGCCGCGTGACGGCAGACGAGCCGACGTATCAGGATTACCAGTCGCCGCAGCTGCAGCGCAGGCCGATGACGCAGGAGGCTGCACCGATCCAGCAGGCCTACCAGCCGCAATACGCTCCTCAGCAGCAGTATTATGCGCCGCCGGTGCAGTATGCTCCGCAACCGCACTATCAGCAGCCGGTGGTGGTGAACAACTACATCCAGCCACAGCCACGGATGGCGTATGCGCCGCGGCCGCAGGTGATTTATGCGGTTCCGCCTCCTCCGCCGCCACCGGTGGTGTACGCGCCGTATCCGTATGCGTATCGCGTGGGACCTTACGGGCCGTACTAGATGTGCTTCGGGTGGAAACAGCAAGGCCTCCGCGGGTACGAGGCCTTGCTGTTTGCTCCTGATTTTCGTTCAAATTCGCACAAACATGTCGGGCTTTGCTCGATCAAGGAAGCGTTCGACGCGTGCGGCATCCGTGGGAGGCAAGCGGAATCGTTCCGGTTTGACGGCCAGTTCCACGCTCAGCAACGCGTCCTGGGTCTCCTCGATCATCAGCAGGCCAACTCGTCCGATACCGTCGGGAGAGAACATCAGTGAACCATCACCGAGGGTCAAGCTAACGGAGTTCTTATTCACCGTCAGATACTTGAAATGCGCTGGCACATTCTTGACCTCCTCAATCAGAGCGCGGGCCGCTGGGAGACTAATTGGGTAAGACAGAAACCTCACTTCGGCAGCATGGATGTCCCCACTCCCAGCTCCATCGGCCGCTACAACATCGACGCCCTTCCATAGAGCGGACTTAGGCTCTAGATAGACGTTGGGAACCCTCAAATGTCCCCGCAAGAAATCTGCGACTGCATTTACGGCTCGGCCGTGGCGGAGGCGCGCGTTAATTTTCGGCCTTCCAATAGCTCGCACGTTGGTCATGTCTTGATCAATGGCCGTACCCATCTCTCGAACCTTTCTGAGGCAATCGCCAAACGCATTGCCACCTCGATCGTCGTCCTCTCGCCACTGTATGACACCCTGGTCTTGGCCCTGACGAGATCCTCTAAATGCTTCACTCCGTCGGATGGAATCCGTCGAGAGGAACACTGCTTCCTGGTAACTCGCACCGACTCCATATGATCTTCGCCACGGTGATGGCGGCCAGTGACCTTGGACAGGAATGCATCATTCAGGGCGATGGCGCAGTGGATGGAGACAAGCGCGAGAGCCGAAGCATACTGGGGATCGTTATCCATGAGCCGTCGACTGTCGGCCAACTGGTTGCCCCGCTCAACAAAGACCTCAACCATGGCCGGATGATACAGCAACATCAAGGCCTCCGCGGGTGCGGAGGCCTTGATGTTTGTCTGGCTTGTGAAGCTCGCTTACTTGGCGGAAGCGGCCTTCTTGGCTTCTGTATCCGCGAACTTGCGGCGGAAGCGCTCGATACGTCCGGCGGTGTCGACCAGCTTCTGCTTGCCGGTGAAGAACGGGTGGCAGGCGGCGCAGATTTCGAGGACGATGTCGCCCTTATGGGTGGAGTGGGTCTTGAAGATCGAACCGCACGCGCACTTGACGTTGATCTCTTCGTACTGGGGGTGAATTCCCTGCTTTGGCATGATGCTTTCCTTTTCGAAAGGGCGGGAGGTTCGAGACCAACCCGCTGACTTTCTATCGCTAACCCGCCCGAGAACGGTCCGCTTGCATGGTTGTCGTCCTGGAGTGTTCACGGGAAGACGGGCGATGCATCAGATTCCTGTCGCGCTCGGAGCTTGAACCGCGTCTCATCGCGGTTTCAGGTGCGTTTCTTATTTTATCAGACGCGGGTGGCGTCGAAACGACTCCAGCGCTCCATCCTGGAGAGCACGGCGGCCTCGAGGAGGAAGCAGAGCAGGATCGAGGCCGAGCTGACCTCCGCCCGCGCCACGCCCAACTTCTCCATCGCGAGGTAGATCCCGGAGAGTACCGCGACGCCAACGAAGAAGCTCGACATGGTCACGAGGACGGCCGGAAGCAGCCGGCGCAGGCGGGCGTTGCGAAGCGCGAATCCGAGCGCCGCAAGCAGGACGACCGGGGCATAGACGATGGCGTACGGATCGAAGGCGAGGCAGCTGACAACCATCAACAGGAGAGAAACCGAGAGGCTGCTCAAGGCGAGCCGGCTAAGTACACCGTAGCGCACCACAGCGAGGCCAAAGACGCCCCCGGTTCCGGCCCCGAGAAGCATGGACAGCACAAAGAGCCAAGCGGCCACAGAAGTCGGCCAGAGGGTGACGAGGGCATCCCGGTGGAGCTCGGCGTAGGGCTTGAGTCCGAAGGTGATTCCCGGGGTGATGCTCGCGATCATGAGGATCGGCGCCAGGGCGACTGCAGGAATCCATCGCCAGGTCGAGGAGAAGACCAGGCGCAGTACCGTCCGCCACACCATCGCGGGCGATGCCTGCTGCTCCGTGAGGTCGCCGACGACCTCTGCCGCACGCTCGCGCGAGGTCACGCGGCGAAGAACGAACTCTGCTGCACGGTGATTAGCCATGTTGCTCTCCTAGTAGGTTGAGACCGCGAAGAAGTTGTTGAAAGGCAAGCTGGGCGGCCGTCAGGGCATTGCGTCCGGCGGGAGTGAGGCGATAGAGCCGGCGGGCGCGGCCTCCACGCTGCGCGGTAGGTTCTCCCTCGCGCACCGTCACAAGGTCCTTTTGCTCGAGGCGCTCCAGCGTGGTGTAGATCGCCCCAGGCGCCACCACCCGCCCGGTACAGGCATGGATCTCCTCACGAATCGTCACGCCATAGGCGTCGTCCTGCAGGCGAAGGATGGCGAGGAGGACGATCTGCTCGAACTCACCGAGGGGATTTGGCGCTTTCATGTTAACTACAATGTAGTACTAATCGAGCGATGTCAAGCGGAAATATGCGGATGGCGCGTTACCGTAGCCGTAGCTGGCCGTCGTCTGGATCCTTGAGGGCAATGCCGGTGGCCTGCATCTGCTCAGCCTCGCGCAGATACCAGGCGATGCGAGCGGCGGCGTGGTCGTACGAAAGGCCCTCGGCGCGGATGTTGGAGATGCAGTTTCGCTCGGAGTCGGCGCGGCCGGGGCGGGGGTTCCAGGTGAGGTAGGCGCCGAGGGAGTCGGGGGAGCTGAGGCCGGGGCGTTCGCCGAGGAGCATGACGGTCATGCGGGCGTTGAGGGCCTCGCCGATGGCGTCGCCGAGCGCTACGCGGGCCTGGGTGGCGAGGACTACGGGGCCGAGGGTCGAGGGCCAAGGGTCAAGGGATTGGCGAAGCGCGTCGAGTAGGGGCAGGGCGTGGCGTTCGACGGCCAGGGCGGAGAGGCCGTCGGCGAGGATGACTGCCAGCTGCGGCGCGGAGGTTTGCTGCGACGCGAGCTCGCGGAGGGTATTTGCGGAAGCGGCGTCGAGCTGGCGGCCGAGGTCGGGGCGGCGGAGGTACTCGCTGCGATCGCGCGCGGCGGAACGAACGTGCAGCGAGGGGATCCCGCGTTCGTGGAGGCCGCGCTCGAGCAGCGCCACATCGAGCGGCGTATGCACGGCGTCGCGGGCCATCGCGTGATCGAGCTGGAAACGGAGATGCTCGCGTACGGCGAGCGTGTCTCCCGTGCGCGCGAGGGCGATGCGGGCGGTGGTGGTCTGCCTTGTTAGCTCGTTGGGCATGGAAGAAAAAAGTTTGATTGAGTTGGGAGCTTCGAGCTCAGAGTTGGGAGTTGAGCTCCGGGGCGTGAATCAGGTTCCAGTGGGCCAGATGCCGGATGCCAGCTGAAGGAAGGATGCTGGGTTGGGGCCGAGGCGTTGGAGATCGGCGAAGTGATCGCCGGCGAGCCAGGCTTCGAACTCGGGGGCGGGGCGGAGGCCCAGGGTGCGGCGGAGGTAGAGCGCGTCGTGGAAGCTGGTGGACTGGTAGTTGAGCATGATGTCGTCGGCGCCGGGGACGCCCATGATGTAGTTGACGCCGGCGACGCCGAGCAGTGTGAGCAGGGTGTCCATGTCGTCCTGGTCGGCCTCGGCGTGGTTGGTATAGCAGACGTCGCAACCCATGGGCAGGCCGAGGAGCTTGCCGCAGAAGTGGTCTTCCAGGCCGGCGCGGAGGATCTGCTTGCCGTCGTAGAGGTACTCGGGACCGATGAAGCCAACGACGGTGTTGACCAGGAACGGGTGGAAGCGGCGAGCGACAGCGTAGGCGCGGGCTTCGAGGGTCTGCTGGTCGCAACCGTGGTGGGCTTCGGCGGAGAGGGCACTGCCCTGGCCGGTTTCGAAGTAGAAGAGATGGGACGAGGGCCAAGGGTCAAGGGCCAAGGGATCGCTGCTTGATGGGTTGCGGTGCAGCGATGCGGCCATCGCGTTGGCTTCGGCTAACAGATCGAGGGTGATGCCGAAGCCTTTGTTGGCGAGCTCGGTGCCGGCGATGGACTGGAAGATGAGGTCGAGCGGAGCGTTGCTGCCGGAAGCGGCAGCTTGCTCTATTGCCCGCATCTGCGTGGTGACATGCGCGAGCACGCAGCTTTGTGTGGGGATGGCGAAACGCTCGCGGGCGTGGTCGATCATGGCGAGCAGCTTGAGGACACTCTGCGGGCTGTCGGAGGCGGGGTTGATGCCGATGACGGCGTCGCCGGAGCCGAGGAGCAGACCGTCGAGGATGGAGGCAGCGATGCCTGCGGGGTCGTCGGTAGGATGATTCGGTTGCAGGCGTGTGGAAAGGCGGCCGGGAAGGCCAACGGTGGTGCGGAAACGGGTGATGACGGAGCACTTGCGCGCGACGGCGATGAGGTCCTGCACGCGCATGAGCTTGGAGACGGCGGCGGCCATCTCGGGAGTGAGGCCAGAGGCTAGTGCGGTGAGTTTGTCGGTTGTCGCGTTGTCGGAGAGGAGCCAGTCGCGGAGCTCGCCGACGGTGAGCGAGGCGATGGGGGCGAAGGCGGCTTGTGCTTCAACGCTCGCGTGCGTATCGACGATGAGGCGGGTGACGTCGTCGGCTTCGTAGGGGATGATGAGGTCTTCGAGGAAGGCGGCGAGGGGTACGTCGGCGAGGGCGTACTGGGCGATGGCACGGGCTTCGGCGGTGTGCGCAGCTACGGCTGCGAGCTCATCGCCGGAGCGTAACGGCGAGGCCTTGGCGAGCAGGTCGCGGAGGCTCGCGAAGGTGTGGCGGACGCCGCGCAGTGTGATGCTGTAGGGCATGGCTTGCGGCGATTGTAGCCTGGTCGCGGCTAAGAGTCGGGTGAAGCAGATCCCCTGCGGGGATGACAACAAGAAATGCAAAGACAGGGGCAGAAGCGATGCACACAGGACATCCTCTTTGGCACAGGAGTCCTGCGGGCTGTGGATCGGGGCGAACTGCGATACTGGTGGCTGGAGTTTGTCGCTGCGATGGAAGCTGTGTGCGAGATTTGCGGGGGTGCGGGGCTTCGGCTGGTGGAGCGGCCGGATGGGTCGCGGGTGGCGAAGGAGTGCCGCTGCCGGATCGAGCGCCGGGCGGAGCGGAGGATTGCGTCCGCGAAGCTGCCGGAGCGCTACCTGCACTGCACGCTGGAGGACTTCGACACGCAGTTCCCTTCCGCGGACCGCTCGCTGGCGATGGCGCTGAATATCGCAAAGAGCTTTGTCGAGGGCTACCCGGTGGCGACCGACCGGACGGGGCTGATGTTTGTCGGCACTCCGGGCCTGGGCAAGACGCACCTGGCGGCGAGCGTGCTGCGCGGGTTGATCGTCGAGCGCGGGGTGCAGGGGCTGTTCGTGGACTATCGCGACCTGCTGAAGCAGGTGCAGAACAGCTATGACCCGAAGGTGTCGGCGACGGAGCTGAGCATCCTGAAGCCGGTGTTTGAGGCCGAGGTGCTGGTGATCGACGACCTGGGCGCCTCGAAGCCGAGCGAGTGGGTCTTCGACACGGTGGCGCACATTCTGAACACGCGCTACAAGGACCGGCTGACGACGATCGTCACGACGAACTACACGAATGCTGCTGAGACCAATCGCGATGTGCTGGCGCAGATGAACGAGGCGCAGCGCGTGATGAGCGATCGCACGCTGGGTGACCGCGTGGGCAACCGCGTGCTGAGCCGCCTGCAGGAGATGTGCGTGGTGGTGGAGATGCGCGGCGTGGACTTCCGGCGCACGGTGAAGCGGGCGGACTTCGGGCGCGCATCGCGCGGGATAGCGTCTATGGTGACGCCGGGGCACGCTCCAGTGCAAGCTCCCGCGCAGGTTCCGGCTCCTGCCGCCATGCCTCGCTCTGCTGCGACGCCTCAGAACTTTGCCGCGCCACGGGCTACCTTTGTTCCGGAACCGGTCACAACGGAACAGGTGTCGCAGGAGGACGAGTTTATTCTCAAGGCAGACGGTAGTCTTGAGGTTCGGCGTGCGCCCGGGGATAGCAACAAGACTCCCGTGGGGCGCGCTCGCATGGGCCGCTTCGCTGCTCGAAATCAACCTCGTGACGACGAGCGCTGGTAAGCGTTCCCCGAGACAACAACATTGCCGACGACCGGAAGCAAGAGGAAGACAATGCCCAACTCCCAGCACATGCCCGAACGGAACAGCCCCCCGATGTTTCTCACTCCGAAGATGGAGGAGCGCGGCTTTCCGGCGACGGCGGTGGCCATTGGAGCGGGAGCGCTGGTTCTGCTGGTGGTGTCGCTGAGCCTGCTGGGGCGGCATGACCACGTCGCGACACAGTCGACGACATTGCGGCCGGCGGCGGTCTACGCCGCGAACCTTCCGCTCTCCAGCCTGGCCATGAGCGAGGCGAAGAGCTTTTCCGGCGCGAAGCAGATGTACATCGATGGCCGCATTACCAACAACGGCAGCTCAACGGTGACGGGAGCGACGGTGCAGGTGGTGTTCGGCAATGTTGTCGGCAACCCTCCACGGATCGAGACGGCTCCCGTGATGCTGATCCGCTCCCGCGAGCCCTACGTCGATGTGGAGCCGATCGGCTCCGATCCGCTGAAACCCGGCAAGAGCGATGACTTCCGGCTGACGTTCGAGAACGTGGACCCCAACTGGGACCAGCAGCTGCCCGAGGTTCGGATGATTCGCGTGGGGACGAAGTAGGGGAGAGCAGTGAATAGTGAGTAGTGAATAGTGAGTAGAGGGGCTTGGTTGACGCACCTGGCTCTCACGTTTCCCGCTACTCCCGCGCGTTACTTTGCTACTGCTGCGTGGATTGCTAGTAACGACTCCAGCACAGACTTGAGATTGTTGAGGTGCAGGGCGTTGGCGCCGTCGGACTTGGCGTGGGCGGGGTCGTCGTGCGTCTCGAGGAAGATGCCGTCGATGCCAGCCGCTACGGCGGCGCGGGCGAGCACGGGGATGAACTCGGGCTGGCCTCCTGAGACTCCATTGGCTGCGCTGGGGGTCTGCACGGAGTGGGTCCCGTCGAAGATGACGGGCGCGAAGCCACGCATGACCGGGAGCGAGCGCATGTCCACGACGAGGTTGTTGTAGCCAAAGCTGGCGCCACGCTCGGTGAGGCAGACACGGGCGGTGCCGTTGGTGAGTGCGGCGGTGTCGCTGATCTTGGCGATGTCGCTGATCTTCTCGACGGCGTGGCGCATGTCCCACGGAGCGACGAACTGGCCCTTCTTCACGTTGATGGCCCGGCCGGTTTCGGCGGCGGCGATGAGCAGGTCGGTCTGCCGGCAGAGGAAGGCGGGAATCTGGAGCAGGACTTCGGCGGAGCCGAGGGCGTCGCTGGCCTGCTTCGCCTGCTCGGGGGTGTGGACGTCGGTGAGGACAGGGAGGCCGTTCGACTCGGCAATCGTGCGCAGGATACGGCAGCCTTCTTCGAGGCCGGGGCCGCGGAAGCTGTGGATCGAGGTGCGGTTGGCTTTGTCGTAGCTGGCCTTGAAGACGTAAGGGATGCCGAGGTCGGCGGCGATGCGCTGGATGGCGTCGGCCATCTTGCGGGCGTGCTGCTCGCTCTCGATGACGCAGGGGCCGGCTATGAGGAAGAGCCTGGGCCCGCCGACGGTGATGGGGCCAAGCTGAAAGCTGTTTGCCATGGTGTTCCTTTCTCAGCGTGGGGCTGATCTGCCGCACATGCGAAGGCCCGCCAGCGATTGGAATCGTGGCGGGCCTTCGATTTCAGTTCCTGCTACCTGCTTACGGATTGACCAGCGAGCTGGAGTGCGATCCGTTGGCCACCGACGCGATGCAGACGGGCTGCGTTGTGGTCGGGAACGGCGAGTCGACCACGCCGGTGAGCTGGCCCGTGTTGGCGCTGAGCTGACCACCGGAGATGGAGCCGTCGAGGTAGTTGGAGGTGTACAGGTAGATGCCCAGAGCCGGCTCGATGGTGACGCAGGTGGGTCCGGTCTTGGTGCTGAAGCCCGAAGCGGAGGCGATGGATCCCAGCGAGCCGTTGGAGCTGTTGATGGCGAAGCCCGACACCGACCCACCGTTGTAGTTCGCGGTGTAGAGGTAATCGCCGCGCGGGTCGATGGTGAGACCCACGGGGAAGGAACCGGTGGTGTAGGGGCTGGAGACCAGCGGGGTCAGCGTGCCATTGGAGGTGTTCGCAGTGGAGTAGCCGATGACTTCGTTGGAGGTCTTGTCCGTGACGTAGACGAAGCGCCCGGTCGGGTCGACGGCGATCGCACTAGGAGTGACGCCGGCCTTGGCGCCGGTGCAGGTGCTTGGCGTGGCCGCGGTGCAGGCGCTGCCGCCGGTTGCGGTCAGAGCTCCGGTAGCGACGTTCTGCGCGAAGACAATGACGGACTGATCGCCCTGATCCACGACGTAGACGAAGACATTCTGGTTGCCGGCGCCGTAGGTGCCGGTGCAGGCCGGATTGGTGGAGCCCAGCGCGGCGGTGGGGGCGCAGGTGACCGCCGAGACCGCAACCGCGGCCGGATTCATGCCGAGATTGACATTAACCGCGGTGCCCAGTGTGCCGTCCGTGTTGATCGGGAAGATCGTGAGACCGCCAGGGCCGACCGAAACCGGTGTGTAGGCCTTCTGGTACTGGTAGGTGACGTACAGGAACTTGCCGGTGGTATCGACCGCAGCGGCAGTGGGGTAGGTTCCGGTGATGTTGTACGTGTTGGAGCCGTAGAGCTTGCCGTCGGTTCCGACGGCATACTCTTCCACCTCGGCATTCTGGGTTCCACCAATGAGATAGAGGTACTTGTTGTTGGGGTGGGTGACCAGGGTGACGGGGTTGGTGAGCTGGCTGGGGAACGGCGAGCCGTTGATCTGGGTGAGTACGCCGCTCTGGTAGTCGACACCGTACGCCGCGATTGAGCCCGTGGTGTTGGAGGGAGCGTAGACGTAGGCCGCCGTGTAATCACGGCTGCAGGCCGTGAATCCGAGGCTTACGGCCAGAGCGGCAGCCGCTGCCAGCGTGGGGCGAACCATCGTGTGGAACTTCATGTGTTTCCCTTGCCTGGAACCGCCTCGGCGGTCCGTGGTGTACCCGGCCTTGGCCGGAATGAAACAGGTTCGGGAGGGTGCGATCGACGCACCCTCCGCCAACTCGGGGCTTAGTCGACCGAGCCGCTAAGGGCCAGACACGTGGACTGTCCCGTGGCTGTGAAGGTCGATCCGCGCGAGAGCTCCAGCAGTCGGCCCGTGGTCGGGTCAAAGTGCTTGCCGGTCACCGTGCCGTCGTTGAAGTTTGAGATGTACATGTACTGGTTGGTCGGGTCCTCGACCATGCACACCGGGCCGGAGCCGACCGTATACGGTGCGTCCGAGATCGGGGTGAGCTGACCGTTGGTCGTGTTCACCGTGTACGCGGAGATGTAGCTGAAGGCCTGGGTCGAGCTTCCAGAGACGACCTGCGCATGGTTGAGCACGTAGAGGTACTTGGAGGTCGAATCCAGCAGCGTGTACACCGGGTCCGTAGCGCCCGACTCATTCGCGACGCTGCCGCCGGTGACCGGGGTCAGGGTGCAGCTGGTGCCGAGCGAGTACGGGATGATGGAGTTCAGCGTGTTGTCGGTCAGGTAGATGTACGAACCGCTGCCGTTGATGGAACTGATGCTCTTCGCACCGGAGATGAGGTAGTTTCCGGTGGAGCCGGTGAAGCTGAGCTGACCGCTGGAGCCGAAGGTATAGGGCGAGATCGAGTTGTCCGTAGCGTTGACGGTCAGCAGGCAGCTTCCCTGGCTCTTCATCATGAAGGGGCTTCCGCCGACCTCGAAGAAGGGGGAGTTGATGCTGCCGTTCAGAACCGTGGAGTTCGTCACCAAGCTCAAGCGACCAGTCGTGGCATCGATGGAGAACGACGTGATCGAGCCATTTCCGTCTTTGTTTTGAAGGTACGTTCCGCCAGTGTTGGCGCTGACGTTCTTATCGAAGCCGCAAATCAACGTACCCGACCCGTCATTGATCTGCCCGGAGACGGTGCCTGTGGTCGTGTTGCAGCCGGGCGAGTACTTGTCCAGCACGTAGAGGAAGCTGCCGGTGGAGTCGAGCGCGAGCCACTGGGGGCCGTAGCCCTGGCTCTGGTAGGTAGCCTGATAGGTCAGGGCTCCATCACCGCTCACGCTGAACACCGCGACTCCGGAGGAGTCCCATGGCGCCGCGTTGGGGCACGGGGTAGCGACTCCTGATGGGCACTTGGTGCTCGAGGGCGTGCCCTGGTTGAGCACGAACACGAAGCGACCGCCACTCTTGACCACAATGGACACCGGATTGGTGCCCTCAGAGGAAAAGGGCGAATGGGTCACAGCGGTGAGGTTTCCGGTGTAGTCATCCACCTTGAACCCAGCAATCTGGCTGTTGAAACCCGAGGCCGCGTTGTATTGCTGGCCGAGCACCCACAGATAGGCGATCGTACCGCCGCCGCAACCGGTCATTCCCAGACCCAGAACCAACGACGCGAACAGGGCCAAGCCTAGCCGGCCGAACAAACTCAACTTCATGCGTTTCCTTCGTTACCTTCCCGGCCCGGCAGCGCGCCCGGGCAGGAGGAAAACTTTCTCGGGGAGGAGATACAAACCTTCCCCTGATTGTAGAAGCTAGAACCTGTTTCTGCCAATTTGGACGCATGGCGCTGCAGATCGTTTGGGCAGCGGGAGCAGTTTGTGCAGAGACGGGGCCCCTAGCGTTAGCAAAGCCCCACGCACGCCGCAGCCGGAGCCGCGACCCCCGTGGGGCTCTGGAGCAAATTCCCTGTTCGCACGATACGGAAAGAGGAGTTCAGTACCGTTTTTTTTGAAGAAAAACGGACATGAGGCCCTGCGCATCGCTCTACACCTACAGGGAATTGGCTCTGTGGGATCACAAGAGACAGGCTACCAGACGCGGCAGCCCCCCGATACGGGCATCATCGGCTGGCCTACCTTGCAGCCAAAAGCCTTGCCGAACTGGTCGAAGTTCTGGACCGTGCCGTCGACACGCCACTTTCCGGAGCTGTGGGGGTCGGTTTTGGCGCGGACGCGCTCGATCTGCTCGGTCCGGTTTTCGCACCAGATCTGGCCAAACGAGAGGAAAAAGCGCTGATCGGCCGTGTAGCCGTCGACCTTTTCGGCAGCCTTCGCCCCCTGGCTGGCGAGCACGCTCTGCAGCGCCTGGAAGGCGATGCGAATGCCGCCATTGTCGGCAGTGTTCTCGCCGAGGGTGAGGTGACCATCGAGATTCTGCCCCGGAGCGACGTTGAAGCCGCTGTATTCGCTGGCCACGCACTCGGTGCGGTCCTTGAACTTGGAGAGGTCTTCGTCGGTCCACCACTGGCGGACGTTGCCGAGGAGATCGTACTTGGAGCCCTGGTCGTCGAAGCCGTGGGTCATCTCATGGCCGATGACGACACCGATGCCACCGAAGTTGACGGCAGCATCGGCGGAGTTGTCATAGAACGGCGGCTGCAGGATGCCGGCGGGGAAGTTGATGTCATTGAACGAAGGGCTGTAGTAGGCGTTGACGGTGGGCGGCGTCATGCCCCACTCGGTCTCGTCGACGGGCTTGCCGTACTTGGAGAGGTTGCGGCGGTACTCGAAGGTACCGGTGCGGTCCACGTTGCCGAGAAGGTCGTCGCGCCTGACCTCGAGCTTCGAGTAGTCGCGCCAGGTAGCGGGATAGCCGATCTTGTGGCGGATGGCGTCGAGCTTCTTCTCGGCTTCGGCCTTGGTGGCGGGGCTCATCCAGTCGAGCTGCTGGATGTCCTTGCCCAGCGAGACCTCGAGCGCCTTGACGAGCTTCTCCATGTTGTCCTTGGCGGAGGGTGGGAAGTTCTGCTTGACCCAATCCTGGCCGACGGCCTCGCCCATGGAGGCATCGACCAGCGTGGTGCAACGCTTCCAGCGGGGCAGCTGTTCCTTCTGGCCGTTGAGGGTCTGCGCGAAGAACTCGAAGTTGGCATCGACGAAGGGCTGCGAGAGCCACGGCGCGGCGGCGTGCACTGTATGCCAGCGGAGATAGCTCTTCACGGCATCGACGGGTTCCTTCACGAGCACGTCATTAACGGTCTTCACGTAGCTGGGCGAGGAGACATCGATGGTGGCGACGGTGCCCATGCCGAGGCCGGCGAGATAGGTCTTCCAGTCATAGTCGGGGCTCATGGACTGGAGCTCCGAGATGGTGACGATGTGGTAGCGCTTGGCGGGATCGCGCATCTCAACGCGGCTCATCGAGCCCTGCGCGAGGGCGGTCTCGATGCGGAGGACGGATGCGGCTTCCGCGGCGGCCTGATCCTGCGAATCGCCTGCGAGGCCAAACATCTTGGTCATGTGCGCGACGTACTGCTCGCGGATCTTGACCATGCGGGGTTCGGTGCTGAGGTAGTAGTCGCGATCAGGCAGCGAGATGCCGCCTTGATTGGTGGCGAGGATCTGCTTCGAAGCGTCCTTCTGGTCGACGGTGACGCCCACGCGATAGAAGCCTGCGCCGCCGCCGAAGCGTTCGATCATCTTCAGGTTCAGCGCGGCGAGATCCTTGTTGGACTTCAACGCGGCGACGGCGTCGAGCTCCCCCTTGACGGGCTCAAGGCCTTTGGCATCGATCGCTGCGGTGTTCATGCAGGCGGCAAAGTAGTCGCCATACTTCTTCTGCAGCGGCGTCTTGGGAGCGTCGGCGGCCTTCTTGAGGTCGGCGTAGAGGAGATAGTTGTTGTAGTCGGCAAGCTCGTTGAAGCGGCCCCAGGTGGTGCGGTCGGCGGGGATGGGATGGTTCTTGACCCAGTTGCCGCAGGCGTACTGATAGAAGTCGGTGCAGGGATCCGCGGTCTTGTCGATGGCGGAGACATCGAAGCTGAGGGGCTTGACCGGGACCGCGGTCGGTCCTGAGTTGTCAGCGGGAGCGCTGAACGACTGCGCCACGAGCGACTGTGCCATCAGCGACTGTGCCCTGCACAGGGGCGCGACGACGGCCAATAGAGCGAGCGAGAAAGAGGCGCGCATGAAGCTCCTTGAGGCTTTGGGGATCTGCGCTCAGCATACGCGCGGCGGCGGACGGCGCGCCAACGGGGAGACGGAAGCCCATCGTGCGCAGCCCACAGATTTGGACGGCGGGATGCAGAGCGGCCGTCCGTGGGCTTGGAAGATGATCTGTCGAGCTATGAGCTGCGAGGTATGAGGGGGATTGGGCGCACCTTCTCCTCGCGCAGACAAAACGCGGTCTCCGGAGCGATGTGGCTTGCGGCTTGAAGGCGCCGTAGCCTAGAAGATCTTCAGGTGGATCGTGAGGTATTTCTTGGGGTCTTTGCGGATGGTTTCGACGAGGTTGGTGCTCGAGGTGAGGAGGTTGTTCACGTTCTTGTACACCGAGTCATCCGTGGCGATCTTGCCCAGGGTGCCCTTGCCTTGATTCACGCCGGTCATCAGCGTATCGAGCTGGGTGATGGTGTCATCCAGCTTCCTGGCGAAGTTGGGGTCCTTGGTGAGCAGGCCGAGGCTGCCGCGGCCGGCGTCGGCTTCCGCGAGCAGCGAGTTCGCGTGCTTCAGCGTGGAGTTGAGATTGTCGTAGGCCTCGTTGTCGTTGATGAGCTTGCCGATGCTTCCCTGGCCGGAGTCGATCTTCCTGGTGATGTTGTCGAGGCGCAGCGTGGCATCGTTGAGGCGGTTGTAGGCTTCGGGGTCGGTGAGCAGCTTGCCGACGGCGCCCTTGCCGCCGTTGATGTTCGTGGTGAGGACATTGAGCTGGTGGATGGTGCTCTGGGTCTCGTTGTAGAGCGCGGGATCGGTGATGAGCTTGCCGACGGTGCCTTTGCCCTGCTGGATGTCCGTGACGACCGCGTCGAGCTTGGCCAGCGTCTGATTGAGGTTCTGGATGGTGGCCTGGCCGGCGGACATGAGCGAGGCGATGCCGCCGCCATCGGTGGTGTGGAGCTCCGCGCCATCGGCGATCTCGGGCCCGGTGGCGCTCTTGCTGTCGATGTCGAGGACGGTATCGCCGAGGACGCCGACAGTGGTGAGCGAAGCGACGGAGTCAGTGTGCAGGTCGGGCCGGAACTTGGGATTGAACTCGATGGTGACCTTGACGGGGGTCTGCTTGCGCGCCGGGTCGGTGATGATCTGGACCTTCTTGACCTCGCCGATGGAGACTCCCTCAAGGCCTACGGGAGCGCCGACCTTGAGGCCGCCGGAGTTCGACAGGTAGAGATAGGCGAACATCTTGTGGCTCCAGAGGCTGAAGCCGGCGGCGCTGGTCATGAGGAACAGCAGGATGCAGAGCAGCGTCGTGGAGACGATCACGATGACTCCGACCTTAAGCTGGGACCACTTGACTTCCTGCTGACTGGGCATAGCCCTCCCTTTCGCGTCGAGGTTGGCGGCGGTCCGTTGGTGCGCCAGCAGTTCCCCTCGAGCCTTGCAGCTCCATCGAGCAAGGTTCGAAACAGGGGGGACGTGGCTTGAGCCGGGCTGGAAACCATCGTACCAGCGCGGCACCGCCGGGACCTCAAGCGATCGAACCTGCAAACTGTCCCAGTTGGATGCGGAGGCAGTGCAACGAGATGCGGGGGTTGTGCGGCTCTGGTTGTACGGCTTAGTCTTCGGCGACGACGAAGGCCATGGAGAGCTCGCGGGAGTGGGTGATGGAGAGGGAGAGCCTCCGGATGCCCAGATAGGCGGCGATCTCCGCGGCGCGGCCGTTCAGGTGGAGCTCGGGGCGCTGGCCAGGACGACGCCGGACCTCGAACTCCCGCCAGCTGACGCCACGGCTGATGCCCGTGCCGAGCGCCTTGGCTCCAGCCTCCTTGGCGGCAAACCGGGCCGCGAAGCTTTCGGCGGAGAGCCTCTTGGCCTGGCAGTAGGCAATTTCCCCAGGGGTATAAACGCGGTGGAGGAACGACTCGCCGTAGCGTTCCACGCTGCGTTCAATGCGGGAAATTTCGATCAAATCTGTCCCCACGCCGACAATCATGGGGCCAGTGTACAGTCCTGCGACACGGCGCGATGTTTGGCGCGATCTCCAAGTGCAGGTTGTTCAAGGGGTTGGGATGGAGGTGTAGCAAACTGGGACAATATGACGCCAAAGGGTGATCATTAATGCCGCGCGACAGCGTTCCTGAGACAGCTTTGGCGGCTTCGCCCGCAGAGCCGATAGTTGGGCCCATGACTCCGAGGATCCAACCCGAGCCACACGAGCGACCCGTCGCTGCGACGTCCGGCACCCTCACGATTGAGGTCCGCTGCTTCAGCTACGAGGAACGCCGCGCGGTGCTTCCCGCGCTGCTCGACGCAGTGAACACCACCGGCGGCTGGATCCTGGATCGCCAGGTTCTGCCCAGCGGACGCGTAGAGTTCTGGTTCGAGGTGCAGCTTCGCTCCGTGATGGAGTTGTACTGCGCGATCGTGTCCTCGGGGCTCGAGTTCACGCGGGCTGGCCATCGCGACCTAACCGGGCTGTGCACGCTGCGCCAGAACACGTCGGCAGGCGGTGGTCATCGGCTGATCGGCATCCGGATGGAGGTCAGCTTCCTGGATGAAGACGACCTGAGCCTTCCGGTGGTGGCGTCGCGGTCGGCGGCTGCGTAGCTTCCCTCTCCCCCAACTTCAGCGGGGCGATTTCGCCCTGGGCATCGAAAGATCCAGGTCCGAGGCCGTGAGGCGCTTGGTCGCCATCACGATCTGCCCGGCGTGGTGATCGACGTGGCCGACGACCTTGTAGATGGCCTGCAGGATGGTGGGGTTGCGCCAGGTCCCGTTGGGCTGTGGGTCGATGACGATGAGCAGGCGGGCCGGATCGACGGCTTCGAGGATCGTGGCGGCCTCGGCGATGGTGGCGTCGAAGATCGCGCGAGCTTCCGCGGGCGTCTCGGTGGGGACGAGCGAGAACTCGGCATCGCGGGTGCGGACATCAGGATGGCCGGCGATGCCGTGCATGACCCACTGGCGCATGTTTCCGGAGAGATGCAGCAGAAGATTCGCGACGGAGTTGTCGAACTCCCCGGCGCGGGCGAGCATCTGCTCGTTGGAGAGCCGGTCGCAGCACTTCGCGATGACCGTCTGGAGCTCGCGCAGGCGGCGGGCGGAGTAGGCGAGGAAGGCGTCGGCGATGGCGTTGTCGGGCTGGATTGCGGACATGGCGGCTATTCTATCGGGCGCGCATGTCGCTATGCTGGAGGACGTGCCTGAGCTTCCCGAAGTCGAGACCGTAGCCAATGGTGTACATGCGCGCGTGGCGGGCCAGCGCGTGGTGCGGGTGTGGACCAGCGGCAAGCCGCAGACGTTCAAGTCTCCCGAGAGTGAGATTGTGGAGACGCTGACCGGCGCGACGCTGGCGCACATCCGGCGGGTGGGCAAGTCGATCGTGATGGACCTGACGCGGCGCAGGAAGCCTGCGGGTCTGTTCCTCGTGCACCTTGGGATGACGGGGCGGCTGCTGGTGTCGTCAGCGGATGTCGCTTTGCCGCCGCACACGCATGCCGTGCTTTCGCTTGCAGATGGGCGCGAGGTTCGGTTTGTCGACGCGCGGCGTTTCGGGCGGCTCTCGGTGGTGACCGATGCAGAGGGCTATACAGGCCCGGGCGTGGAGCCGACGACGGTCAGCGCGGAGGAGTTCGCGACGCTCTTCAAGGGGCGCAAGCTCGCCATCAAGGCAGCGCTGCTGAACCAGTCGATCCTGCACGGCGTGGGGAATATCTATGCGGACGAGAGCCTGTTCCGGGCTGGGATTCGGCCGACGCGTCCGGCAGGTAAGCTGACCCGCGCGGAGCTGGCGCGGCTGCATACGGCGCTGCAGCAGGTGCTGGCCCATGCGATCCAGCTGGGCGGATCGTCGGTGTCGGACTATGTGGATGCGGATGGCGTGCGGGGATTCTTCCAGCTGCAGCACAAGGTGTATGGGCGCGCCGGAGAGGCTTGCCTGGACTGTGGTGCGGGGCTGAAGAAGATCGTGGTGGGTGGGCGGACTACGGTGTACTGCCCCAGCTGCCAGAAGTGAGGTGGAGCAAAGCTATTAGCCGTTAGCTTATAGCTAGAAGCCAAGAGCTAAAAGCTGATGGCTTCTACCGCACCTGGGCGGAGGCGGGCTGGATTTCAGCCTGGCTGTTTTGCTTGCGGACTCGGGTGGCTTCGAAGTTGGTGAGCTTCCAAGACCCGCTGGCAAGCTTCTGGTAGACGCGTGTGGACCGAAAGCTGCCATGCATGGGCTTCATGTCCATGGTGCCGTCGATGTCGGCGATGGAGGTAACGATGGCGACCGCGCCGAGCAGCTTCACCTTGACGTCCGAGAGCTCCAGCCGGGTGAGCGCTATGGAGCGGTTGCGCATTCGATCCAGCTGCTGCAGCTTGGTGACAGCCTGGCCGCTGCCGGTGATGCCGAGGTAGTCGTCGGAGAGCAGGCGATCCATCGCGGCGGCGTCATCGGCGAGGATGGCGGAGCGCCACTGGCCGTCAAGGGACGAGACCTCTTCGCGCGCCAGGCGCTTGGCATGTTTCTGGGCGACGAGAGGTTGCGCGGCCAGGAGTGTGGCCAGAAGGAGAGCGGAGACCCGGCGGAGTAAAGACAAGCGATGCATGCGCGGCTCGCGATCTGTCCGCCGGGTCGGTTTGAGCGAGTCGCGGCGGGCCAAATGCGTACTGGATACTAGACCGATCTTCGAAGCAGCGTCAAAACATATTTCGATAACAATATGCGACGCTGCCTAGTGTGATGCAGGAATCGGAACCTACGTCCTCAACTGGCGAGAGACTCCCGATTCCTTCCAACGCACATGATCGTGCGCGGAGACTGCGGGCGCGGCTGTGATGCGCTTCACCGTCTACTCCATAGACGGTTCAGATTTGGGACTGTACGCACGCGACGCGGTACCTCTCTAGGCAACCGCGTGCAGGGTCTCGACGTGGCGCTCCAGCATCTTCTGGTAAAGACCGCCGACGGCGTATTTTGCGAAGTGCGGCGTCTGGCGATGGGCTTCCACCGCGGCCTCGTCGTTGTACTGCTCGTAGATCACGACGGTGTCCGGCTCGGACTCGACGAAGTGCGGGACGTAGGTGGCGCAGCCGGGTTCCAGCCGCGAGGCGGCGGTGAGCTGGCGCAGCACTTCGGCGATCTCCGCCAGATCCTCCTGGCGGAACTTCATGCGGACGGTGAAGGAAGTCATAGGTTTCAAGATACGAGAGGCGAGATACCAGAGGCGAGGAATGCCTGACTCCGGAGTGTGAATCTACGGTGACAGGCAGTCGGCGCGTTCCCAAAACGAAGATGCGAGACACGGCGGGGGCCGCATCTCGCATCTCGTATCTCGTATCTCATCTTTCGAATCTTTGCTTTAGCCGAGCAGTTCGGCGAAGCCTGGCAGGTTGATGGTCTGGACGCGGTCGGGGCCGGTGGAGATCATACCGATCTTGGCTCCGGACTCCTTCTCGATGAAGGCGAGGTACTGCTTGGCCTTCTGCGGGAGCTTGTCGTAGTCCGTGATGCCTTCGGTGGATTCCAACCAGCCGGGCATGGTGGTGTAGACGGGCTCGATCTTGCGGAAGCCGACCATATCGGCCGGAACCTCTTCGGTGAGCTTGCCGTCGATCTTGTAGCCGACGCAGACGGGGATCTCCGGGCACTCGTCCATGACGTCCATCTTGGTGACGACAAGCCACTCGGTGGAGTTGATCATGTTGGAGTAGCGCAGCAGCGGGATGTCCAGCCAGCCGCAGCGGCGGGGACGTCCGGTGACGGCGCCGTACTCCTGCCCGCGAGCGCGGAGAAGCTCGCCACTCTCGTCCTTGATCTCCGTCGGGAACGGGCCTTCGCCAACGCGGGTGACATAGGCCTTGGTGACGCCGATGACGGTGCCGATGCGGGTGGGACCGACGCCGGTGCCGGTGACCGCGCCGCCGGCGGTGCAGTTGGAGCTGGTAACGAAGGGATACGTTCCGTGGTCGATGTCCAGCAGAGCGCCCTGGGCGCCCTCGAACATGACGTTCTTGCCTTCGTTGAGGGCGTTGTTGAGCAGGTACGCGGTGTCGGTAACGAAGGGAGCGATGAGCTCGGCGGCGCGGGCATACTCCTCGTACATGGAGCGCGGGTCTAAAGGTTCAGTGCCAAACAACGCATGGGCAATCGTGTTCTTCTCGTGGCAGGCGTTGTTGATGTGGGTGCGCAGCAGCGAGGAGTTGAGCAGGTCGGCGACGCGGAGGCCGTTGCGGTGGATCTTGTCCTCATACGCTGGGCCGATGCCTCGGCGGGTGGTGCCGATGGGAGTGCGGCCGGGAGCGGTCTCGGCGGCCAGCTCGATCATGCGGTGGTAGGGCAGGATGACCTGGGCGCGGGAGCTGATGAAGAGCTGGCCGTCGACCGGGAGGCCGGCGTCCTTGAGCTTCTTGACCTCGCCGAGGAAGGCCATGGGGTCCAGCACGACGCCGTTGCCGATGACGCCGGTGCAGCCGGGGCGGAGCACGCCGCAGGGGATGAGCTGCAGCACGAACTTGCGGCCATGAATGATGACCGTGTGGCCGGCGTTGTGGCCGCCAGCGTAGCGGGCGACGATGTCGAACTTTTCGCTGAGGACGTCGACGATCTTGCCCTTGCCCTCATCGCCCCACTGGGCTCCTAGGATGACGGCGGACGGGCGGCTGCTTTGCTGCGCGGAATGACTCACGGGATGGTTGTCTCCGGAACGGGTGGTGCAAAGGGGGGAAGTGCGTGCGTCCACTCCGCGAGGGGAGGGCCACGCCCATGAGTCATTATACTGTTTGGGAAAGGAGGGCTGAGCGATGCTAAACGTAAAAGAGGCCGTCAGGAAGGCTCAGACGTACCTCCCTGAGGTCTTCGAGTCTGCCGCCGGTGCGAGTCTCCAACTAGAGGGCGTCGAGCTATCGGAGGACTCGAAATTCTGGCTAGTGACCTTCTCGTACTCCCTGTCACCCGATATGATGCTCGGTTTAGATGGCAAGCCCGCCATCACTCCGCGTGAGTACAAGACCATCAAGCTGGATTCCGCCAGCGGCAGTCTCTTTGGCGCTAGAAACGCCTTTGTCACCGCATGGGCGTGAGCTCCGGCCAGCCACAAAGAAGGCTGTTGCTCCTTGATACCTCAGTGTTGCTGCTCTGGCTAACCTGGCAGGCAGATCCGGGCATCATTTTCGAATTCAAGCGCGTTGCCAACTTCACGGCGGAAGATGGTGAGGAGCTCACCGCATTCGTCCGGAAGTTCCACGGATTCCTTTCGACGCCCCACGTTTTGGCGGAGGCAAGTAACCATGTCGATCAGGCGCCGATGAACCGTAGAGCAGAGCTGATGGACGCGTACAAAGACTTCGTCCGCAACGTGGATGAGATCTTCGTCGAGGCCTCGGAATTGATCGTGCCCGATCACTTCAACAGTCTGAGACTAACGGACTCGGGTCTCATCTCCCTCAGTGACCGTGCCACTATCCTGACTACCGACTGGCAACTGAGCAACAGGATTCTGGCGCTAGGAGGACTGGCCGTGAACTTCAACCACCTCCGACACCTGATCAGTTGATGACCCACGAAGCGGATAGCGTGGGACATGCGTATGCCGAGAGACGATGCTCTACGGCTACTTTTGCGCGTTCTTGTAGATGGACTCAGGAAGCGCGGGCTCAAAGGTGCCCATGTTGTAGGCGAAAGTGATGCAGAAAACCACGGGGTGGTCGATGCCGGCGGGGAGCGGCGGAAAGGCGTGGAAGGAGCTGATGGCGGCGAGCGCATGCTCATCGTCGTTGGTGTGGCCGGAGGTGGCTGTGACCTCCGGGTAGATCAGGCTACCGTCCGGCCGTATGGCGAAGCGTACGCGGAGGCTCTTACCGTGGGCCCAGGCGTTGCGCTGGCCCACGGACATGGTGTGGGCCCACTGGCCGTTGATGCGGGTAGAGACATCCTGGAAGTAGGCAGAGACCTGGCCGCGCAGGCTATCTGGGAAGTGACGGTTTTGTTCGGTGTACACGCCGCGCGGAGGCGCGCCACAGACCTCGGGGTCCTTCGGTTTGGGTGCAGGCGTGGCGGGCTCGTCCGGCGGGGGCGGCTGGTAGGTGGGCGAGGGCAGCGCGAAGCTGGGTTTTGCGGATGCTGGAGCTGCCGCGGCGGGAGCCGAGGGCGCGGACGGCAGCGGAGCGTCGGGAACCTGCGTCTGGGCTGGGGCCGGAGTGGCGGTGAGGACAAGAGCCAGGGCGAGGCCCGGCATGAGCAGGCGAAGGGGTTCGGAGGCCATGGAAGTGGGTACAGGGTAAACGATGTGGGTTGCTGGAAGCCCACCTCTCTTCGAGATAGGGGGCACCCGGATCAGGAGCGCGTCAACCTCGTCGCGTGGGTCATGCCCCGCGATACACTAGGCCTCGTGCCGATTATCTCTGCGCAGCACCTTGGAAAGACGTACCGTTCGGGCAAGCTGGAAGTCCCGGCCCTCCGCGATGTGACCTTCGATGTGGAGGCGGGCGAGTTTGTGTCGATCGTCGGGCCTTCGGGGTCGGGCAAGTCGACGCTGTTCTACATCCTGGGCGGACTGACGTCGCCGACATCGGGCACGCTCAGTATCCAGGGGCGGGATTTTTCGCGGCTGTCGGATGCGGAGCGGACGAAGCTGCGGAAGGCTCATATCGGGTTCGTCTTCCAGCGCTTCAATCTGCTGCCGACGATCTCGGCGCGGGCCAACATCGAGCTGGCGCATGACATTGGAGAGAGCGGCAGGGCGTTCGACGAGGGGCTGCTGCGGCAGCTCTCAGAGATGCTGAACATCGACGGCAGGCTGGACCATCGGCCCAATGAGCTTTCCGGCGGCGAGCAGCAGCGTGTGGCCATTGCCCGCGCGCTGATTACGCGGCCGGCGATCGTGCTGGCGGACGAGCCGACCGGCAACCTCGACACGGTGAACTCGAATGCTGTGCTGTCCATGCTACGGGAGAGCAGCCGCGAGCTGAACCAGACGGTCCTGATGATTACGCATAACCCCGAGGCCGCGCAGATTGCGGACCGCATCCTGCATATCCGCGATGGGCGGGTGCTGCGGATCGAGCAGGGGATGGGCAAGCTGCCGGAGTCGTTGCTGGTCTAGCTTGTGGCTAGGCTAACGTGCCGCGACTGATGGCCCGTTGATTTCGACCCTGAGCATGATGGTGGTCTCGATCTCGACCGGCTCGCCGTTGAGCAAATACGGCTTGTAGGTCCACCGCCGAACGGCGTCCATGACAGGGCCCTGCAGCGTTGGGGGTCCGCTGATCACGTGCAGGTCGGAGACTGTCCCGTCCCGGGTGATGACCGCGCTCATCACTACGGAACCGGACACATATCCATGTCCTGGAAATACGGGCTGTACTCGGTGCACAGGTTGCGCCGCCATCACGAAGCCGGGAACATGCAGCACGGTCGGTTGATCTGGCTGGGAAGGTGCAGGTGGTAATTCCTCACCGTTCGCGCGGAAGTTCAGCGTGACGGTAAGATCCATCGCGACCGGTTCACCGCCTACCCGGTAGGGTACATATCGCCATTGGCGGACCGCCTCCTCAGAAGCGGGAATCAAGATGGGAGGTCCAGTGAGGGGCCTCACCTCCTTGACACCTCCATCAATGCCGACCGAGACGCGGAGTTTTACCGTTCCACTGATGTGTCTGGCACGCGCCTCTTCGGGATAGATCGGGTTGGCCTTCGTAAAAGGCATTCCGGGCATGGGGCCAGATGCCAGATGCGGGTGGAGGGTTCCGGACGGGACGGTGGACGTCTGCGCCGACGAAAAGGGAGTCAAGAACGGTGCAAGCAGAAGGGATGCGGCGAAGGGGCGAAGGGTGCGCATGGAAGCTCCGGGTTTGCGTGCCCTACAGAGTACCTCAGGGGCTGAAACCCTGTTTCCAGCGCATTGTCTTGGCACGGTTGAAACCGTGCCCTGCCGTTCCTGTCGTCCCTGCGCCTGACGTTACGACGTGACGGGGAGTATGCTGGCCCGGACACGGCACACCGCATATGGAGCTTTACGCCATGCCGCTTCTTTACGCCATGCCGCTTCCGGGACTTCCAGTTCGCAGCGCTCTCCCGGCGCTTGCCTGGGCTGCGATGATGCTGGCGGTTCTCACTTCCCCTGCACCCGTGTGGGCGCAGGTGATGCGGGCTCCGGGGTACTATCTTCCTCCGCAGACGCCCCGGCCTGCAGCGGCGCGCAGCTCATCCCCTAGCGGCAACCTGTTGGACCTGAACACCGCGACGGTGGAACAGCTCAATTCCCTCCCCGGTATGGGAGCGATCTATTCCCGGCGCGTGATCGCGGGTCGGCCGTACCACGCGAAGAATCAGCTGGTGCGGCGGGGCATCCTGCCGGCGGAGGAGTATGCGCGGATCCGTGGGCTGATCGTGGCGCATCGCGCGACGGCGTCCGCTATCGGAGCGGCAGCCGCGAGCTCCAAGGCCACGAGCGCGCAGCAGAGATGAAGCGTCCGTCATGTTTACAAAACGCACAGTGATGCGAATTCCATCGAAAGATACAGGGTTTCGGGGGTTCGCTGGCCTTTCGATACCAGCTTGCGGGGGTAGGGTGAATACAGCAGCAAACAAGAGCTAGCCCTGCAGGTTGATGCCTTCGCTGAAGGCTCCCTGCAGGGCTGATTTTTCTCTCGGGCTAAAGGGCCGGGAGCGAGCGCACCGCGGTGCTGGGCTGCGGCAGCAGGGGGTGATCCCCTCGGCACTCCCCCGGCTGTGCCATTTTGCTGCTGCACAGGGCGCGATAGGGTTACATTGGAGCCAGCCCGTCTTCTTTGTCCGAGTGCACCGAGTAGACCGAGCCGGGCCCTTGACCTCTATGCGCCGCCTGACGTTTCGCCAACTTGCTTCTCCGCAACAGCTCGTGCGCGTTGGCGCGGGCCTGGCTGTCCTGCTGACACTCTCGGGCTGCCAGGTCGTGGATGTTGGCTTCGGCAACTATGCGCAGGTGCGCTTCATCCAGGCCTCGCAGAACGCTCCGGGTATCGATTTCTATGCCAATGCCGCGGCGCTTGCGTACAACGTGGGCTTCGATCAGGGGACCTCTTACGTTCCGGTGAACCCGGCTGCCTATACAGTGACGGCCGATACCGCGGGCAGCAAAACGCCGCTGGCTACCGCAAGCCAGGGCATGGCCGCAGGCAAGCAGTACACCGTCGTGCTGGGCGGAAGCCTGGCGACGCTGCAGGAGACGATCCTGACCGACCAGACGACGGCTGCGCCGAGCGGCAACATCTCGGTGCGCATTCTGGACGAGGCGACCAAGGTGAGCGGCGTGGATGTGTACCTGGTTTCGTCGGCGGGCAAGCTGGCGGGTACGTCGCTGATCTCGAACTTCACAGCGATGACGTTCGGCACGAACTCCGGCTACGTGAACCTGCCATCGGGGACGTATGCCATTGTCGTGGTACCCACAGGTACCGTGCCGACCTCGACGACGACTACGCTGTTGACCGGACCGGAGCTGGGCTACAACGGCGGTTCCGTGCGGACTGTGGTGATCATGGACGCGCCCAACGGCACGAGCACGCCAGGCGTGGCGGCGTATGTGGCCGTGGATTACGACTCGCCGAGCGCGTAGATCCTTTCGAATCCGTTAGAACATCGCAACAAAGTGAGTCGTGATCAATGAGTAGAGAGCAGTGAAGAAAAGAAAAGGCCGCCAATCGATTGGCGGCCTTTCTCGTTGCTGATCTCTACTCTCTACGCACTGACCTCTACCCGCTTAGTAGCGGTAGTGGTCCGGTTTGTACGGTCCTTCGACCGGCACGCCGAGGTAGTCAGCCTGCTTCTTCGAGAGCGTCGTGAGCTTCACGCCGATCTTCTCGAGGTGCAGGCGGGCGACCTCTTCGTCGAGCTTCTTGGGCAGGACGTAGACGCCGACCTTGTAGGTATCCTTGTTGGCCCAGAGGTCGAGCTGCGCGAGCGTCTGGTTGGAGAAGCTGTTGGACATCACGAAGCTCGGATGGCCAGTGGCGCAACCGAGGTTCACAAGGCGGCCCTCCGCGAGGAGGAAGATCGACGGGCCACCGGGGAAGGTGTACTGATCGACCTGCGGCTTGATGTTGAGGCGAACCGCATCCGACGACTCGAGCTCGGCCATCTGGATCTCGTTATCGAAGTGGCCGATGTTGCAGACGATGGCCTGATCCTTCATCTGACGCATGTGCTCGAGGGTGATGATGTCGAGGTTGCCGGTGGTGGTGACGTAGATGTCGCCAGTGCCGAGCGTCTCCTCGATGGTCGTGACCTCATAGCCTTCCATGGCGGCCTGCAGCGCGTTGATGGGATCGATCTCCGTCACGATGACGCGGGCGCCGAGGCCACGCAGCGACTTCGCCGAGCCCTTGCCGACATCGCCATAGCCGCAGACCACGGCAACCTTGCCGGCGATCATGACGTCGGTGGCGCGCTTGATGCCGTCGACGAGGGACTCGCGGCAACCGTAGAGGTTATCGAACTTCGACTTGGTGACGGAGTCGTTGACGTTGATGGCGGGGACGAGCAGCTTGCCCTGCTCCATCATCTTGTAGAGGCGATGGACGCCGGTGGTGGTCTCCTCGGAGACGCCGCGCCAGTCCTTGACGACGGTGTGCCAGCGCTGGGGGTTCTCGGCGTGGATGCTGAGCAGAAGCTTCTTGATGACGGCTTCTTCCGCGGAGTTCGCATAGGCGTCAACCCACTCGCGCTCGCCGTTTTCGAGCTCATAGCCCTTGTGGATGAGGAGTGTCACGTCGCCACCGTCGTCCACCACGAGCTGGGGCCCAAGACCGCCTTCGTGACGCAGCGCCTGATCGGTGCACCACCAGTACTCCTCGAGGCTCTCGCCCTTCCAGGCGAAGACCGGAACGCCGGAAGCGGCAATGGCCGCGGCAGCGTGATCCTGGGTGGAGAAGATGTTGCACGAAGCCCAGCGGACGGTGGCGCCGAGAGCCGTCAGGGTCTCGATGAGCACGCCGGTCTGGATGGTCATGTGCAGCGAGCCCGTGATGCGCACGCCCTTGAGCGGCTGCAGCGGAGCATACTTGGCGCGGATGGCCATCAGGCCGGGCATCTCCGCCTCGGCAATCGTCAGTTCCTTGCGGCCCCACTCGGCGAGCGAGATGTCCGCGACCTTATAGTCCAGCTGCTGCAAAACCTCAGTCGTCATAGCGTCTCCAATTCTCCTTGAGGATATCAAACTGCCTGCGAGCGGATCAGGCCGGTAAGCATCTTGCGAACTTCTACGAGGTCCGTTTGCATGGGATCGTAAGAGCCTTCGGGCAGGAAGGCAAGATCGCGGGCGAGGAGGAGCTGGTACTCGAGTTCTACCGAAAGGCCACGGGACTGGCGGAGGCATGTTGCGTATTCAGCAGAGGTATCGCGACCACAACCTTCAGCGATCTTCATCGTCATGTTCGTAGCCCAGCGGCGCATGGAGGCGGACAGACCGAAGGCCTCTGACTTTGGGAAGCTCTCCGTAATGCGATAGACCTGCAGCGTAAGTGCGTGGGACTTATGCCAGGCGTCGAGGTATCGATAATCTCGCAAGGATTCTCCGCGGTACGAGCGATTTAGGGATTTCTGTTCAGCCACGAGCTTTGAGCTATCGAGCGACGAGGTCCTCATTGCTGAGATCCTCGTGGCTCATGGCTCAGCAGAACCCCTCTGTGCGAGCGATTGTAGCGTTTCCCAGAGACGATCGACTTCCGCAGTCAGAGAGGTGAGGTCGCCGTTGTTCTCGAGGACGATGCAATCCGCGGCCTGTTCGGGAGTGATGGATTGCTTGCCGAGACGGGCGCGAGCGTCGGCTTCCAGGGCACGGCGCTGTTCGGGAGACAGCGCCTGGCCAGCCGCGGAGCGGTCGACGAAGCGGGCGATCTTCACCTCTTCGGGTGCGGTCACGAGCACGATGGCGTCGAAGCGATCATGCCAGGGTGTGACGCCGTCTCTTGCAGAAAAGATCAGTGCGGATTCGATGACGACGATGGCGTGGGGCTGCGTGCGTCGCAGGTCATCGATGAGACGGGCCTGCTCGCCGATGACGGCGGGATGCACGATGGCGTTGAGTTCTTCGACTCTGGGGCTTGTGGGATCGAAGGCGAGGCGGGCGAGTTCGCGGCGATCCAGCGAGCCATCCGCCTGCACGACCGAAAGCCCGAAGCGAGCGACGATCTCGTTGTAGACAGCCTGACCGGGCTGCATCATGGCGCGGCCCATCTCGTCGGAGGAGAGCACGATCGCGCCGCGCTGCGCGAGCATTCGCGCCACGGTGGACTTGCCGCTGCCGAGATCTCCGGTCAGTCCAACACGTAGCATTGGAGCGGTCGCAATCTAGGCGCGGCGCATGGCCGCAGCCTTTACGGTGTTGGCCATGAGCATGGCGATGGTGAGTGCGCCGACGCCGCCTGGGACCGGGGTGTACGCGGAGCTCAGCGCGAAGGCGGCGGGATCGACGTCACCGATGATCGTGGAGCCGCGCTTGATAAAGCCTTCGCGGCGCGCCTGGTCTGCGGAGAAGAACTTCTCGAACTCGGCTTCGCCGGTGATGCGATTGATGCCGACATCGATGATGGTGGCGCCGGGACGCACCATATCGGCGGTGACGAAGCCAGCGCGGCCGATGGCGGCGACCAGGATGTCGGCCTCGCGCGTGTAGTCGGCGATGTTCTTCGTCTTCGAGTGGCAGACGGTCACGGTCGCCGAGGCGTTGATGAGCATCGAGGCGATGGGCTTGCCAACGATGTTGGAGCGACCGAGGACCACGGCACGCTGTCCCGCAACGGGAATGCCGCTGCGCTCGAGGACCTCCATGATGCCCGCGGGCGTGCAGGGCGCGAGGACTTCGCTCATGGGAGCGCCGCTAAGCAGGCGCCCGGCGTTGATGGGGTGGAAGCCATCGACGTCCTTGCGTGGGTCTACCGCTTCGAGCAGCTTCGAGGTATCGACGTGCGCGGGCAGCGGAAGCTGGATGAGGATGCCGTCGATCTCATCGCGCTGATTGAGCTGGGAGACGAGGTCGAGGAGTTCTTCGGTAGTCACGCTGGCGGGGGGCGTGTGCATCTCGGAGTAGAGGCCGAGCTCACTGCAAGCCTTGATCTTGCTGCGTACGTAGATCTGCGAGGCGGCGACCTCACCGACCAGGATTACGGCGAGGCCGGGCGTGTAGCCCTTGTCCTTCGCGATGGCCGCGTCGCGCGCGACCTCCTGCTTGATCACCGAGGCAATCGCCACACCATCGAGTACACGCGGACTCACCGAAGCCACTGTTTCCACCACAGACGTCATAGAGAAAGGATATCGCGACGGCGCAGCAAACGCGCTTTCGCTGGGACTGCAACGCTGCGGGGTTGCCCGTTACTTCCTAGAATCTCGCTGCAACCCCTTAGGAGGCGATGTGTTCTAACCAGAGACGCCGCGCTGCAGAACAAGGCGGTTTGTGGGATCAGAAATTGGTGTCACCGCAGCACAAATCGGAAGCAAAGCACTCCCGGAGGTTGGCCGTGAAAGACACCATGAAGGATTCCCAGGCACGCGACGACCGTTCTCACGTGGAGAAGTTCACGCACTCCGACCTGATGACTCTGCGCACTGAGTTACTACAGAGCAGCGTGGATTCATTTCAGGCAGCGGAGATCGTATCGAACTTTCTCTCGGGGCGAGGCTATGGAGTTTGTTCGCAGGAGGCTCGCAAGATTGCGACCAGCCTGGAGTTGCACCACGCTACGCCGGAGACCATGCAGGCCGAGCTGGAGCGCGTTGCGAGAGTGATGTAGATCTCGTGATACGTTCTACGTTGTGCGTTCTACGTAAGACCGTCTCGCGCGTACCACGCAGGACGTCCCACCTATAACGCTCTACTGGATCTCGCCTTCGGGCTCATCCGTGGGCGACTCGATCTCGGCGTTGAAGCCTTCGAGGATGCGATCGAGGAAGGCTTCGCGATCGACGTCCTTGCGAGCGATGGCTTCCGCGTTGACGATATGGCGCGCGAGATCTGCAAGCACAATGCCCCACGCAAAGGGGTCTTCCCATACGCCGGAGCGCAGGCTGACGTGCTGTCCCTGCTCGGCCACCCAGACGCGCAGGAGCTCAAAGGCAGCCTTGTCGCGTGTGGCAGGTGGGGGCGGATCGAGAAACTTCTGCGTGTCCATCAATGGGCTCCTTGCTATCGAATTCTCAGAATGCCATGCGTCGGGAAAGGCGTCCTTGTCCCTCAGGGGCTAAAGCCCTGTGTGTCTCCGGATTGCTTGTGGCGGGGCTGAAGCCCCGCCCTTTCAAAGCAGAACTGTGCCGACTCCCTTAGCGATTGGCGAGAGCTGCTTCAATGCTGGCGCCGACGTTCGCACTGGCAAACTCGGCGGCGACGCGGATTCCATTCATGATGGCACGATCGTTGGAGCTGCCGTGGCCGACGATGGCCGCGCCGCGCAGACCCAGCAGCGGCGCGCCGCCGTATTCGGTGTAGTCGAGGCGCTTCTTGAAGGCCGCGAAGGCCTTCTGCGAAAGCAAGGCTCCCACCGTGGAGGTAACGGTCGACTTGAGGCTCTCGCGGAGGCTGGTGTTGACGAGCTTGGCGAGGCCTTCAGCAGTCTTCAGCGCTACGTTGCCGACAAAGCCATCGCACACGACGACGTCGACGCGACCGTTGAAGAGATCGCGCCCTTCGACGTTGCCGATGAAGTTCAGCTTGGTTTCGCGCAGCAGCGGGAGCGTGTCCTTGGTGAGGGCGTTGCCCTTGGAGTCCTCTTCGCCGATGGAGAGCAGGCCAACGCGGGGATTGGAGATGTGCAGGACATCGCGCGCGAAGCGGTCGCCCATGATGGCGAACTGGACGAGATTTTCGGGATCGCAGTCGGAGTTGGCGCCCACGTCGAGGACGAGGGTGGGCGAGCCGGTGGATGTCGGGAAGACCGTTGCCAAGGCAGGGCGATCGACGCCCCCGAGCGAGCCGAGGACCATCTTGGCTGTGGCCATGGCGGCGCCGGTGTTACCGGCGGTGACGAAGCCTGCCGCGCGGCCTTCGCGCACCATCTTCAGGCCGACGCGCATGGAGGAGTCACGCTTGGAGCGAACGGCCTGGGCGGCCTTGTCCTCCATGGTGATCCATTCGCTGGCCTGAACGAGGAAGACGGCGGGACGGTCCTGGCGGCGATAGCCACGGAGGGCCTCACGCAATTTTGGACGCAGGATCTCTTCCGGCCCAACGAGGTGGACACGGACATCCAGCGTCCGAGCGGCTAGAATAGCGCCACGAATCTCAGGATCGGGCGCTTTGTCCGACCCCATGGCATCAAGGACGATGTCGATCGGCATGGATGCGCTGCGCAGTCTCGTATCGGTTGGAGCGTTGGGACTCTGACAGAACGGGCCCGGCTGTGGTTACTAGCGAGGGCCCTGGAATGCAAAGGGATGCGCCGCCGGAAGGCAGCGCGGTCAGCAGCTTAAGCTGCTTCCTTGGCTACGCCGTAGGTGCTCTTGCCGTAGACCTTGCACTTCTTGCAGATGCGGTGGGGGAGCTTCTTTTCGCCGCAGTTGGGGCACTGGCTGGTGCCGGTGACGGTGAGGAAGTCGTGGCTGCGGCGCTTGGCGGTGCGCTGCTTGGAATGACGCCGTTTCGGATTAGGCATTTCAGGTCCTCTCGAGCAATGGGCTGGGACCTTGAAATCCGGCCACATCCATCCCAGGGCTCAAACATCGAAAATTCTGGCGGGCCTTTGGGGCTCGCAGCAGGTATGGCTCAGGGAGTCAGGCTTTGGGCGCGGCGAGATCGGCAAGCGCCTTCCACCGGCTGTCCACTGCAGGCTGCACGCAATCGCAGTTGGTGCGGTTGCGGTTCGCGCCGCACTGCGGACACAGTCCCTGGCAGTCCTGCTGGCAGAGCATCCGTCCGGGCAGGGCAAGGAGCACCTGTTCCCGTACGGCGTCCTCCAGCAACAGGCCGCTGGTTTCATAATAACCGATTTCCGTCTCGTCTTCGGTAATAGAATGCTCGCCGGCGACGGCATCGGCCCCGACAGGGCGGAAGATGAGGTCGAAGGTGGCTTCAACGCGCTGGTCGACGGGGTCGAGGCAGCGGGCGCAGAGCGCCTCGAAGTCGCCGGCGACCGAAGCGCGGAGGCGGATGTCCTCGACGAACTCCCTGGGTCCGCGGTGCTCGACGATGAGCTCAGCGCGGCCGTCGAGCTTGAGCGGGCCGACCTGCCGGATCTCCGGCGTGTAGTCGATGACGCCTGGTTCGAAGGTGACGTCCAGCGCGAGCGGTTCGTCGACGAGATCTTGCGGTTGAATGACCATGGCCCTGCCTCTATTTTCTCATGTATTGGACGGTGGGAAGCGGCGTAGGGTGCAGCGGGGGGACCGGCTCTGATCCCGGAGCCAAACGTTACTTCAGCGACGCAAAAAGGCGGATCGCGGCGATTCCGGCAGCGCCTGCGGCGAGACAGTCCGGCGTATTTTCCGCTGTCACGCCTCCGAGGGCGAGGACCGGAGTCTCGTCAGCAGCGGAGCAAGCCGCACGCAGGAGATCTATACCGCTTCCCTCTTGCACCAGCTCACCGTGGACGCGCTTCTCGAAGACCGGTCCGAAGAGGATGAGGTCCACTTGCTGGTCGCGGGCGCGGCGGACGTCCTCGAGTGTGTGCGTGGAGATGCTGACGATGGGCTTCGGCAGGCCTGCAGCAGCGTAGAGCGTGCGCACCTGTCCCGCGGTGAGCTCGCCGGGGCGTGAGGTGAGGTGAACGCCGTGGGCTTCGGCAGCGACGGCGACATCGGCGCGGCTGTTGATGAGGAGCCTGGTGGGGGCGTGATGGGAGGCGATGGCGGCGAGCATGGCGCGCGCGGCATCATAAAGTGCGCCTGCAGAGAGCGTTGGCTCACGAAGCTGGATGAGATCGATGCCGGCGACGGCCCAGCGCCGGGCCCGCGTAGCCAGCTCTGCCGGGGCGGCGCCATCGCCCGGCGTGATGGCGCAGCGCATACAAGCTGATAGCGCGAAAGAACCTGATTCCGCTGTGATGTCGAGAACGCTCATGCCCGGTCCTTCATGGTACTGAAGCAGTGACGTTCTATGATGAGGATTGAGTGCCAGGCTTTCTCGCTCCTTCTTCGTGAAGGCTTTCGAGCGCCTGTGGGGAACCGGACCCCGGCCCGAAGTGCTTTCAGGAATTTACCCAGGAGATATCCCACCGAACGTATGCCTGTAGCCTACGACCTCATCGTGATCGGATCCGGCCCTGCCGGACAGCGTGCGGCGATTTTTGCCGCGAAGTTGGGCAAGCGCGTCGCCCTGGTGGAGTCGCGCGAGGTGGTGGGAGGAGCGTGCATCAACACCGGCACGATTCCCTCAAAGACCATGCGCGAGGCCGTGCTGCACCTCTCGGGCTACAACTACAAGTCGATCTACGGGATGAACTATCGCGTGAAGGAACGCATCACGATGGCGGACCTCGCCTTCCGTGTGCAGCACGTGATCAAGACCGAGGTCGATGTGACGGAGGCGCAGCTCTCGCGCAACAACATCGAGATGCTGGTGGGCACCGCAAGCTTTGAAGACCCTACGCACGTGAAGGTGACGAACTCGCGCGGGGCCACGGTGTATGAGGCTACGAACGTGCTCATCGCCACGGGCACCAAGCCGGCGACTTCGGACAAGGTGCCGATCAACGGCACGACGATCGTGAACAGCGACCTGGTGCTGAACCTGAAGGAGCTGCCGAAGACGATGATTATCGTTGGCGGCGGCGTGATCGGCGTGGAGTACTGTTGCATGTTCGCGGCGCTGGGCGTGCGGGTGACGCTGATCGAGCGGCGGCCCCGACTGCTGGAATTTGCGGACCAGGAGATCGTCGAAGCACTGAGCTACCACCTGCGCGATGCGCGTGTGACCATGCGCCTGAACGAAGGCCTGGACTCGGTGGAAGAGAACGCCGACGGCATGGTGGTGGCGAACCTGGAGTCCAAGAAGAAGCTCTCCGGCGATGTGCTGCTCTACGCGGTGGGCCGCCAGGGCAACGTGGATGAGCTGAACCTCGGCTCGGTGGGCGTGGAGGCGGACAAACGCGGCCGCATCCCGGTGGACAAGGACTTCCGCACCAAGTGTCCGAACATCTTTGCCGCGGGCGATGTGATCGGATTTCCGTCGCTGGCGTCGGTGTCGATGGAGCAGGGCCGCATTGCAGCGGCGCGGTCGTTCGGAGACGTCACCATCGTCTCCAACCCGAGCTTTTATCCCTATGGGATCTATACGATTCCGGAGATCAGCTTCATCGGCAAGACCGAGGAGCAGCTGACCGACGAGGATGCGCCGTACGAGGTGGGCCTGGCGTACTACCGAGAGATTGCGCGTGGGCAGATTCGCGGCGATACCACCGGCCGGCTGAAGATCATCTTCCACCGTGAGACGCACGCGCTGCTGGGGGTGCACATCATCGGTGAAGGCGCCAGCGAGCTGCTGCACATTGGCCAGGCGGTGATGGCGCTGGGCGGCAAGCTGGAGTACTTCGTGGATACGGTGTTCAACTACCCGACGCTGGCGGAGTGTTACAAGGTGGCCGCCTTCAACGGGCTCAATCGCGTCTCGAAGCTGGATTAGGCTTCGCGGCGGCGATTGACGATCCGTCGCTTCAACAGCTACCGTCACCTAGCCGCGCCGCCCATGGCGCACTTGAGTTCGACGAGAGGATTTGACGATGAGCGAAGTCCCCCCCAACGAGGAACAGCGCACTGCGGTGACGATTGTCGGCGTCACGGTCGCGGAGCGCCTGTATGCCGGCGTGGTGACGGACCACGCGCTGGAGGGCCCGCTGGTGGCGTTTCCGGAGCGGCGTCCGGGAGACGAGGAAGACGATGCCCCACTGATCGAGATGCCTGCGGACCAGTTGGCGAGCTCTATCTGCGAGCTGGTGGCCAAAGTGATGGCAGGCCGCGAGAAGGAGCTGAAGGCGGTAGGGATTTCGCTGCCGGGCTACGTGCACAACGGGGTGGTGGAAGAGGCTCCGAACCTTCCGCAGCTGAAGGGCGCACGGTTCCGCGAGGTAGTGATGGCAGGGCTGGCGAAGCTCGGCATCGAGGTGCCGGTGGTGCCCTCGAACGATGCGGATGCGATCGCGGCGGGGCTGGCCTCGCAGCATGGCAAGCTGGATAGCTGCATTCGGGTGTGGACGCTGGGCACTGGCATCGGCTTTGGGATGTACCCCTTCACCGGCGAGGTGATGGAGGGCGGGCACAGCGTGGTCACGCTGGACGACAAGGAGAACTACTGCGGCTGCGGCGGGCGGGGTCACCTGGAAGGCATCATGGGGCATCGCGCGATGCGGCTGAGGTTCCTGGACATGGAGCCGGAAGAGGTCTTCGAGGCTGCCAACAAGCGCACGGATGTGCGCTGCGTGGAGTTCAAGCAGCTGTGGCACAAGGCGCTGGCGGCGGCTACCGCGAGCTCGATCCACTTTGCGGGGGCGGGCAAGTTTTATCTCTCCGGCTACAACGTGCGATTTGTGGATCTGCCGATGCTGCGGGACTACCTGCACCAGATGGTGAAGATGAGTTCGCTGCAGAGCTATTCGATCGAGATCGTCGCGGAGGACCAGGGAACGCGGATTGTCGGTGCCGCGGTCTTCGCGGAGCACGCCGAGCTTTAGCCAGGAAGATATTTGGAAGCAAAAAGAATGGCGGCCCGTGGGCCGCCATTCTTTTTGAATCAAGCTGGATTGTGTCAGGCGCGCCTGATCCGCCGCGTGCGGCTAAGCTACCTGGGTCTGAGCGACCTTGATGGCGCGTGCGCCGCGCTTCTGAGCTGGGACCGGGACGGCCGGAGCCATGACGTTGAGGCCGAGGACGCGCCGCATGAGCGAGCGGGTGCCACCGGTGAGGCGAGCATCTTCCGGCTCGCCCGTGAGTCCCGGAGTGGAGCTGCGCAGCGATGCCACGCGCGAGGCGGAGGCTTCAGTGGCGCCATCCTGCGGCTGGCGGAGGCGCATATCCTCCGGCCGCTGCGGCGTGGCGCTGGAGCCATGTCCCGACCGGCGCCAGCTCATCGACTCAACGGTCGATTCCTGCAGGCTGGTGGGTACGTTGTTACGAAACAGAGGCATCGTTCCTTGCATTTCTATGTCTCCGAACCATGAAGCTCTTGCTGAGACACCAGTGGTTTGCGCGCTGAAGGCGCGAGGAGTGGGGTCAAGATTGAAGCTGCTTGCTGCCTTAGACCGCTTGCTGCGGCTCACCCAGAGGGGCCGTAGATGCGAGGCTAGAGACCTCGAGGATCCGAAGTCCGGGAATGCGCGGGGTGCGCCGTACAACAATACGATGAGGCCAAAGTGCTCCCCGTTGCCCGATTTTTGTGCGAAGACATGGAGAATTTTGACGGACAGAGCCAATTTGGATCAGAAACAACAAAATTTCCGGCTCATGAAACGCCCGTGCTCCTGACATTTCAGGATGGGAGCAACACCGAGGGTTAGATTTCCTGCGGGATCGTCGCTAACGCCTCGCGGAGCTTGGTCCAGGCCTGGTCGATCAACTCAGGCAGGACACGAGTCTCGGCGAGCACGCTCATGTAGTTGGTGTCGCCGTTCCAGCGCGGGACGACGTGCCAGTGGAGATGATCGACGACGCCGGCGCCGGCGGCTTCGCCCAGATTGAGCCCCATGTTGAGGGCGTGAGGCTTATAAGCCTGACGGATAGCGGTTTCGGCGCGGCGCAGCATTCTTGTCAGCTCGTCGGCGGTAGCCAACTCCAATCCCGCAAGTGACGACAGGTGGGTATAGGGGACGGCCATGACGTGGCCGCTGTTGTAGGGATAGGCATTGAGCACGAGGTAGCAGGACGGGCCACGCTCCAGGATGTTGGCGGTCCGGTCGGCTTCCAGGGGATCCATTCCCCGCTCGACGGCCCACGCGACCGCGCCCAGCATGTTGCAGAAGACGCATTGCTTGTCTCCGGACCAGGCGCGCAGCTGGGGCGGAACGCCGCGGCGGGGGTCGGTCTTCTCGCCGCCGGCGACGTAGTTGTAGCGCCATGGAGTCCAGAGGTGATCCATCTCGCAACAGTATAGGTGGGGCTGCGCAGTATGGACGATGGATAGGATGAGGCGTCAAGGCGGGCAGCGGGTTTTCAGCGGGTCGACGAGGCAATGGACGGGAACGAAACTTTCTTCTCGCGTCATGCCGGTTTTCGCACGCTTTCCAGAAGCCAGAAGATAGGTGGCCGCGTCTATTTAGCGTGAAGGCCTCGTTGTCGTTGTTCCCGTTTGCAGGTTGCGTTGACCGGGCTTGTGGCGGCTGCTACACTGTATTTGACCCCCTGTGTGCGGGACCCAGTCGCAGGCGGTTCTTCCAAGGCTTCAATTCTCGCTCCCGCTGACATCTTCGACCTGACAGCTAGCCTTCCCTTTGAAGGCGAGATGTTGTGCCGCCGAAAATGCGTGCAGTACCTGCAGCGGAGAGCCGGAGCCACTGGGTCCGGAGTCGTTTGACCGATGGCCGAGACCGACCAGATATCCAACCACGAGAGTATAGCCCTGAACACCACACTCGAAACCACGCCCGAAACTCCTGAGACGACCGCCGACACGACGGCCACCACCCCGACCGCAGGTGAGCAGCTTTCCGCTGCCGCTGAGCAGCCCACAACCGTCCCGCAGGTCACTGCGTCCGCCGAACCGGTGGAAGCTGCAGAGCCCGAGTACGACGCCGAGGATTTTGCCAAGGCGCTGGAGAGCTTTGACCGTGAGCAGGCAGCCGAAAAGGATGCAGCTCAGGCATTGACCAGCGACGAAGCAGTCGTCACCGGAACCGTCGTCAAGATCACCGACAAGCATGTGGTGATCGACATCGGTCTCAAGAGCGAAGGCCTGATCCCCCTGGAGCAGGTGCTGGATCACACGGGCGCGCCGAAGGTGGCCGTAGGCGAGTCCATTGAGGTCGTTGTCGAGCGCGAGGACACCGAGAACGGTGGCTACATCGCGAGCTACGAGAAGGCCCTGCGCCACAAGGTGTGGGACAAGCTCGAAGAGGCTTCGAACACCAAGGTTCCGGTCAAGGGTATGGTTCTGGCCCGCGTCAAGGGCGGCCTGACGGTCGACATCGGCATCAAGGCGTTCCTGCCTGGATCCCAGGTGGAGATCCGTCCGGTGCGCAACCTGGATGCGTACATTGGCCAGGAGCTCGAAGTCCGCGTCATCAAGCTGAACAAGAAGCGCGGCAACGTCGTGATCTCCCGCAAGGAGATTCTCGAGGAAGAGCAGAACGCCAAGAAGGACGTCACGCTGTCCTCTCTCGAAGAGGGTTCGGTGTTCACGGGTGTCGTGAAGAACCTGACCGACTACGGCGCGTTCGTCGACATGGGCGGGCTGGACGGCCTGCTGCACATCACCGACATGAGCTGGGGCCGCCTGACGCATCCGCGCGACCTGGTCAACGTTGGCGATGAGATCCAGGTGAAGGTGCTGAAGTTCGACAAGGAGAAGCAGCGTGTCTCCCTCGGCTTCAAGCAGCTGACGCCTGATCCGTGGCTGGACGCCTCCGAGCGTTACCCGATCGGCGCGCAGGTTCGCGGCCGCATCCTGTCGGTGACCGACTACGGTGCGTTCGTTGAGCTCGAGCAGGGCATCGAAGGCCTGGTCCACGTCAGCGAAATGACCTGGTCCAAGCGGATGAAGCACCCCTCGAAGATGGTGAAGCCGGGCGATGAGGTCGACACGATCATCCTCGCGGTGAACCCGAACGACCGCCGCATCTCGCTGGGCATGAAGCAGCTCCAGGACAATCCCTGGGAGCAGCTCGAGAACAAGTACCCCACGGGCGCCATCGTCGAAGGTCGCGTTCGCAACCTCACCGATTTCGGCGCTTTCATCGAGATCGAGGACGGTATCGATGGCCTGGTGCACGTCTCGAACCTGAGCTGGACCAAGCGCATCAAGCACCCCTCCGAAGTCCTGAAGAAGGGCGAGAAGGTCAAGGCTGTAGTGCTCGGCGTAGAGCCTGAGAACCGCCGCCTGTCGCTGGGCATCAAGCAGCTGCAGCCGGATGTGTGGGATACGTTCTTCGACCAGCATCGCGTTGGCGACGTCATCAAGGGCAAGGTTCTGCGCACGGCGCAGTTCGGAGCCTTCGTTGAGATCGCTGAGGGTGTCGAAGGTCTGTGCCATGTCTCCGAGGCTGTCGACGAGACCGGCAAGCAGATCACGCTGGAAGTCGGCGGCGAGCACGAGTTCAAGATCGTCAAGATGAACCAGGAAGAGAAGAAGGTCGGTCTGAGCATCCGCGCTGTCGGCGAAGAAGCCAGCCGCGCCGAGGTGGAGAGCTACAAGGAGTCTGTCAAGGGTCCGAAGCAGGGAGGCTCTTCCAAGAGCTCCGGCTCGAGCTCGACCACGACCCTGGGCGATCTGCTCAACTGGAAGCGCGAGGAAGAAGAGAACCGCTAAGGTTCGCTTCTCCACTAAACAAGAAAGGCCGCCTTCGGGCGGCCTTTCTGCTTTGGGGCATGGCCCCGTGGACCGATCCTGTCCCGTTCCCTCAGCGGCCAAAGCCGGAGGTGTTGCCGAGCGAGGCGGCGGGCTGAAGCCCTGCCCTGACAAAACTCCGACTCGCGGACCTCCCTAGCGTTGCAGGGCGAAGTCTTTGATGGCGACCTGGGCTCCGGCGAGCGAACGCATGCGGCCGGGCTGGATGCGCACGGTGATGGCGTCGATGCTGCGGGTGTGGAGATACGACGGCAGTGGGAAGCTGACGCTATCGTCCACTGGCAGCCGCTTCAATGGCATCGGCGAGACCAGGCTGGTCTTGAGGTATTGCTGGCCAAGCGTGGCATTCATGGCCCTGCTCTTCCCTGCCGTCTCATGCAGGATGACTTCGACAGCGATCGGGCCAGCGACGGTATCGGCGTTGGTCACGTCGACACGCAATGTGCCGCAGCAGCTCATCGCGAGAGGACGTCCGAGCTTCTGGTGCGCTTCCATGATCAGCGGGAGGTTATCTGTAGAGCGGATGCGGTTCTTCACTGGGTCGCCGCGCATCATGTGCGGCGTGGGGCCTGGATCGGCTTCGGGAGACTTGAAGTACCAGTAGGCTCCGTCGAAGGGGATGACCTGCGGCTTGCCGGGAAGGATGCTGGTGGCGTCGCTCGCGATGGGGGCGACGATGGGATGCGGCACAGGAGGATGCACGAGGATCAGACCCATGAAGCCGCTGGACTTGCCGTGGCCGAGCTGCGGCGGTCTGATGGGCCTGCTGTGCGTGTCGATATGGATGAGGCCGGCGAGGACGCTCTCCGCGTAAGTCGCCATGAAGGGCATGAGCGCAAGCACCAGCAAAAGCCACACTACGACGGAGTTCGCGGATGCGGCGCGGTTTGCGGAGCGATCGCTGGAGAGTGCATCCTGCTTGCGTTGCGGAAACCGTCGCAGCGGATATATTGCCGCGGCTCCCAGTAGGCAGCCCGCGGTCCAGGCGTGGCCCGCGGCGAGCATCGTGATCCCTAGCTCGAGCGCGAGGGCGGCGCCAGCAGCAGGCAGCAGGGTGCGCCAGAGTTCGGTGCGCTCCGGGATATGGAAGAGCGCTCGGGGCTCGGGTGCTTGTTCGAACTCAAGCTGGGCGGAGGCGTTCGCTCCTCGCCAGCGCAGGAGCAACACCGCGAAGATTGCTGTTACGGGAAGAATCAGTGAGACCCAGGGTGAGTGCTCCGCGGTGAGCAGCGCCAGCAGGGGCAGCCACACGACGACGATCCACGCGGCCCAGATAAGGGAGAGCATGAGCCGCCAGCTGGAGGCTTCGCTCTCTTCGCGGACGCGGCAGACGCTCCAGATGGCGAGAGCATGCACACCGGCGGCAAGCAGCACATAGGCTGTGGCGAGCGAGAGGATCTGTCCCCACGAATGGAGCTTGTGCGCCGGTGGGGAGCAGACGAAGCCTGCGACCAGCGCCGTAGCAACACCGCTGACTGCAAGAGGCCATGCCAAAGGAAGCGAACGCTGTTTCGCGACTGCTGCACTCATGAGGAGCCCTTCCAGGTGAAGATGCCCAGCGAGAGGAACAGCTCGATGCTGGCATAGCCGCGAGGGTGGTGGCAACAGGAATCGCTGCAGGATAAAGCACACCTCACCCGGGTGATACGCTCCCACCATGTGTGCTCTTGTTTCAGGTCTGCTCCTTTCCATCGCATCCATCGCGCTCAACGTTCCAACCCATGCCCAGCTTCCCGACGACACACAGGCAAAGGTGGAAGCGCTTGCGGCCGAGACGCTGCGCTCGACGGGAGTTCCTTCGGCATCGGTCGGTATCGTCCGTGGTGGAAGCCTGGCGTACACGCAAGCTTTCGGGCTCGCGCATGTGAGTCCGGATGTGAAGGCTTCCGCGGCGATGGCCTATCCGATTGGATCGATCTCCAAGCAGTTCACCGCGACCGCGATGCTGCTGTTGCAGCAGGATGGCAAGCTCTCGATCGACGACAAGGTCGCGAAGTATTTCCCCGAGCTGACGCGCGCGAATGACATCACGATCCGCAACCTGCTGACCATGACCAGTGGCTATGAGGACTATGCTCCGCAGGACTACATCATCCCGGCATGGCTGAAGCCCGTCGATCCGTTGGCGCTGATCCATGTGTGGGCGGAGAAGCCGCTGGACTTCGAGCCAGGCACCGACTGGCAATACTCCAACACCAACTACGTGCTTGCGGGGCTCATCGTGGAGAAGGTCTCGGGCGAGCCGCTGATGACGTTTCTGCGCGAGCGCGTGTTCACTCCGCTGAAGCTGGAAGGCGTGGTGAACACCTACACCGAGCGCGAAAAGCTGCAGGTGACGGGCTACGTCTCCTACGCGATGGCGCCGGTGCGCGAGCAGCCGCTGGAGGCCGCGGGGTGGTACCAGGGCGATGGCGATCTTGCCATGCCGGCAGCGACGCTGCTGCAGTGGGACCTTTCGATCATGAACCAGACGCTGTTGACGCCGGAGAGCTATAAGGAGTTCGAGACAGCGTTTGTGCTGAAGAATGGCAAGGACTCAGGCTATGGGCTGGGCATCGATGTGCGCATGAGGAATGGGCATCGCATGCTCGCGCACAGCGGCGAGGTAGGAGGGTTTGTCTCCGACAACGTGCTGTTCCCGGAGGACCACTTCGCGGTGGTGGTGCTGACAAATGAGGTTGCGGCTTCTGCCGCTTCAACCATCGCAAATGGCGTTGCCGGCCTCATGGTGCCGGGAGTGGCTGCACGGCAGCCTGCAAACGCAGCCGCCAGCGTGACGGCCTCTTCGAATGAGCCCGAAACTGGCGTGCTGAAGGGCTTCGGCTCCAAGCTGACTACGATCCTCAATGGCTTCGAACGGAAAAAGATCGAGCGCAAGCTCTTCACTTCCGATTGCAATGCGTACTTCGATGCAGACACGCTGAAGGACTTCGCCGCGACACTGTCTCCGTATGGACCAGTGACCGGGGCGGTGCTGAACAGAACCGCGCAGCGCGGAGGGATGACCTTTGGAGCCTATACCGTGAGTTTTGCGCATGGACCTTCGGTCATGGTGACCGTCTACATCCAGGCTGACGGGAAGATCGAGCAGTTGCTGGTGACGGGCAAGGCGTAGCGGACCCTACCGATCCTGGTGCTCTTCCCAAAGAAGGACAAGCGTCCGCAACAAGGCTCGTTCGCCGCGGGACAGCGGTGATGCTGCCTGATCCCCCGCCGATAGGCGAGGCATGTTGCGTATCGTGCGCTCGTGGCTGGCCGCTTGTCTGTTCCTCAGCGCTTCCTGTTTGGTAGGCGCGACACCGATGGCTGCAGCAAATCTGAAGCGGCCTGAGGTCCAGCAACCGCACGCGGCGGAGCCATCGGATAGCGACCCGGTGCAGGCTGCGGAGCCAACGGCTGGCGTGGGCGATGATGAAATTGGAGAGCTGCCGCCGACCGAAGGCGCGCAACTCGGAACGACCGGCACCGGGCTCGGACCAGCCGACCATCATCCTCTTCCGATGAATGGTCCGTCCGATGGGGCTCTCTGGATGTATGCCCTGAGCGGGTGCGCCGCCGTCGGGCTGGTCGCCTTCCGGACCGGGGAACCGAAGAAATAGGCCGCCTGCGGTTCTCCCGCAGGGTTACGCTGAGCGTTCTCCGGTGTGTTCTTCGGCTGCGTCAGGTTCGGGAAAGTCCGAATCGGCGTCCTTCAGCATGGGATCCTGATCGCGATGGCCGAGCTGCCCACTAAGCGAAGACTGCGACGGTGTGCTCTCAACATCGGCAGGATCGTTCTCGACTGCGCCGAGCGAAGCGTCTTCGTCGGGTTGCACCATACTGTTGGGATTCGTCATACGCGTTGCCTCCATGGCAGCTGGGGGTTGGATGGTCTGAGCAGCGGGGACGTTGGCTTGTTCGAGATAAGTCGAGCGGTCACAGCGCAAGATGGATCCACGCCAGCCCTGAATCCAGATTGACCCGGACGCCATCCGTTGTCCCGTTGAAGCGGAATTTCCCCATCTCCTAAACTTTTAGTTGACAGATGCACTTCACGCGGCTAATGTCCTAATTCATTAGGAGGTACGATGGCAGCCGGCGATGACAAGAGCGGTTTCACCAAGCTTGAGCTGGATCTGATGCAGGTGATCTGGCGGCGCGGAGCGAGCACGGTCGCCGAGGTCCAGGAAGAGCTCGACCAGGAACTGGCTTATACGACGGTGCAGACCATGCTGAACATCCTGGAGCGCAAGAGCAAGTTGCAGCGCGAGCTGCGGGGGCGAGCCTTCGTCTATAGCGCGGTGGTGAGCGAGCAGCGGGCCAATGGCAATGCATTACGGGACCTCATCGACCGCATGTTCGGAGGCTCGAGCGAGGAGCTGGTGATGAGCCTGGTGAAGTCAAAGCAGATCAACCCCAAGCGGCTGGCGAAGCTGGTGCGCAAGCTGGAAGAGGAGGAGTAATGCGGGCTTTCGAGACGCTGGTGCTCAACTATGCACTCAACGCGGCGTGGCAGCTCCCCCTGCTGTTCTGCGCCGCGTGGGCTGCGACCCGCATGTTGCGCAGCGATGGGCCAGCCACGGAACATCGTGTGTGGAGCGCGGCTCTGTTCGTTTCGGCGATCGCTCCCGCCGCCTCCTCGGCAGTGCCGGCTCTGGCTGACCTCTTCGCCTCTGTTGTCGCGCTGCTGCAGCGACATCCCGCGACCGTTGCACGCGGCAACGTTACGGTTCGCACGGGGCCAGCATGGACGCATGGGTCGCTGACGTTCACGGGACCGCTGGCGCATGTAGCTGCCGGCTTGTGCGTCGCGATCACGGCAGTCTTCGCTGCGCGGCTGCTGTGGTCGTTGCTACAGACGCGACGGCTTGCAGGCACGGCCGAACCACTGACGCTGCCCGCAGAAGCTATGGCGCGCTGGATGAAGCTTTGTGAGCTGCTGCACGTAAAGGCTCCGGCCATTGCGACAAGTTCTGCTGTGAGCGGCCCTGTGGTGCTGGGCGTCATGCGGTCCCTGCTGCTATTGCCACGTGGGTTTCTCGCCGAGTTGTCGCACGATGAGTTCGACGCGGCGATGGCGCATGAGCTTGCCCATGTGCGACGGAGAGACTTCGCGTTGCACTTGATCGTGCAGGTCGCAGCTCTGCTGCTGCGCTGGCATCCGCTGACGTGGCTGCTGCTGGCGAGGATCGAGCAATCTCGCGAGGCAGCGTGCGATGCGGTGGCCGCCGAGGCACTCCATGGTCCACAGTCGTATGCGCGCTCGCTGTTGAAGCTGGCCGCGTGGATTGGCGATCGCAACTCCAACCCTAACCCGCACGCACTCGGGCTGTTCGAGAGCGGGCCGCTCGAAAGGAGAATCATGCTTCTCACCGAACGTTCTTCCGCTCTATCCCGCCGGTCCAGCGTGCTGCTGCGTGGCGCTGCCGCAACGGTATTGCTTGCGTCCTGCGCCGCAGCGATGGCGCTGCATCTTGGTGTTGCTCCTCACGCTCCGCAGGCCACAGCACCGAATGCACCGATCAACGTGAAAGCCGGCATCATGGCAGGGCAGATCGTGACGAAGGTCAACCCGGTGTATCCGCCTGACGCGAAGGCCGCGAAGGTCCAAGGCGCAGTGGTGCTGAATGCGGTCATCGCCAAGGACGGTACCGTCCAGGTTCTTAGTGTTGTCTCCGGACCAGAGGAGTTGCAGCGGTCGGCGATGGATGCCGTGAGGCAGTGGGTGTACAAGCCTTACCTGCTCAACGGCAACCCCACGGAGGTTGAGACGAAGATCACGATCACGTATTCGCTGGCAAATTGAGTATTCCCCGGAGCCCAGGGAGCTGAATGAGAGCCGGGCGTCGGACGGCCTGATATCTGCCGACGCCTGAACTCGCTTCTGCTTTATGAAGTATGCTTGGCGGCAGTAGGTCCTTGGTTGTTGCGTTCACAGTCGGAAGGAGAAAGCATTGAAGCAGCGGCGGAACATATTATTATTCTTTTCTTTGATTACCTCACTTCCGCTATGCGCCCAAACGACGACAACTCTCCCTTCCTTGATAGCTCAACACGTAGACGACAACGCCGCGCTCAAAGCAATTTTCATTGCAGATCAACGGGACAGAGGAAACGACCCATTTGCTCGCCCGGGTGATCCGCAACCGGTCGCGCTTTCTGGCGCGGCGATCCGAAAGAATGACGACGAGCGGGACGGAGAAGTCAGGAGAATGCTGAATGAGGGCTCCATTCGGACAGGAACCGACTTTTATAGAGCTGCACTCGTTTACCAACATTCAGGGACCCCAGAGGGCTTTCTCTTAGCCCACGTACTCGCAACAGTCGCACTTTCAAAGGGCAATCAATCAGCTCTTTGGCTCTCGGCATCAAGCCTGGACAGGTATCTCATCACGATTGGCAAGAAGCAGCTTTTCGGTACTCAATTTCATGGAGTTCCCAAACCGGACACATCAAAGGACTACGAGTACGTTCAGGATCCGATAGAGCCGAATCTCTTGAATGATGTTCTTCGCGCGCAGCTTTGTGTTTCCCCGCTCGCAGCCCAGACCAAAGGCTTGCCGGGACCACCACAAGGAACGAGCTTGCATCCCTGCCCGGCAGGAGAAGAACTGCGAGCGAGAGCGTCAGCAAGCTCTCACTAGGACGCTAGCGCTTCTTGCGACGATCCTTGGTGGATCCCTTGCGGTGTTGCTTCTTCGCGGAGGGCTTGGCCTTCTTCGCTTCGCTCTTGGCGCGGCGCATGCCTGGCGCGGGAGCTCCGGTGTTGGGCAATGGCTCCGTGCCGGGGAGCAGTGCAAACTGCAGGCGGCGCTGCTGGCGATCGATGCGATCGAGCACTACTTCCACGCGTTGGCCGATGTCGAAGATGTGCCCGGAGCGCGCGCCGACGATGGTGCGGTCGGTATCGCGGAAGCTGTAGAAGTCGCCGACGAGCGACGTGATGGGCACGAGGCCTTCGATGAACATCTCGTCGAGCTCGACGAAGAAGCCGTACTTGGTGACGGAGAGGATGACGGCCTTGAAGTCGTCGCCGACCTTGTCCGCCATGAACTTCATCTTCTTCCACTCGATGAGCTCGCGCTCGGCGTCGGCGGCGCGGCGCTCGGACTGCGAACTCTCGGCCGCAATGTCCTCGAGCTCCTTCGCGGCCATCGGGCCGTTGTCTTCGATACGCGGCCTATCGAATTGCTTCCCGCCCCAGGGCTGCGGCTCATCGCCATGGATGGGCGCACCGACAGGATCCGCTCCGTCGCGCAGCATGGCGCGCAGCAGGCGATGCACGATGAGATCCGGATAGCGGCGGATGGGCGACGTGAAGTGCGTATACGCAGGCGAGGCCAGCGCGAAGTGGCCTTCGTTCTTCTCCGCATAGCGGGCCTGCTTCAACGAGCGCAGCATGAGGTAGGCGAGGATGCGCTCCTCCGGATGGCCGCTGATCTTGCGCACGAGCTTCTGGTACATCTGCGGCGTGACGGGGATGGACTCAGGGATCTCGTGGACCTGCGGTGCGCGCGCGGTGCGGCCTCGCGACGCGTTGCTGCGGCTGTCGCGACGATCGGACTTCATCGTCATCTTCTTTACGGGAAGGTTGCCGATGCCGAGCGATTGGCCGAACTGCGAGGCGGTCTCTTCAAACTCGACGACGCGCTTGGGATCGGGCGTCTCATGGATGCGATAGATGGACGGGATGCCCTGAGCTTCGAGCCAGTGCGCGACGCACTCGTTGGCGCTGAGCATGAACTCTTCGATGAGGCGATGCGACCAGCCGCGCTCGGAACGGACGATGGCCTTCATGTTGCCATCAGGATCGAACTCGACGATGGGCTCAGGGAGATCGAAGTCGATGGAGCCGCGGCGTACACGCTTGGCGTTGAGACGCAGCGCGAGCTCGAGCATTTCATCGAACGCCGCAGGCAGGTAGGGGTGTTCGAGGCCGACACGCTCGCGCTCGGCGCGGTCTTCGGCGGAGGGCTCTGGGATGACGCGGCGGGCGTGTTCATGCGAGCCACGCAGCTCACCGGCGTTGAGGCAGTGCTGCACGGTGGTGTAGGTGCAACGGCGTGCGCTGCGGATGATGCCTTCCGCCAGGCGATAGGCCGCGATGTCTCCGCGGGCATCGATTTCCATCACGCAACTGAGGACCAAGCGATCTTCATTCGGAAGCAGCGAGCACATGCCGCTGGAGAGCTCGTGCGGCAGCATGGGCACGGCGCGATCTGGAAAGTACACGCTGGTGCCGCGCGTGCGGGCCTCGGTATCGAGCATGGAGCCAGCGAGGACGTAGTCGCTGACGTCGGCGATGTGGACCTGGAGCTCCGTGTGGCCGTTCGCCAGCGGGCGCACGAGGACGGCGTCATCGAAGTCACGCGCGGTCTCACCATCGATGGTGACGATGGGCAGACCGCGGAAGTCCTCACGCAGGGCTAGCTCTTCGGGATCGAGCGTGGCGGGACCGTACCCCGCTCGCTCGCGGGCCTCTGTTAATACGTGGGCCGGAAAGGCATGCGGGATGTGGTGCTTGCGGATGACGATCTCGACGTCAACCCCGAAGGCGTCAGGAGGACCGAGCACCTCAATCACTCGGCCGCGCGCGGGTTTGCCGGCCGAGGGAAAGCTCGTGACCTCGACGTCGACGGCCAGACCCTCGAGCGACCAGCGCGAGTCGTTCTCCCACGCAGAAGCCTTGGCTTCATCGCCGAGGGTACGGTGGGGTGAGTCGGGGGACTGCTGAATGACTTCCGCTCCCTCAGGAATCACGATGGGGCCACCGAGCCGCTCATCGATGGGATGAACGATATTCTCGCGGGCTCCGATGCCGGCCCAATCCCCGTTCCGACCGCCGGCACGAGCGTAGCGGAAGATGCCCACGATGGTGGGGTTGCGGCGGGTGAGCACGCGCGCGACGCGGCCGGAACGGCGGCCATCGCGGCCGGGAGGGGCCTCGTCGACCAGCACCACATCGCCCTGCATGGCGCCGTTGATCTCGTTGGGAGGGATGAAGATGTCGCCGGTTGCGCCTGGCGGGCCGCTGCCGGGATCGGCGCGGACGAAGCCGAAGCCGTCACGATGCAGGTCGAGGCGGCCGCTCACCAGGCGCTCGCGACTGGAGCGGGCAGTGTCCTCGAAGCCGGCCCACATGCCAGCGCCGGTGCGGAGCTTGCGGCCAGGATAGGGTTCGCCGGAACTGCGCGCCGCGGGGCCGGCAGCGTCGGGTTCGCGGCGGGGCAGAGCCCACGCCTCGTCGTCGACGCGGATCAACTCGCCGCGGGCGACCATGCGGGTGAGTTGCTCAAGCAGGAGCCGGCGCTCGCGCCCTCCGCCGAGTCCGAGCTCGCGGATGAGCTGCTTGTACCCAGCCCTGCCACCGGCGGAACGGCCGATGCGGGCGGCCAGATCACGGTCGCTGCGGGGATAAGGACTGCGGGCCATCTGTCCCGAGGATACCCTTCGGGCGGCCTTTTGGACGGGTTTGGTCGTCCGGGAGGCACCGGCCCTTTTTTATATCGCATCAGGGTATTTTTCCCAAATCGGTTGGCGTTGGGGGACTTACCCAGGTTGAGAGAGTGTCTCAAAACGGGAAATCGAAGCAGCGCAGAGGTCTTAAGGTGCACGCCTAAGGCATGTTACCTCAGTAACCTTAAACCATTGCATACTCCGTTAAGAAGCTGAGCACTATAGCTTTAGGTTCAGATACCCCTTATGTTGTAGGTGTCTCCCACGAAGGGAGGAGCTGTCTCCAACCTTCGTGGGACGGTTGTGGATCTCGCCGCCGGGATGTTGGAGCCGAGCACCACATTGCACCATTTCGGAACTTGGACCTAGGAGATAACAAAATGAAGATCACCCTCGTGCGTGCCCTCGTAGTTGCTCTTGCCCTGGCGGGCTTCAGCGCCACCACCGTTTCTGCAAAGACCACTGTGAAGTCTGGCACGAATGTAGTTCCCACCCCTCTGTGCGGCCCGCACGACCCGAACGGCTGCGGTATCGACTAGTCGTATAAAAATTCAGCCGATAGGGTGGATTTTTGTACCTAAAGTTGTACAGCGTTTTGCTTGTCGAAGCCCCTTATCCCGAGTACCTTCTGGGGTAAGGGGTTTAGTGTATGCAGACGAAAGTACTGCTTGAATACGCCAACATCGCTGAAGTCGCGTTGAGTGTCGCCGTACTTCTCGTGATGTGGAGGAAGCGGCTGCTGCGCGAATTTCCCGTGCTCGCGTTATTCCTGATCGTTCAGACCTTCAATGTCGCGACGTCCACAGCCCTGATCTTCTTCCGCAAGGAGTTGCATCTCGAAAAGGCGCAAGCGTACTACATCTACTTCTGTACCTACTGGTTTTGCTACGCGATCACAGCCATCCTTCTGGTGTTGATCATTCAGAGCGTGTTCCGCATCGCGATGAAGCCGATGGACGGCCTCCAGCAACTAGGGAAGATTATCTTCCGCTGGATCCTCGCCGTTTCGATCGTTTTGTCCGCGGTCGAAGTAGCCGGGTCTGTGGTCTCTTGGGGTACCCGGTCGGCCACCGAGATCGCAACGGCGATCGCCAGCCAGGTGCAGCAAGGTGTTTGCGTGTTGACCCTATGCCTGCTGCTCTTCGTCTGCTTTGCGGCACACCCCCTTGGACTGACTCCCCGCAGCCGGATCTTTGGTGTCAGCCTTGGCCTGGGCTTCCTAGCTTCGACCAACCTTGTCACCGCGGCCTGGTACACGAGCAATACTGCCCATTCGCTGTACTCGCCTATCTATCTCATCTCAATCGGCGGCGGCCTCGCCTCCCTGGTTATCTGGGGCGTGTATTTTGCCCTGCCTGAGCCTGAACGTCGCATGATCCTGCTGCCGACCACCTCGCCGTTCTTCTTCTGGAACAAGGTGTCGGAGGCGCTGGGTGACGATCCCGGTCAGGTTGCTGTCGCTGGGTTCACGCCTGACATGCTGGCGCCGGGCGAGTTGACCGTGTTAACGGCGATGAGCAGGGCCGCGCGCGAGCGTGAGCAGGATCGGGAGCATGCCTCCGAAGCGCTCGCGCATGTGAATAAGCCGTATACGATGGCGCAGTAAGTAAGCCCATACTCATCAGAACGAAGGCTCGGGTCCGGCTGCCGCCGGGCCCGATGTGCTTTTGTCCTGTCTCTCCTTGCATGGGTTCACGGTTTTGGTTCCTCGCGAAGCTGGCTGTTCGGAGCCTCGGCGCGCACGCGGCGCATGTAGTCCTCCAGCCGCTGCCCGCGCTTCGGGGTAAAGCTGCGCCCGGCCGGGACGTACTGCTCGATGCGGTCGAGGCGGAAGGTGCGGAAGTCCTCGCGCGTCTCGCACCACGCGGCCAGCGTCCAGACCCCGGACCAGAACGCCAGCGCGAGTGGCCAGACCATGCGCGGCTCGGCGCGAGAGTCGTCCTCGCCCAGGCGGGTATAGCGGAACGAAACGACATCGCGGCTGAGGCAGGCGGCGTGCAGCTTGTCCAGCAGGCGGCGGTGGGCCTGCTGCATTTTGTACCCCGGAGCGTAGAAGCGGATGGCCTCGAGCGGAGCGGAGAGCTCCGGCGGAAGGACCGCCTCGATACGCGCGAGTGCGGAACGGGCCGCGATGACGGACTCGGCGCCGCCCCAGGCCTCGACGAGGCGGGCTCCGAGGACCAGCGCGGTGAGTTCGTCGGGAGTGAACATGAGTGGGGGCAGGTCGAAGTCGCGTCGCAGGGTGTAGCCGACGCCGGCCTCGCCCTCGATGGGCTGGCCGGCGAGCTGGAGGTCGCGAACGTCGCGATAGATGGTGCGCTCGGAGACCTGGAGCCGTTCGGCGAGGGCGCGAGCGGTCTTGAGGCGTCCGGAGCGCAGCATCTGCACGATGCGAAAGAGGCGGTCAGCGCGACGCATGCTGGCCCCCTCTCTGTTGGGGGGTGGAGTTAGAACTCGCGGCTGTGCAGGCCAACGTGGTTGCCCTCGGAGTCCTCGATGCAGGCATAGAAGCCAAAGCCGCCGGGGATTTGCGTGCGCGGCACCAGGACCTTCGCGCCCAGCTTCTCCGCGCGCTTGATCGAGGCATCGAGCTTGCCGTCAGCGTTGAGGTAGACGACGGTACCATTGCTGTCCGGCTTTGCGGTGTCGCGGTGGATGATGCAGCCGCCCACGCCGCCGGGCTGCGAGGGAAACATGTTGCAGGGCTCGGGGCCAGGAAACGACTGCAGCTTGTCATCGAGCACGGTCTCGTAGAACGCGGTGGCGCGTGCAAAGTCGGTCGTCGGGATTTCGAACCAGGTGATGGCGTTGGCATCGAACTTCGTCATGGCGTGTCTCCTTCATGTCTCGTGCGAAGTGAACTACGAGAGTGAGAGTAGGAGAAGCCTGCTGACAGCATACTGTCAGGAGTGTGTCAGGAGTTCGATGTTTGCGGAAGAAAAGGATTGGTGATTTGTAGCGATCCGATCCGCTGCCCGTGTTGCATGTCCTCGGAATAGAGAACCGTGCAGCCCGCGTCTAACGCTGACGCGATGATCAGAGAGTCGTAGATTTTGTAGCCGTAACGCTTCGCGATCCGCAACCCTTCAACGTGGACAGCTAGCGTGATTGGCCGAGGCTCATCACATAGCAGACATATCTCCCCAATGAGGTCTGCGATATCATCCCACGACAACGAAGTCTTTCGGCGCGCCACCGCGACAAACTCATTCAGCACCTGGACGCTGATGCATCCGCCTCCAGCCAAGACTGCCTCAGCGATGTCCGATCGTCGGTCATCGGTGGCCATCAGATAGGCCAGCACGGAAGTATCAAAGAATATCTCACCGCGCATTCGCTTCGTCTCGATCAAACTCGAAGCCTGAGGGAAGCTGCCCTCTGAATCGACGGAGTCGCTCGATCGCACTCTGGCGGCGGCGGTCGACGCCAATTTCAAACTCCCGCGCCGACGCCACGCGAACTACGACCTCCGCGCCTTCCTTCAACTTGAGTTCCTCGACCACGCTGGATGGAATGCGTATGGCAAGACTGTTTCCCCACTTGGACACGCGCAAGGAAGACCTCCTGATATACATCACCTGGAGTATATCAACCGGCTAGTACGCGTCCCCTCCGCCGTCGTGCATGGTGTCGAGGTTTTCGAAGCGGGTGAAGTCGGAGAGGTAGGCCATCTGTATGGAGCCCGTGGGGCCGTTGCGTTGCTTGGCGATGATGATCTCGGCCTTGCCCTTCACGTCTTCGTTCTCGCGGTCGTAGTACTCCTCGCGATGGATGAAGGCGACGAGGTCGGCGTCCTGCTCGATGGAGCCTGATTCGCGGAGATCGGAGAGCAGGGGCTTCTTGTCGCCAGTGCGCTGCTCGGAGCCACGCGAGAGCTGCGAGAGCGCAATGACGGGCACACCAAGCTCCTTCGCGAGGCCTTTGAGACCACGCGAAATCGAGGCGACCTCCTGGGTACGGTTCTCGAAGCCCTTGCTGCTCTGCTTGGATCCAGTCATGAGCTGCAGGTAGTCGATGATGATGAGGTCCAGGCCACCTTCCTGCTGGCGGAGGCGGCGGACTTTGGCACGCATCTCGGCGAGAGTGATGCCAGGCGTGTCGTCGATGAAGAGCTTCGAGCCCATCAGGCGATCGAGTGCGGCGACGAGCTTGCCTTTGTCTTCGCGCGGGATGAAGCCGGTCTGCAGCTTGCGCGAACCGACCATGGCCTCGCTGGCGAGCATGCGTCGCAGCAGAGCTTCCTTGGACATTTCGAGCGAGAAGACAGCGACGACTTTGCCGTCTCGGACGGCGCAGTTCTGGCCGATGTTGATGGCCCATGCGGTCTTGCCCATCGACGGACGCGCCGCGATGATGATGAGGTCCGACTTCTGCAGGCCGGAGGTCATCTTGTCGAACTCGATATAGTGGGTGGCGAGGCCGGTGACTTCGCGGCCCTGCTCGTAGAGTGCATCGATGGTGCCAAAGGAGTTCGCGACGATGTCCGGAATGCCGGAGAAGCCGCGCTGGATGGCGGAGTCGGCGACCTCGGCGAGGCGGACCTCAACATCGTTGAGGACCTTGGTGGCCTCTTCGCTCTGGTCGGAGGCCGCCGCCATGCCTTCAGAGAAGATGGAGAGCAGCTGCCGCAGCAGCGACTTGTCCTTGATGATGCGGACGTAGTTCTCGATGTTCGGGTGACGAGGGATGCCTTCTGTGAGGAACGCGAGGTATGCTGGCCCCCCGACTGCGTCCAGTTCTTTCCTCTTTCTCAGCATCTCCGAGAGGGAAATATGATCGACCGCCTGCCCGACATTCAGCAGCTCCAGAATGGCGCGATAGATACGCTGATGGGAGTCTAGAAGGAAATCCTCCGCTTTCAGCCGTGCGGTCCCGTCCGAGATGGCAATTCCATCCAGAATCATCGCGCCGAGCACGGTGGTTTCCGTTTGAATCGAGGCGGGCAAGTGATCCGTTGACATCGGATCGGAGAAGGTGGCCATTGACCTATTTTAGTGGGCTTGTATGATCGACGATGACTTGAAACAGCCGTGTTTACAAGAGAATCCACACATGAGCGACAATTTGCAGAGATATTTGCCGGAGTATGACGACGACGAGGAACGCCAGAAGCTTGCGAGCTTCAGCAAGGAAGAATTGCTCGACATGCTGATCCGCGCTTACAAAGAAAAGCGGGTCATGGCGAAGCTCGCTGACGAAGAGCGCCACCGACTCGAGCGGATTCGCGACATTCTCGACGAGCCGTCCGCACTTCTTCAGATGCCGGACGTTCCAGGTCCGGACGATCTTCGAAACATGTTGAAGTAATCAAGAACGAACTGCGGCCCGAAGGCCGCCGCTCCCTTTCAGATACGTTGTTCTCAAGCCGTCTGCTCGGCGTAGACCTTCTGTGCCGCGATGAGGCCATCGCCGAACTTGGCGCCGAGCTGCGGCAGCGACTTGACCACCACCTGCTCGATGGCGCCGATGAGCGCGATCATGTCCATGTAATCGAAGTAGCCGAGGTGAGCGATGCGGAAGATCTGACCCTTCATCTCGCCCTGGCCGTTGGTGATGATGGCGGCAAAGCGCGACTTGAGCTCCTTGACGATGAGGCCGGAGTCGACGCCTTCGGGAGCGTAGACCGCGGTCGCGGCCGAGCCAGGGGAGTCGGTGAAGAGCTTGAAGCCGAGCGCGACCATCGCAGCGCGGGTCATCTCGGAGATGACCTCGGCGTTGTGGACGAGCTTCTTGCGGCCCTCGACGAGGTTGCCCGCGGGGTTGTCGGCCGTGGCCGCCTGCGCAGCGATCCAATCGAACGCCGCACCCAGAGCGGCGATGAGCGCCACCGCGGGCGTGTAGGCGCTCTCACCCTTGGCTGCGTTCTTGCGCTCCTTGCGGAGGTCGAAGTAGTAGCGCGGGTTCTTTGTGGATTCCATGCGAGCCCAGGCGCGCTCGCTGACGGCGAGGTAGCTGAGTCCCGGGGGAATCATCACGGCCTTCTGCGAGCCGCCAATGAGGACATCGATGCCCCAGGCGTCCATGTCCAGCGTGGAGGTGCCGAGGCCGGTGATGCCGTCGACGACCAGCAGCGCCTCGGAGTGGGTGTCCTTGAGCAGCTGCGCGATGGCCTTCACGTCATGCTGCGTGCCGGTGGAGGTCTCATTGGCCTGTACGAAGACCACGCGGGTCTCCGGCTTGAGGGCAGCCTTGACCTTGGCGAGATCGAAGGTCTGGCCGTAGGGCTCCTCGAGCACGTCGACGTTGCAGCTGAAGTTCTTCCCCAGCGCCGTCCACCGCTCGCCGAACTTGCCGGCCGAGAGCACCAGCACGCGGTCGCCGGGCGAGGTGAGGTTCGAAACCGAAGCTTCCATCGCTCCGGTGCCGGAGGAGGACAGCAGGATCACGTCGTTGGCGGTGCCGACGAACTCCTTGAGCTGCGCCAGCACGCGCGTGTAGAGGGCGCGAAACTCCGGCGTGCGATGGTGGATATCCGCAGCGGCCATTGCGAACTGCGCAGCGGGAAGAAGCGGGGTCGGACCGGGCGTAAAGAGGCGAGTCTTGCGAATCATGGTTTGTCTATTCTATCGGGTTTGGGAGGGACTCTCGACCCGGCCACCCTGCCCTGCAGAGGCTGATTCCATGGCGCACACAGCACCTTTGTCGTCATACTGTTGGATGAGAGTACGAGAAGGAGACGAACCATGGCAGAGATCGCCAACCGCCTGAATGCGGACATCATCACCGCGATGAAGGCCCGCGACGAGTTCACGCTCACCACGCTGCGCATGGTGAAGAGCGCGCTGAAGAGCAGAGAGATCGACACCCGCAAGGCGCTGACGGATACGGACGAGCAGAGCATCCTTACGACGATGATCAAGCAGCGCAAGGACTCCTTCGAGCAGTTCACGAAAGGTGGCCGCCCGGAGCTTGCGGAGAAGGAGCAGCGGGAGATCGCGCTGATCGACGCCTACATGCCCAAGGCGGCAGGCGATGAGGAGATTGCGAAGATCGTTGCGGGGGCAGTCGCGCAGGTTACCGCAGACAATGGCGGGACAAAGCCCGGCCCGAAGGATATGGGCACCGTGATGAAGATCGCCCGGGCGCGATCGCTGGCCGATGGCCTGCGCGTGGATGGCGGCAAGTTGAGCGAGCTGATCAAGACGGAGCTGGCGAAGGCGTGATCGTCGTTCGGACATCTTCTTCAGACAACGACGAACGCCGCGCACTGAGTGCGCGGCGTTCGTCGTTACAAGAAGACTATGCGAGGCGGTTGCCGAGACTCTGCGACTCCATCGACTCGTGCAGCTTGGCGGCCAGGACGGGCACGCCGAAGAGCACCGCGGCGAAGAACGCAGTCGAGGCCATGTCGTTCCAGAGGAACGGGAGCGCGGCTACGTAGCAGGCCTTGAGGCCGCCCATCGTGTGCGGATACATCGTGAGGAACGGCATGATGTCGCCGAAGACGTAGAAGCCTACGCTGGAGGTGAGCACACCCGCGACGACGCGCAGGAAGCTGACCTTGTGCAGCAGGCCGCTGGCCAGCAGGCAGAGCGCGGCGTACCACGCCCAGGTGATGAGGTAGCGCGAGGGCTGGAAGGCCATGCCGTAGACCTGCGTGGTCAGGTAGACATCGGTGAGCGCCATGAGGGCGGCGGCGATGAGAGCCTGCCAGCGCGCGCTGCGGGATCCGAAGAAGAGCAGGCCAGCGCCGACCGCCGTGAAGTTGAGACCCACGGCGTGGAAGTAGTGGTGCGGCAGAAGGCGGCTGAACGCTGCGGCGAAGAGTACGAGGAAAGCTGTCATAGGTGTCTGGACCTCCAAATGGAGCTCGAGGCTAGATTTTGATTGTACGCTTTCAGCGTGGAGAACCGCCTGCCAGCGGGTCCCCCAGCACGCCGCCGGCGCTGCGACCGTCGAGTGATTGGTCGATCACGCGGTTCTGTGGGTCGAGGTCGACCTCTCCGGTCAGGGGCGTGCGACCGTCGCGGTTGAGGAATGGGATGTCGCCCGCAAAACGCAGGTCGCTGAGGATGACGCTCACGCGGCCGGCCTGGTCGGGCTGATCCTGCTCCAGCAGTGCGGCAGAAGACCAGTCCAGGTAGACGCGGCCGAGGGGACTGGCCTCAGCGGCGAGGATCTGCGGCGTGGGCCGTGCCTTGGCCCGCGCCACGCCGTTGCCGGATAGGTTGTGATGCCACGTGTCCACGGTGTCGAGCTCGTAAAACGAGCCATAGTCGCCGATCGTGAACCACTTGAAGGGGTTCAGCGGATCGGGGCTGGCGAGGGCTCGCTGCGCTCCCATATAGATTGGCGGGGGAGCATCAGGAGTGAGCCCTGCGGCGTTCGGGTCGGCCTGGGTTTGGCTCACCTGGGCGAAGCCGACCTCCGGCGGAACAGCGACGGCCTGCTGCATCACCATCTCGACGGCGCGCGCGTGCTCGACCGTCCGCAGCCCCCAGTACGCGACGACGCAAACTAGCGCGGCGATGGCCCAGCCCTTCGCGCGGAACGGCTGCCTGCGCGTGCCGACCTCGCGCCCGATGAGGCCGAAGAGCCATGGCAGCGTGAGCGCGGCGAGCAGGAGAAGGAAGATGAGCGGATCGAAGATGAAGACGATCGAGCCGGCGTACCAGTGACGATCGAACGGGAAGAACGGCCGCAAACCGTAGTTGTTGGTGAAGTCGAGCAGCAGATGGCTGAGCAGCGCGAGGAGCGCGAAGCCATACAGCAGGCCCCAGCGAACGGGAGCCACGGTGAGCGGACGGATGATGCGCTGGTGGTCGTCGTAGTTGCGCGCTGTGGCATCGTAATTGGGCTCGGAGTCGGGTGGAGCGTCGGCGTACCTGCGGTGGTAGCGTGCCGCGCGCCAGCGATGCAGCAGCCACACGCCGCCAACGATCAATGCCGCTTCAAACGGGATGCCCACGAACGTGTGCGTGATGCCGCGATGGTGTGCGAAGCCGGCGACCGGTCCGCGCAGGCTCCACAGCGTGTCGATGTCCGGGAACTGCGCGGCGATGGCCATCGTCAAGGTCGCGTAGGCGGCCTTGCGATTGAGCCCTGTACGAGCGAGGCAAGCTCCGGTGAGGATGTGGGTTACCGGTTCCATGTGAGAAGTATCCTAGCGCTCTCGCACCCGTCGCTCGGAAAATCCTCGTCGCTCAATCCTGAATGCCTCATGGCTCTACAGACTTTCCTTGTTGCTCTGTAGAGCCATGAGGTCTTCAGCGATGAGCTGTGAGGGATGCCGCGCGATGGCTACTCGGTCTCGCCCGGAATCAGCTTGGGATTGATCTTGGCTTCGGCCCTGGGGTAGGGGCGGCCCTTCGCGAGCGCCTGCTCCAGCTCGCGATCGTAACCATAGATGTCATTGAAGAAGTTCACCGTGCCGTCCTCGGTGACGATGGCAGTGAAGTACATGATGGCGACCGGAATCGGCGTCTTCAGGTTGATGGTCTTGTTGTTGTTCTCCTCATTCTTCATCATGTCGGCGACCTTGTCTTCGTCCCAGCCGCCGTCGGGCTTGTCGGTGGAGAGCACCCACTGGGCCATCTGGTCGGCGTGCTGCAGGCGGACGCAGCCATGCGAGCGGTCGCGGCGTGTGAGGTTGAAGAGGTTCAACTCCGGCGTGGAGTGCATGTAGATGTCGTACTCGTTGGGGAAGAGAAACTTCACGAGGCCGAGAGAGTTCTTCGGGCCAGGCTTCTGCCGGACGGCATAGCGGCCATGCTCGATATCGTCCACGCTGGCGCTGGAGACGACCGCGCCGCCTTGAGTGGTCAGCTCGTACTCGTGCGAGGAGAGATAGCCCATGCCGCTCTTGCGTAGATGCCCGGCGATCTCTTTCTTCACGATCGAGTTGGGCAGGTTCCAATAGGGGCGGAAGACCACATAGCGCATGAGGCGGACGAAGACAGGCGTGTTGTGATTGCCCTGGGCTTCGCCATCGACGACCCGCATGGTGAAGGCCAGCGAGTGGTCTTCGCCATAGGCGCGGAGCAGGAACTCGGGAAGGTTTACGAGCACGCGCGGCTGCTGGTAGTTGTCGGGCAGCCAGCGCCAGCGCTCCAGCGAGTCCGAGAGCTGTTGCACGCGCGCCGTCATGGGCACGTTGAGCGCGGCGACGGTCGCATCGTTCAGCTTGCCCTCGGGCGTGATGCCGTGGCGCTGCTGATAGTGCTTCACCGCATCGGAGATCTCCTGGGTGTACGTGTTGCCATTGGCGGCCATGGCTCCGTCGCCCTCACGCTGCAGGCGCACGATGAGGCCAGCGACGCCGGGATAAGTTCCACCAACGCTGATGCCCTTCCCTGCCGCGGGCAGAGGCTCGAGCGGCGTCTGCTGCTCCTGCTTGGCGAGCTCGATGTAACGTGGGAGAGCCTGCTCCGTCGCGGTGTAGATCGGATTCTTCGGCTCGACTCCGGAGACGATACTGCTGACGTCGTCGGCATCGACGAGCTGGTCGATGAGCGTGGGCAGGTCGAACTCGGAACGCCTCTTCGGCACGTCGATATCGAAGTTGAGCGCCTGAGGATTGATGCGGCCCAGATGCAGGTCAGAGACGTAGCGCATCACGGAGATGGTCATCGCGGCGTCGAACTTCGCGACCGTATCCTGCGACGCGTCCGAGGTGTCCTTCTTCTTGAGGATCTGCGCGAGCTGACCGGTTCGCTGAGACCAGCGTGAGGCATCGTAGTCCTCGGGGTTGAGACCCTTCTTCTGCGCATCCCCAAAGAGCTGTATGAACTGCGTGGCCGCCGCAGTGGGCTTGCCGTCGCGTGTCCAGGCGAGCTCGTACTCGCGGTCGTCGTAGAACTGCTGGACCTCCGGCTGGTAGTCGGAGTAGTCCGCCCACTTGAGGCTCTCGAGATGGGGTGAGCTCACGGCCGTCTGCACGTTGTCGGCGTAGTCCGTGGTGTTGGGCTTGGACTTCGCTTTGCGGTGGTGGAAGAGGTTGCGCACGGAGCGCACGGTGCTCTTGCATCCCGTGAAGGGCAGCAGCAGGGCAGCCAGCAGGCAGGCAGCCGCGAGGCGGCGCGCCAGCATTGGCGAACGGAAAATAGTCACAGATTGGGCCTCGGTCAGGTCACGCAGTCGCATGGGTTCCTGCTGCTTGGATGCAAAGGAATGAATTCCAGTCATCCTAGCGCACACTTACGCCTAAAACCGTCAAAGGATCGAGGCCACGGTGAGCTGGCGGGCTACAGGCGTCCGGCCATGGTCGCCCAGCAAAGACCGGCCTGCGCGACGACCAGCATCACCGAAAGCGCGATGAACATCCTGCGGGCGCGGGTCTCGAGGGCGTCCGCAAAGACTCCTCCGATGAAGGTAAAGAGGAATGGCAGTGCCCAGAACCACGGCGCGGTGACGATCTGCGTGGTGTACAGGAAGACCAAGCCCAGCACCATCAGCAGTGGAGCGGTGTTGCCGAAGTAGCGGCTGCGCTTCGTAAAGATGTAAAGCACCAGCGCCACGCCTGTCGCGATGACGATTCCCGCGTTTCCTGGCGTGTGCGTGAACAGCCGCAGCGCCCCGTTGGTGAACCAGAATCGTCCCGCGCCGCCGGAGAAGATGTACTGGAAGGCCGAGAGGCGCAGGCTGAAGCTGAAGAGCAACATGACCAACGCACCGACCGCCGAGAAGAGCACGATCTGCATGACGTAGCCACGATTGCGCTCGCAGAGGAAGATACAGAAGATGGTTCCGGCGATGAGGCCGATACCTGCCGCCAGCAGATGTGCGCAGGCGGTAAGACCCAGCGCCACGGTGAGCAGGATGATGCGGAAACGCCACTTGCGGCGTGGGCCCTGCAGCGCGTGCGCCACGCCGATGAGGGTATACACCAGGCCGTAGAGTCCCCACATGGCCAGGACTTCGTTGTTGGGGTGCACGGCGAAGTGGATGACGGCAGGGCAGAAGACGTAGAGCGCGAGCGCGAGGGCTCCGCCGGGCGGCCCGAAGAGGCGCTTCGAGACCCACCACAAGCCACCGCCGAGCCAGATGGCGAAGAGGACAAACGGCAGACGCACCAGCCACGGAGCAAGATTGAACTCGCTGCGTGCCTCCCACAGGGTGCCGTTGAGGGAGCCGCCGGAGTAGACGCGGTTTTCGGGCTTGCGGAAGTGGTCGGTGGCCAGCAGGACGTCGCGCTGCAGGGTAAGCGGAAGCGCGGCGACCCGGTACGCGAAGGTGCCATCGCCGTTGAGATTGCCGCAGGTGGTGAAGTAGCCCTGGATCGCTCCGGGGCGCTCCCACATCTCGCGTCCGCAACGCACGTAGCGGTAGTCGTCCGCGGTCAGCGGGCTATGGGCGATCGTCCAGCAGCATTCGGCGAACAGCACCAGCAGCAACAGCGCTGCGACCCGTTGCGCGCGCCCAATGTAAAAACCCTTCCATCGCATAGTTCAGGTACGAGGATACCTGCTTGCAGCAGAACAGCGGTTAGCAGAACAGCAGAACAGTCCGATCGGCGATAGCTGTTCTGCTCCTCTGCTGTTAACTTGGTCCTATGGATTCTTTTACCTTCCGCCGGGGCAAGGCGTGGTTTTCTTCCGATTCTCCCAACCCTCCGTGGGCGCTGGTCTTCGAGGACGAAGGGCCGAACGGCTACGCGTATGCCTACGACCGCACGCGCGCCGATGAGAGCGCAATCCTCGACGCCATGCTGATCTACAACAATGGCACGGGTCAGGATCTGGAACGTGAGTACCTGGCCAGCGTGCAGTGGTCGCGCGATGGCCGGGAGTGCGTGCTGTATGTCGAGGGCTCGGCGCAGGCGTACTGCAACTTTGCAACGCGGACGAGCTTCTGCCGGAACAACTTTCCGAACTTCCTGGATGACTCGAGCCGTCCGGGCGGTTGGCGCACCAGCAGCCATGCGTGGGAAGACGGGACGATCGCGCGCTTCGAGTCGGAGCTATACGCGGAGCCGGGCGGCGAGGAATCCAGCGCCGGCTGAGCGGATGATGCCGAGGAAACGTCCTGTGGTGCAAAGCAAAAGGCAGCCGGTTAGGCTGCCCTTCTGCTTTGTGCCTCTGGCCGAGGCTGGCAACGTCGATCTTTGTGGAGCGTTGGGACTGTTTTTTCCCGCTTGCTACTCGTAAATCTTCTCTTCGATGTGGCTCGCGCTCCCGAGGCCGGTCCGAAATGCCACCAGGCACGGCGAAAGGATCATGAGAACGAAGGCACCGGCAACCATGGCGTCATGCATCGGACAAACCTCCTGCTGAACAAACTGTCCTAAGACAGGTTGTGTCGGAGGCAGCATCCGCACCATCCCCGGAGAAGGCGTGGCCTGCGAACGAAGGTTGCAGCCGGGAGGCTCGTACTGCGCCAACCGGAGCGAAGTGTTGCTTCCGCACCCACTTCATCGGCCTGGGAGATGGAGTGTTCAGCGCCTGGCGGGCAAAGTCCGACACCGCAGGCAGCGGCGTTCCTGTTCGGAACGGCTGCTTTCCGAGCCGGCAGCTAATAGCTAATGGACGACTTCGCTTGCCGAGGGCTGAGATCCGTCCGCCCATGCAAGAAGCTCCGCCGGATGGATGGGTTTGGCCACCACGTTGAACTCGTACCCCTGCGCATCGGCAGCGCGGAGAACGTCGGTGGTCGATGCGTGGCCGGAGAAGATCAGTAGACGGCACTCCGGAAACTCGGCCTTGAGGCGAACCGCAAGATCAATCCCGCTGATTCCCGGTAGCACCACGTCGAGGACGGCCAGGTCCGGCGACCAGTCCATCAGGACTTCAAGGGCTTCCTCAGCGGAGTATGCCGCCCGTGCTTCGTATCCTTTGGTCGAGAAGATGAGCACGAGGGTGTCCGTGATGACTCGTTCGTCATCCACGATCAGGACCCGCTGCGGTGAGTGCATTTGCGACATCAAAACCACCTCATGCAGGATGTATCCGGCAACGATAGACGCTGCTACTCTACGTCGTGTTGCTCGCAACTTATTGATTTCATTGTTGCAATTTCATTAGTGAAACACTGTGAACGGGTGGACCTCGATGCGGAAAGGTACAGAAGTCAGCGCGGAGTGGGTCGGACCGATTCGGCGTCTGTTGAGCCAGTTAGGTCTCTCACAAGCCCAGCTGGCTTCCCGGCTGGGGGTGTCGCGGGCTACCGTCACGCGGTGGATCAAAGGCACCCATGAGCCCACCAGCGCTTCGTACATGGCGATGGGGAACCTTCTTCCCCAGCCGGAGGGCGGTTATTTCTGGGAACGGGCGGGAGTCGACCGCTCAAACTTTCCCGACACCAATCTTCAGGCGACGCTCGCATCCTTGCGAGTGAACCTCCGCGACTTTACCCTCCTAGGAGGCAAAAAGATTACGCGAGGGATTGTGGCTAGCAAATCGAATGCGGTCATCCTTCCGCTTCTCAATGTTGTCGCCTATGGGGATCGAGTGCCTCCGGGACCGCACGTCACACTAGCGCAGGCTGAGGTTCTGGATGTGTTGATGGCGCCGCTGAGCTGGTGTGCTCATCCGGAAAACATGCTCTGCCTGAAACTCTCCGGTGATTCGATGTTGCCCGTGATCTCTCCCGAGTCGATCATCGCCGTGGACACGGGCATCACCGACCGAGAAGAACTGGACAAAAAGCTGGCGGTGTTTTCTCACCGCGATCTTGGCTTCAAGGTCGCCCGGCTGCAGAGGCTCCCGGCATCGGACATCCTCGTCTCAGCCAACCACACCTATCTGCCTGTCGATGTCACCGATCAGGCGAAGTGGAAGGTGGTCGGAGCGGTCGCGTGGTGGGTCTCCACCGACTCTCTGCCCCACGCGGCACAGAACAACAAGCCGCCTGCCGGCACATAGCGCGAACAGCAGAGTCTCCAGTGCCCAGGTTTGAGGTTCATTGCAAAGCAAAAAGGCTCACCAGAAAACGGTGAGCCTTTTGTGGACTTGAATCTTCAGGAAGCGAAAACTTTGGTGCCGAAGAAAGGACTCGAACCTTCACACCCTTGCGAGTACATGGACCTGAACCATGCGCGTCTGCCAATTCCGCCACTTCGGCTCACTCATCGCTCGCGCAAAACTGGCGCTACCCATCGAGTGCTCTACCAGTGTCCCAAACGGTACGCGGCCTGTCAATCTTACGAGCTAGAGTACACTTTCCCTCGAGATGCGACGACTCATGTGAGGAGTGCCGGCACCGCACGGCCGGGCCTCGCTCAACCTCAGACCCTCTAACCACTGGAGCCGCTCGCCGCATCATGACGACCCCGACCGGGAACCCGCCCGAACCGCACGCCATTCCCGAAGACCTCGCGCTGGAGATCCGCCGCCTCGCGCACGACCTCTCGAACGCGCTGGAGATTATCGTCCAGACGAGCTATCTGCTGTCGATGGCAGAGCTCAAAGAGCCCGCCGCCGACTGGCTGCGGATGATGGACTCCGGAGTGCAAAAGGCCCTGGAACTCAACCTCCAGTTGCGGCAGTACATCAAGAGCCACACGGCGAAGTGAGCAGAGTGGTTGTACGTGGGACGTTTTAGGTTCTACGTGTCTGTGCCGCTCTTACGTAGAACGGACAACATACAACCGCTCTTAAAACGTCTCCGCGATCGCCTTCACGATCGCGTCCATCGCCTTCGTGTCGGAACCGCCGTCGTTGGGTGCATGCGTGTCGACCATGACGGAGAAGATGATCGTCCTGCCGCTGGCCGCTTCCAGGTAGCCCGACAGTGCGCGGCTCTCGCCCAGCGTCCCGGTCTTGGCGAAGATGCGGCCCTTATAGGGTGCGTCCGGAAAGCGCGCGCGCAGAGTGCCATCGATGCCGGCGACAGGCAGCGCGTCCTTCCAGGTCGCGAACCATGGCTGATGGCTGGCGTAGAGCAGCAACTGCGCCGTGGCACGCGGGGTGACGAGATCCTTGGTGCTGAGGCCGGAGCCATCGAAGAACTCGAAGTCCTTGTCGTCCAGGCCGACCTTATGGGTGAGGAAGGCGCGTTCCCAGGCGAGCGCGGTGCGCAGAAAGAGCCCGCCCATGCAGTCGCGATCGACGCCGAGATTGCGCAGCATGATCTCCGCGTGCAGGTTCTGGGACTCCTTCATGGTGAGCTTCAAGTCCACGGCCAAGGGCACGGACTGCTTCTCTGCAAGGAGGTGTTCTTCAGGCGGCGGCGGTTGACTGGGGTCGGCTGCCACATCGGCGATGCAGCCGACCGCAGGGGGTGGCGAGAACGGATCGTGCCGATGCATCACATCATCAGCCTGCACCTCGGCCGGTAGCGTGTGGGCTACCTGAGAGCTGGAACCGACGAAGCCGGAGTCGTAGTGCCTGGCGCGGATACCACCCTTCATCACGATGCCGTGACGCTGCAGTGCCTGCTTGAGTGCAGCGGCGGCGAACTCCGCCGGCCGGTCGATCGCGAGCTCATCGGTGTAGGGACCGTACTTTGCGGCGACATCGCCCAGGATGTGGAAGTCGAGCTCGCCGGGGTCGCGTTCCTCGAGGATCTGATTGCGGCCGAAGTCATCGTTGTAGACGCGGGGAATGAAGCCGTCCAGCGGGGTGCGGTTCACTGTGTAGAGCGGGACGTCTGGATCGAGGGTGATGGTGTCCTGCAACTGCTTGCCTGCAGGCGCGGGAGTAATCGTGAGGTCGAGCTGGTTGTCATGTACGACCAGCGCGCTGACCGGAGCGCCGTAGCCCCAGAGCACGTCTTCCTGCGCCCAGCCCGCTGGATAAGGTTCGTATTCGAAGCGGGTGTCGTCGCCGACGACGTCGCCGTCGATCTCGCGAATTCCCTTGGCTGCAACCCGCGCGGCGAGGGCGTCAAAGTCCGCCAGGCCGGCGGGCTTTGCGTCCGCTGGACGTTGGGCTTTGGGTGTGTAGGGAAGGACGTAGCCGGAGGCGAAGTTAGCATCACCTCCACCCTTGAGGATGAGGTCGCCCTTGAGCACGCCGTCGCGGATCTCGCCGCGGCCGATGACCGTGGTGGTGAAGGTTCTGTCCAGGCCGAGCATCTGGGTCGCCGCGACCGAGGTGAACAGCTTGGCGTTGGAGGCGGGCCGGAAATACTGTCCCTCGTCGAGACCGTAAAGCGGCGTGCCGTCCATCGCCATGACCGCTACGCCCCAGTGCGCCCGGCTGACTTCGGGCTGCGATACCAGCGAGACGATCTGCATTCCCAGGGCGGTGGAAGATCCTGTGGGAAAGGTAAGCGAATGCGAAAGTTTTGCTGACGCATCCTGCGTCGACGGAGTAGCATGCTGCATCTGACCGAGTACGTGGGCGTTCGCGCCCAACGACATACCCAACAGGCACCACATCGCGGCCGGCCGCCGCACCCAACCTCTCGCTGTCGTCTTCCGCATGGGTGCGAGTCTACAACGGTCCGGCTGCTACCCTGCCTCCCGGCTGGCCTGGCATAACGACTTGTCTCCGGCTCCTTCGCCGGGACAAAGCCCACTCTCTGACGCGACCGCCGAGCCGCTCCTCCATGCCTGCAGGGGCGATCGGCATCTTCCTACTTCTCCAACCCTGACGAGCCCGCATCATGAGCCGCCTCACCCTTCCCGTCGCCCGCCCACTGTTCGAGTGGTGCCTGCGCTCCCGATCGCTGCTGGTGGGAGACCGCACACTGCTGATGGCGATCGTGAACCTTACGCCGGACAGCTTCTCCGGCGATGGTCATCTGAGCAACGGCACGTCGTCCAGGCTGGCCGTAACGGCGGCGCTCGCCGCGCTGGATGCCGGGGCAGACCTGCTGGATCTGGGTGCGGAGTCGACCCGGCCGGGGGCTCATCCGGTGTCTGCGGCAGAGGAGCAGCGGCGCCTGCTGCCCGTGTTGGAAGCTGTGCTCGCGGCACAGCCCGAGGCGATCATCTCCGTGGATACCTACCATGCGTCGACGGCTCGGGCCGCGCTGGCTGCGGGGGCGGAGATCATCAACGATGTGAGTGGCCTGACCTGGGATGAAGAGATGGCCGAGGTAGTGGCGTCCACCGGCGCGGGGCTGGTGCTGATGCACACGCGCGGCCGTCCGGGCGACTGGAGGTCGCAGCCGCCGCTGCCCGCCGCCGAGGTGCTGCCGCTGGTGTTCTCCGGCCTGATGGAGCGCATGGCGCTGGCCGAAGCGATGGGCGTGGAGCCGCGCCGGATGATGGTGGACCCGGGCTTCGGTTTCGGCAAGCGCGGCAGCGAAAACTTCACGCTGTTGGCTGGAGTCGGGCGGCTGCATGAGCTGGGCAGGCCCCTGCTCATCGGCCTCTCGCGAAAAGGCTTTCTCGGCGACGCGGTGCGTGAGGTGCTGCCGCAGAGCGCGGATCTCTCTCCCGCAGAGGCTCGCCGCCACGCCAGCACCGCCGCGCATGTGGCTGCCGTGCTGGCGGGAGCGCACATCCTGCGCGTGCATGAGGTGCAGCCCGCCCGCGAGGCCTGCGCGGTCGCGGATGCCCTGCTCATCGCCGGAGAGACGTTGATGTTTGAGGAGTGAGTGGGGCGTTGGTTGTGCGTTGTACGTTGTGCGTTCTACGCCTTCGATCTCAGGGTGGAGTCAACGACCAAGGCCCGCCAATATTGGCGGGCCTTGTCTGCTGCGTCCGAGACCTGGGCAGGCTTCAGATGGTCATGATGTCCTTTTCCTTGGCTTTGAACAAATCGTCGATGCGCTTGATCTCCACGTCGGTGAGCTGCTGAATCTCCTCGTTGGCGCGCTTTTCGTCGTCGGCGGAGACCAGCTTGTCCTTGGCCGCCTTCTTCACGCCGTCATTGCCGTCGCGGCGGATGTTGCGGATGGAGGTCTTGTGGTCCTCCAGGACGCCGGCGAGCTGCTTGACGGCATCGCGGCGGCGTTCCTCGTTCATCGGGGGGACGGGCACGCGAATCAGCTTGCCATCGTGCATGGGGTTGAAGCCCTTGCCGGAGAGCCGGATCGCCTTTTCGATGACCCCGACGAGCGGCTGCTCCCAGGGCTTGACCTCGATCATCTGGGCTTCCGGAGTGGTGATCTGCGCGACCTGCGAGATGGGCACTTCCGAGCCGTAGTAGTCGACCTTGATCCCGTCCAGCATGTGGACGGAGGCGCGGCCGGTGCGGACACTCATCAGGTGCGCGCGAAAATCCTCAACCGTCTTCTCCATCCGCTTGCGCAGCTGGTCATAGGTGGCTTTCAAAGCCGGGTTGCCTTCCATAAACGATGCCATGAGGGCGAAATCCTCCTCTATTCCATCGCCGATTGTACCTTTCCGGACCCGCTTCGGAGGATGCTCAATCATCGAAGCAGCGCCCTGGGTCTCTGTGGAGCGGCCGACGCTAAGACCTTCCCTGCGAGATCAACCGGTCGGCGCCATGGATTTTGGGTCCCCCTTCACCTCGGGCTCATGACCGCGGGGCCTCTGCGCCCGTGCTCTGGCTGGCGACATCGACGTCCCTCGCCGGTGATCGCACAGGCGATCGCGGAGTGGATGTCAGCGGCCATCAGCGACTTCCTGCGTCGGGCAGGCCTTGCGCAGCTTACAGAGCGCTACAGCTAACGCATTTTTCCCTTCGCGCGGATCCTTCCGGAGATGCCGCTCCATGGCGGGATATCGCCATCATGGGCGGGCTCCGCGAAGCCGCTGCCGCCGAAATGCTGGAGGTGGTTTCAAGAACCCGGCTTTCTTCCGGCTCGGCGGCGCGTCGATCCTCCAGGCATCCCCAGATATTGTTCTTCCACCCGCGATTGATTCGGGCGCAGGCGGTATCGGGAAGGATGCGGTTTCGGGCACCCGGATGACCAACCCGGTTCGGTCGCCCGCGGTTGCGCCCGTCGCCTATAATCAAAGCTCCGCCTTCGTTTCACACAGGGCAGCAGATCCAAGAAGCAGTGAGGGTGTGGTTATCTTTACCGGAACGCGAGTGAGCGCAAGCTCCGTGAACTCTACGACACAGGCTGTGCGCCCGCGCTCCAGCCGAATCGCCCCCCGCAGCAGCGTCCTTTTGGGCACATCCCTGCGTGCTCTTGCGATCTCGGCCGGCGCGCTTACGATGTTGCCCGCACTGCATGCGCAGATTGCGGCGACTCCCCAGTTTTCGGCCGCTTCGGCGACCCCGCAGATTCTTTGCGCAACTCAGGTCATCGGCAACCGCCGCATCCCGAAGGAATCGATCCTTGCGCGGCTGTACTCGCGGCAGGGCGATCCCTTCGATTCGACGATCCTGGAGCGCGACTTCAACTCGCTCTGGAACACGGGCTACTTCGATGACGTGCGCATCGAGCGGCTGGATACCCCCTCCTGCATCCAGCTCGAGATCTACATCCGCGAGAAGCCCACGATCCGCGAGATCAACTACAAGGGCCTGAACGCCGTCTCCGTCTCCGACGTGCTGGACCGGTTCAAGAAGGAAAAGGTCGGCCTCACCGTCGAGAGCCAGTACGACCCCACCAAGCTGAAGCGCGCCGAAGTGGTGCTGCAGCAGATGCTGGGCGAGCACGGACACCAGTTCGCCACCATCCGCGTCGAGGTAAAGACGATTCCTCCCGCCGCCGTTGCGCTGACCTTCAACGTGAAGGAAGGCCCGACCGTGAAGGTGGGCAAGATCAAGTTCGAGGGCAATCAGAACCTCAGCCCGCGCATTCTGATCGAGTCGATGAAGAACCTGAAGCCCATCGGCATCCCTCATTCGCTGATCCTCGAAAACATCTTCCCTCGCACCTTCGACGCCTCCAAGCTGGATGAGGATGCCGAGCGCGTGCGCCAGGCGTACCGCGAGCGTGGCTACTTCAAGGCCACCACCGGCGAGCCGCAGACCAACGTCCGCAACGCGGGCGGCGTCAACCCCTTCACGCTGCGGCCCTCCACCGGCAAGCGCGCCGACATCCTGATCCCGATCGAAGAGGGTGACCGCTACAAGCTCGCCGGCATCACGTTCTCCGGCAACAAAGCCCTGAACAACAACAAGGCTTTGCGTGCCCAGTTCGCGAACAAGGATGGCGAGATCTTCAACGCCAGCATCTTTGCCAAGGGCCTCGAGCAGCTTCGCAAGTCCTATGGCGAGTACGGCTACATCCAGTTCATCGGAACGCCGACCCCGACCTTCGACGAAGCGAAGAAGACGATCTCTCTGAACATCGACATCGACGAAGGCAAGCAGTTCTATGTCTCGCGCATCGAGTTCACGGGCAACACTATTACCCGCGACAAGGTCATCCGCCGCGAGATGCTGATCGAAGAGGGCCAGGTCTACAACTCGCGCCTGCTCGATCTCTCGCTGCTGCGCCTCAACCAGCTCAGCTACTTCGAGGCGCTGAAGAGCGACCAGGACGTGGAGACGCACCAGAACGTGGACGTCGGCACGGTGGATCTGCTGGTGAAGCTGCGCGAGAAGGGCAAGAACTCGATCGGCCTGAACGGCGGCATCTCGGGTCAGCAGGGATCGTTCCTCGGCGTGCAGTACGAGACCAACAACTTCCTCGGCCTGGGCGAGACGCTCTCGGTCAACGGCAACCTCGGCGATCTTTCGCGGCGCGTCAGCATCGGCTTCAACGAGCCCTACCTGAAGAACAAGCCGATCTCGCTGGGTATCCAGCTGTTCGCCACCAAGTTCGACTACAACCCGGCAAAGAGCTACGCGATCGCGAACGGCCAGAGCGCCAACCTGACCAACGCGCAGCAGTCGCTGCTGACGAACTACAACCAGTCCTCGACCGGCATCACGGTCTCGAGCTCGTCGGCGCTGCGCGGCCTCTTCCGCCGCTCGGGCGTAGCTCGCATCGGCATCAGCTACCAGCTATCGCGGTCGGGCATCACGACGTTCAACACGAACACCCGTGACGTCTTCGAGACGCTGGCCTTCCGCTCCGGCATCGCCGGCACGAGCCAGCTCTCGGGCATCATCTCGTCGGTGGTCACGCCAAGCTTCAGCTTCTCCACGCTGGATCGAGGCGTTGGCGCGCACAACGGCAAGGACCTGAACGTCGCCTTCCAGCTGGCCGGTGTGGGTGGCAACACGAAGTACTACGCTCCGACCGTGGCCTGGCGTCAGTTCTTCCCGATGAAGGGCCTCAAGGTCAACCGCGAGGGCCATAACGTTCTTGCATACCGTGTGCTGTTCTCGACCGTCGGTGGCTTCGGCGGCGAGGTGGCGCCGCCCATGGCGCGTATCTATGGCGGTGGCGAGAACGATGTCCGCGGCTTCGACATCCGTTCGTCTTCGCCGTACACATTCATTCCGACCAAGGTGAACTTCAACCTCACCAACGCCGACGGCAACCTGACCCCGCGCGATCCTTCCAACCCACAGCTCGGCAATGTGTCGATCCCGATCCCGGTCTATCGCCTCGCTTCCATCGGCGGCGACACCTCGATCACGTCGAACCTCGAGTACCGCTTCCCGATCGTGAGCCAGGTGACATTCGCCTTCTTCTCGGACTTCGGCCTGGTGGGCAATCTCCAGACCGGACAGCTCCGCCAGTCCGAACTTGGCCTCTCGACGATCAACAGCCCGCTCTATGGCTGCCCGCAGATCATCAACGGCGATTGCTTCGGCGGCCAGAAGGTCAACTTCCCTCTGTACCTGAAGACAGTGCCGGGAACGAACTTCGTTCCGCGCATGTCGACGGGCGGCTATCTGCAGGTCATGCTGCCGATCGTCAACGCCCCGTTCCTCATCTACTACGCCTACAACCCGCTCCGCCTGTACAAGGACCTGCCGCAGAACCTGGCTGTCCCCAACGCCTGCGCCCCCGGACAGACGCTCTGCATGCAGAACTTCTTCCCAAACACCGGCGCCGGCCTGTACAGCTATCAGCAGGTCATCCAGCTGTATGGAGCGGACTACATCCTCCGCGAACCGCGTAAGACCTTCCGGTTCACGGTGGCGACCACGTTCTAAGGGCAGCAGAACAGCTAAATAGCAGAACAGCAGAATAGGAAAAGCGAAACGGACCAGCCTCGGCTGGTCCGTTTTGCGTCGCACCCTGGCGGCGAACGATCGTTCTTTTATTCCGCTACTTACTATTCCGCTATTCAGCTTCCCTGCTGTTCTACTGCATCACCGACGGCGCGCCGTTCGCGACTTGGTTGAGGATCTGCTGCATGAACACCACCCGCACGTGGATGCGCTTGGCGAAGTCGGGCAGGAACTCGGCGATGATACCGCCGATAGGATCTGTTGCCAGTCCAATGGCGACGCGGCGTCCGGTCGACTTTATGTCGGTCTGGACGCCGGGCACGTACAGGTTCGAGAGCTCGGCGCTGGCCGGATAGGTCAGCAGCGTCTCGTAGTTCAGCATGGGCGATCCATTGTCGTGCTGGGTCCAGACGGTGTGGATGAGCGCGTGGCCGATGCGGCGCTTGATGGAGGCCTCCGGCATCCGATGATAGCGGGGGTCCTCGTGAGTGAGCGACGAGATCATGTACGTGCCGATGAACTCGCCCTGCGCCTCTTCGACGAAGCTGTAGCCCGTAAGCTTGCCCCAGCCCTCGAATCCTGGGCCATACGCCGAATGCGGATTCGCTGCGATAGAAAAGCCCGCGCCGGCGGTGATCACGAGGATGTTGAATGGGTCCGCCAGGTCCTTGGCCGCAAGGATGCCCTTCTCGTGCGAGGAGAGTGGGCGCGACTTTTCGGTGACTATGAGCTGCACCGGGTTCTCGCAGCTCTGCACCGTCACCAACTTGTCCGGGCCGGGTGCGGGGACGGAGGCCTGGGCAGGTTGCGAAGCGGCATCCTTCCCAACGGAGAGACATGGCCGGGGTGCCGGCAGCGTGGGCGCCGGGCGCTCCATCCCCTGGAGCTGGGTGGCCCCACTCTGGCCGTTGGAGCGTGCTGCGGCGAGAGGATCGTCATCCTCGTCACTTGAAGAGGAAACGGCGGCGGGCTGAGGCGCATTCTCCGCGTGCACCAGCAGGAAGCTGGGAGCGTTGGGCAGCCCCTGGGCAGGGCAGCGTGGGACCAGGAAGAGAAGGCCGAACGAAGCGCACGTGACGACGCACGCGATTCGTCCAACGGTCTCATTCGCCTCCCAGCGGACCTGCGTCATCTCCCTGTAGACCCGTTCCCGGCCACGCCGATGCGTCCGCAGCCCTGCAAAGATATTCGTGGCGAACCTTCCCGCCACCCTACCCTACAACGACCTTCCCCGTATGGCTTTTCAGACGAGTAAAGGGCAATCGCTTTATCGCCGGCCGGAAAACTACTCCGGGCGGCGCAGATGAACCGCGACCAGAACCTGGTCGGCGTACTCGCTAACCAGAAAACCCAGCGCGGCGCCACCGATGGAGGCGCCAAAGGTTCTCGCCGTATCGGTCGCGTTGCGGTTGCCGGCAGGGTAATACGCATTGGTGAGGACAGCGGCGGCGCCGTAGCCCAGCATGAGCGAGGAGTTGAAGGTATTCCGGCCATCGTCCGTGCGCCTGACGAAGGGGCGGGTCAAGGCATAGAAGCCGCGATGCACGGTGCCGTACTGCGGCCCAAGAACGAAGTAGCGCGGGTCCTGGTGCAGGAGCGGCGCAAAGACCGAGTCGGTAAGGAACCCCTGCGAGGTCTCGCGGAGGGCTGCCGCGCCGAGGCGCTCGCCGTACGCTCCGCGATCCGTGCCGTAGTTGGGCTGGCCGTTGGTGAGATGGGAGAACCCGGAGGCGGCAAACATGGCCTCGAAGTTACCTATGGTGTAGAGGTCGCGAACGCCCAGCACTACCTTGTCCCGTGAAGTCAATGTTTGGGCCTGCCAACCAGCGGGTATCTCCTTCTCGTAGAGCGGAGCGATGTGGGCGGAACTGCGCGTTTCTACCGGGGCAGCTGCGGGTTCGGGAGCGTCCGGCAGCGAGCTGGATTCGGCAGGTGAAAGCGAAGGAGCAAACGGCGAAGTTGCCGTCGCCAGCTGCTGCAATGCTGGCGAGGTCTGGGCAGGGGCCGGGGTGGCGGTCCATGGAAGCAGAGCACAAGCGGCAAACACAGAGGAGTAGTACAAATTGCGGTTCAAGGGCAGCACGTTCATCAGGGGCCTTTCGTTCGAACCCGTGCCAACGGACCGCAGCGATGAAGCGACGGACGCGTACCCGGGTTCTTCAGACGGACGCACAGCGCACGTTGGGGGTTGTACTTTCGAAGGGTTGCCCGCGTGCGAGCAAGTATTTCCAGGGTTTCCCGCTGCATAGGTAACCAGATCGGCACTGCGACTTGCGGTGCATTGACGCGCTGCCCTCGGCGTACGGATCATGAGAGCGTGCACGGCTGCGGGATCTTCTGAGCCGCAGCACCATGAGGTCATTCCTATGCCAGTTGAGCCGAATCAGCCCCCGCGTCGCCCCTGGGAAGAGAAGCTCCACGAGGCCACGTCGAAATTCGAAGACGAAGTGCGCCGTGCCGTGCGCTACTTCGACGACGAGGTGATCCCGGACGTGCGCAGTTCCAGTTCGGTAGCGCTGCGCGCAGCCGCCGAGAGACTTACTCAACTCGCGCAACAGCTGGACGATAAAGCTCGTGCGGACGCTACCAAGGGCCAGAAGTAATATGGCGGCCGCAGGGCCCAGGCATCACCTCACGCACCGGTTCCTTGAACCGGTGCGTGGACGTTTTTCCCCTGAATTCATGTGCAGTCTCGTTCGGGCCTTGCCCGTTAGTTCTTTGCTGCTATGCCTGCTGGCGACCGGCTGTCATCACAAGCAGAAGGCGGCCTATCAGCCTCCGCCGCCACCCCCGTCGCACAATGCCCGGACGACGGCTGCGCCTCATAGGATCGAGCCCCGTAAGACCGAGCCCGTAGAAGATGCGAGCAGCATCGAAGCCGAAATCTCCAGCGCCCCGCCGGGATACTTCGACGACATCTCCGTGGCTCCCATCTCTATTGAGGAAGGGCTCTCCAGCTGGTATGTGACCAACTATCACGGCCGCGCGATGGCGGACGGCACCATGGGCTCGCAGGGAGCCATGACCGCGGCGCACCGCACGCTGCCCATGGGCTCGACTGCGCGCATCACCAACCTCACAACCGGCCAGCAGGTGCTGGTCCGCATCACCGATCGCGGGCCGTTTATCGCGGGCCGCGTGCTCGATCTCTCCGAAGGCGCCGCCAAGGCGATCGGGCTGTATCGCATGGGAGTCGCGAACGTGCGCATCGAGGCCTTCCCACATCGCACCACCTACGCCGAAGGCCATTGGTGCGTGCAGACAGGCGTATTCAAGACCGAGCGGGACGCGCTGGACCTGAAGGAGGCGCTGCAGCGCCGATATCACGGAGCGCAGGTGAGTGAGTTCGCCGGGCCCGATGGCTACTGGGTGCGCATCGATCCCGCTGGCCGCGACAAAACGAGCGCAGTCGCCATCGAGCGCTGGATTGGCTCACCGGACAAGTTCTCGCAGGCATTTCTGGTGAGGACGGACTAAGGAGCTGTGCGACCTCGAGATTTTTGCAGAGCCGTTCTTAGTTCTTAGTTGTAAGTTCTGAGGCGCGTGCGTAGCGCTCAAAGGCGGCCCCGGGGATTTGCGATTCGCGGATAACCACACCTGGAACTGCACGGAGCAGCGGCCCCTCCGACCCGACACCTAACAACTAAGATCTAACAACCAACAACTCTTTCCTACTCCTTCGGCGGATCGTAGTACGGCAGCTTGGCCTGCTCCTGCGTGGCGCGCTTGACGGCGATGTCCGCGAAGAGCAGCTCGGGAACGATGGTCGTCTCGGGCACCGGGGTGATGGTCTGAGCGACGTAGGGCTTGCCGCCGGCCGCGACAACCTCGGAGCGCAGCGCGCGCTGATCGAGCTCGTCGAAGACCGCTCCGCGCACCAGCGTGCGCTTGCCGCTGGGCGAGACGCGATAGAGCATCCGCGGCACCAGATCGCCCACCAGCGTCTCGACCTCGTACACATCACGCTGCTGGTCCTTGGCGAGCGCGAGCAGCTTGGCATGCATCTGCTCCGCGGTGAGTGGCTGTGCACTCTTCACCACGATGACGCCAGCTTTGGAGTGTGCGGACTGCCCCAGCGCCGCGCGGCCGTGGCCGTTGGACGCGGGAAAGTCCTTCACCGGCTCGCGGCCCACGAGGTAGTTCATCAGCTTGCCGCGATCGACGACATCGACAGGAGCGACCGGCTCACCTTCATCGTCGACCTCATAGCTGCCCAGCAATGACTTGCCTTCGTAGCTCTTGATCGTAGGGTCATCGACCACGCTGAGAAAGCTGGGCAGCACAGGGCTGTGCCAGCTGGATTGATACGCTCCCTGCGTGCGCGCGGTGGTGCCCATGTCAGGACGGTCGGCCTCAACATTCGGTATGAAGAGGTGGTTGAAGACATCCGCCGCGGCATCGCCAAGGAAGAGCACAGGACCGTGATAGTCCTCGGAGTCGACGACCGGCGCCAGACGAAGATCGTTGAAGCTCTTGAGATTGTCGAGCGTGCGCTTGTGCAGTGAGGCCGCGCTCTCGAGGCCGCCCGCGGTAGCAGCCGTCGAGCCATTGGCGCGGCCCAGTTCCATGCCATCGGGAGCCTGACCCCCGACCGCGATCTGGTCGGAGTAGCTCGAGTAGCCGGTGCGCATCGCTGCACCGTCGGTATCCACCGTGTAGCGGTTCACGACGATCGCATGCACGTTGGCGTTGGAGTACTGCACTTGATCCGAGAATGACCTCACCTCCGGTGAGGTCGCAAAGAGCCCACTGGCCTCGACGATGCGCTTCTTCCACTCGGCGCGATCCAGCGAGAGCGTGTGCAGCGGCTCGATGTGCGTGACGGGCTTGGCGGGCGTGAAGTCGTTGGCCGTGGGCGGCGTCTGGAAGTTCTTCAGCGCGGCCTGCTTGGCGGCATAGGCGCGCAGCGCAGCCTTGTAGGCATCGTCGGTCGCAGTCCACAGAGCGAAGCGCAACGCGGCGGCGTCATCGTCGCCGGGAGCGAGCTCCAGCGTGCCATCGCCGCGCGCCGAGCTGGAGTCGGTGACGTAATCGCCGATGCGGACTTCCACGCGCACGATGCGCTGCCGGCGCTCGTTCTCGCCGGTCAGCGCACCATAGCTGGCGTTGGCGTCGTAGCTCTGGATGTCTTCCAACCGATACGAAATGAAGTAAGGCCGCTGCATGCCGGGAAGCACGAGCTCGGCCTTCTCGCGCTCCAGCTCATCCTGCATCGCCGCGAGGAGCGGATCGCTGTCAGGCTTCGCCAAATGCTTGGTTGGGATATCCGCTCCAGGCTTTGAAGACGCGACCATGACCGGCGCGGTAGGGCCTGCGTTCGGGACCTGCGCCGATGCGGCGAATATGCCGGCGAGGAGTGCGGAGGGAGCGACAAGCCAACGATTCATCTACTGACCACCCTTCGTCGCGCTGTCGGTCGTCGCTGGAAGCTCCGCCTTCTGCAGTGGCGGCGGGCCAACGATGGGCGGCCGCGAGGTTCCCTGCGACTGGCGCTGGGTTTCGATCTCGCTCACGAGCATCGCAGGAGCGACGGCGCTGACAGGCACCGTGCCGCTTTCGGCGCCGCACTCGCCGTTGAAGATGTCCTGATGGTCGCCCGTCGCGACGATGCGGTTGAGCGCGGCTTGCGGTGTGCCCACGATGCTGACACCGCGCACCAGCTCATCGGGACGGCCATCGACATACACGCGATAGACCACCAGCGGCATGACCTGGAAGGCCTGCGGCGAACGACGCGTGGTCACCGCAAAGCCCGAGCTGATGTCCTCGAAGAACAGCCCGTACGCCTTGCCCTGCTTCTTGGCTTCGGCCTTCAGCATCTCGCGCAGCTCCGCATCGCTGACGGTCTTGGTCGAGGTGACGATGAGGTTGCCCTGGCGACCCGTCGGCATCTTGCCGGTCTCGGCGCGGCCGTGGCCGTTGGACTCGGAGAAACTCGCGACCGGAAGGCGCGACATCAGGAAGGTCTTCAGCACGCCATCCTTGATGAGGTCGACCTTCTGTGCGGGCTGGCCTTCATCGTCGAAGATGTAGTGGCCGCTGAGCGGATGGCCATCGAAGGCGCTGATGGTGGGGTCATCTGTGACGGAGAGGAACGTGGGCAGGATGGGCTTGTTGAGCAGCTTGGTGAAGGTCTGGCCTTCTTCGTCGCCGCGTTGGCGCTGGCCCTCAAGCCGGTGGCCAAGGACCTCGTGGAAGAAGACCGCGGCGGCACGACCAGAGAGGATCGCCGGGCCGTTGTAGGGCTCGGTGATAGGAGCGATGCGTAGCTCGTCGAGGTTCTTCGCCAGCGCTTCGGTCTTGGCGAGCACTTCGGTCTGCGTGGGCAGGTGGCCGTCGGTGTCGGCCTCGAAGGTCTCGACGCGGAAGAGGTCCATGCCATCGGCAGCGCGGGTGCGAGCGACGACGACGAGCCGCGCGACCGTGCTGGGCGCGGCCACGCGCGTGCCTTCGCTGGAGACGAAGTAGTCGGTCTCATGCGCCGCGCTGAGGATGGCGGTGTCGTAGTAGATGTTCGGATAGCGGCGGAAGACAGCAGTGATCTCGCGCAGACGGCCTTCCCACGCGGCCTGGTCGATGCTGAGCTTGGACGCGGGTTGGAGCAACTCGGCCTCGGGCTGCTGCTTGGAGAAGTCAGCCGAAGCGTCTTCTTCCTTGGCGCGGACCTGCTGCTCGGTCTTCACCTTCTCGAAGGCGTCGAGCGCCTTGCCGTAGCCGCGATTGGTGGCGAACCACAGCGTGCGCTCGATGGCTGACTGGTCGTCGGTCAGCGGGAGCTGCATGGTGGTCAGCGCGCTGGTGCGGTGGTCGCCGTGGGTGTTGTCCATGGCGGGAGCGCCGAGGCGGACCTGCACATCCGCGACGCGCGCGTGGCTATCGTTGGAGCCGGTGATCGCGCCATAGGCCGAGGTGATGTTGACACGCTCGAAGTCCGCGACGGAATAGCTGAGGAAGTAGGGCTTGGGCTGCTCGACGGGAGGCTTGCCGGCTGCCGTGGGAGTGAGCTTCGGCGTGGGCTGCGCGGTGACGCCAAGCTCGGTCTGGGCGCGGTGCAGCTCGGCTTCCATGGCCTGCATCAGCATGGGATCGCCCGCGACGGGGCCGGCGAAGGGCGTGGAGGGCAGCGCCGCGGCGGCTTCGGGCGAGACGCTGGTGAGCGGGGTCTTGGCGATGGAGGCCGAGGAGACAGCGGCGACGGAGGCGTTCTGGGCGCTGGCCGCGCTCGGCAGTCCCACAGCAAGGGCGGCGGCCAGGAACATCGCGGCTCCGGCTCCCTTGCGGGCCGCGCGGGCGCGCTGACGCTGGCGCAGGCGGCGGAGACGGCGATTCTCGGCGATCGGGTTTTCAGCGATCGGGGGATGACTCAAGGCAGGCCCGCTTTCAGGGGAAGATTGGTTCCCAGTGTACTCGGAGACGAGAGCCGCGCCAGGATGGGTGCAGCTCGCGCAGGACTCCAATGGAATAGACCCCGGAGCGGGCCATTTCGTTTCGCTGCTTCGCCTGGCGGCCGGGCGGATTACCGAACTATTGCCATTCTGGGGACACTGCGGCACACTCATCCAACCCCCGTTTCTGTTCCGACCAGGAGATGCCATGGTCCGCCGCCTAGTTCTAGCCCTCTGCCTCAGCGTTGTTGCCCTAGCCGCGCAACCTGCCCACGCCGGCGAGACCGCCGCCGAGAAGGCGGCAGATACCTACGCAAGGCAGGAGATCGCCGCCGCTCCTGCGCTGGGCAATCTGCCGGATTATTCCCTGCCGCCGGACAAGCTGGCGATCTCGCAGGAGAAGTACAGGAAGCTCTCGCGGGTCGAGCTCCTCAGCGAAGCCTGGAGCGTGGTGAGCCTGCTGCTGCTGCTGGGGCTGGGCGTGGTGGGCTGGATGAACCGCACCGCTCTGCGCTTCCGCAACCGGTGGGCGCAGGGCTACACGTTTCTGTTCCTGTGGCTGCTGGTGGGGAGTCTGCTCAGCCTTCCAATCGATGTCTACTCGCAGAGTCTGCAGCTTCATTACGGGCTTTCGGTCCAAAGCTGGGGCAGCTGGCTGGCCGATCAGGGCAAGGGGTTCGCGCTGGGATGGGTCTTCGGCGGGCTCGTCCTGATGCTTCTGTTCTGGGTGATCCGCAAGCTACCGCGGATGTGGTGGTTCGCGTTCTGGGTCTGCACCTGGCCGATCGTGTTTGCCGTGATCTTCGCTGGACCCTACGTGAACTACCTGTTCAATCACTATGAGCCGCTGCAGAAGTCCAACCCCGCGCTGGTTGCGAGGCTGGAAGAGGTTTGCTCCAAGGGGCACATGGATATTCCGCCCGACCGCATGTACCTGCAGAAGGCCAGCGAGAAGGTGACCACGCTGAACGCGGACGTGGAAGGCTACGGAGCCAGCAAGCGCGTGGTGGTGTGGGACAACACGATCTCCAAGGCCACGCCGGACGAGATCCTGATGATCTTCGGCCACGAGAGCGGGCACTATGTGCTGAAGCACATCGAGACCACGATTCCGTTCGTCGAGGCCCTGCTGCTGGTGAACCTTCTGATCGGCTACTGGTTTGTGAACTTCGCGATCCGCAAGTGGGGACCGAAGTGGGGCATCGCCGACCAACAGAGCTGGGGAGCCTTTGCGGTGCTGATGCTGACCTTCACGGTGCTCAGCTTCGTCTCGCAGCCGAGCACCAACTCCTTTTCGCGGGCGCATGAGCACGCGGCCGACATCTACGGGCAGGAGGTCATCCATGGCCTCGTGCCGGACCCGCAGGCGACGACGAAGAACGCCTTCGACCTGCTGGGGACGCTGGGCTACTCCGAGCCGAATCCCTCGCCGTTCTACATCTGGTGGACCTACGACCACCCTGCCACCGGCTACCGGGCAGCATTTGGGAAGGCCTACGATCCGTGGGCTCCGGGGATGGAGCCAAAGTACTTCAGGAAGCCGTGACCCGCGAGACTGCCGGCAGCGGACAGGTTCAGGCTGCCAGGGCGGCTCCATCCACCATGATCCTCAGGTCCTGTACGACGACTCTCATCGTCTCGGCCTGGGCGCTGAGTTGTTCTGCAGTAGCGGCGCTCTCTTCGGCGTGGGCTGCGGCGCTCTGCGTGGTCTGCTCCATCTGGGTGATCGAGTGGGTGATCTGGTCAATCCCGCGAACCTGTTCCTTACTTCCCTGATTGACCTCGTCCACCAGATCCTTGATCTTCGAGGTCTCGGCGGTAATGGACCGAATCGCCGTCGCGACGCGATCCACACTCACTTTGCCTTCATTCGATTTATGCACGGAATCCTCGATGAGGCCGGCGGTATCCTTGGCGGCCGTAGCGCAGCGTTGCGCCAGGTTCCGAACTTCCTCGGCGACGACGGCGAAGCCCAGGCCGGCTTCTCCGGCGCGGGCAGCTTCCACCGCGGCGTTGAGCGCGAGGATATTGGTCTGGAAAGAGATCTCGTCGATGACCTTGATGATCTTGGAGATCTTATGGCTGGAGATATTGATCTCTTCCATCGCTCCCACCATGCTGGTGAGCGACTGATCGGTCTCTATGAAACTCTTCTGAGAGTTGGTCACGATCTCGGCTGTTGTCGTGGAGCTGTCCATAGCGCGGCGCGCCATGGCGCTGATCTCGGCACTGGCAGCGGAGGTTTCCTCAATGGTGGCAGCCTGTTGGGAGGATCCCTGGGCCATCGACTGGCTCGTTTCCGCTACGTGATTGGCAGCGGTGGCAATCTGTTGTGAAGCTTCCGACAGCTCGGACACACTGCGGCGCAGGACCGCGTTGATCTGGCGGACGACAAAGATCAAGGCAATGCTGAAAAGGATGGCAAGCGCGCACATCCCGGCCGTGATCCAGCTATTGGTTGCGATCGCGACGTTGGTCCCGTCCTCGTCTTTCGCGAGTCGCTCGCCTTGCCGTTTGTCCAAGGCGACCGCAAGATCCTTTGTATGGATTCGCGAGGGCTTGATGACATGCTCGAGAATGTCCGCCACGGAGGCGATATCACCCGCAACCGCCGCAGCACGGAGCTTCGTCGCGCCCTCCCGCGAGATGCTGATCTCCTTCTGTATCGCCTGGCCCGACTCTTTGCCCTCCGGAGTCAGAAGCATGGGTACAAGAGCGTCCATCGCGGTCTGCTCCTCTTTGATGTTGGCGTCGACCTGCCCGGCGTAATTCCCGATATTCGCCTTGTCCTTCGCCTCTGTATAGATGTAGAGGCCACGTGCGTTGGACATCACCTGTCCCGACTGCACATTGACGATGGTGGTGAATCCTCGCTCGCGCACAGTACGGTCGATGGACGGGACATGGTCTCCAATGCTGGCCATGCCGAGATACGCGGTGAGGCCAAGCGCAAATGTAAGGGTCGCGAGTGCGCCAACCCCCAGAAATAACTTCTTACCAATCGTCACAGCAACCCCCGGGTCGGCGGAGCGGCACCTGCCCGCGCCCTGCATGCGATATCGGCAGATACCACCCGACGTTCAGGAGGTGTCCCGATCTGGACCGGAGCGGAAACCGTTTCGGAGCCGATACCGCAGGCGGACGCTGACCGGCTCCTGTCCTTTCGCCTCCGAGATCTCGCGTCTTGGGTCCTACACCCCGTATCCTGAGTCCATGGACTGTCTCTTCTGCAAGATTGCCGCGGGCGAGATTCCCGTGACGCGGCTGTATGAGAACGAGCACATACTCGCGTTCCCGGACATTAACCCACAGGCGCCGACGCACATTCTTGTCATCCCCAAGAGGCACATCGCCTCGCTCGCGCACGCGACGCCCGGGGACACTCCCCTGATCGGCGAGCTGCTGGCGGCGGCGGGCGAGGTGGCGAAGCTGAAGGAGCTCGACAACGGCTACCGGCTGGTGATCAACACCGGCCCAGACGGCGGGCAGACGGTCGGGCACCTGCATGTGCACCTGCTGGGTGGGCGTGCGATGCACTGGCCTCCCGGCTAGGATTCCTTCTCGAGGCCCGGCGATTCCTTCCCGAGGCACGGCGGTTTACCAGTTCGTAACACTTCAAGTAGCACTCGAGCCGGGGTTAACCCAGTTGGTTCAGCGTAAGAGGCTGGCCCGCGTCGAGTTAGCGCGATTCGCGCGGTCGCGGCTGCGCCGTTGGCCGCGGCGCGGTTCGTGGTGGCCTGCACCGGCAATGGTGCAGAGCTGGTGGGACGCGCTGACGCCGTCGAAACGCAGGGCCCCTGCGGGGATGACAAAGGAGAAGGGCAAACGAATTCGCTACCGTGCAAAACACGCCAACGGCGAAGCCGCCGCCGTCCGTAGGACGCTACCCCCAGCGCTGCCTCTCGCATCCTCCCTGCCCCCTCCGGCGTCCAATAGACCTATGGCAATCGCAACCCGTAAGGAACCCATTCCCGCTCCGCTGCGGGACATCGTCGCCCCTGAGTCCGGCTGGGACGCCGGGCAGACCGAGACCGCGGTCTTCGCGGGAGGCTGCTTCTGGGGCGTGCAGTCGGTCTTTCAGCGCGTCAAGGGCGTGCAGCACACCACGGTCGGCTACACCGGCGGGACGGCCGAGACCGCCAACTACCGCGCCGTGTGCACCCACGACACCGGCCACGCCGAGGCCATCGAGGTGATCTACGACCCCGCGCTGGTGAGCTACGGCACGCTGCTGCGGATCTTCTTCAGCGTGGTGCACGATCCCACGCAGCTGAACCGGCAGGGCGCGGACATTGGTCCCAGCTACCGCTCGGCGATCTTCTTCACCAACGAGGAGCAGCGGCAGGTGGCGTTGGATTACATCCGCCAGCTCGACGCGGCGCACCTCTTTGGCAAGCCGATCGTGACCCAGGTCGCGCCGCTGGAGGTCTTCTACGCCGGCGAGGATTACCACCAGAACTATGCGCTGAAGAACCCGCACAACCCATACATCCAGGTGTGCGACATCCCAAAGATCGCCGAGCTGGAGCGCCAGTTCCCCGAGCTGTTCCAGGACTTCCGGCTGTAAGCAGGGAGTAGCTCCTAGCTCTTAGCTCTTAGCTCTTAGCTCTTAGCTCTTAGCTGATTGACGCTTCTGCCCAAGTCGGTACCCCGGATCCGAATGCGGATTCGGGGTTTCGTTTTGGGAGCGAGCGCCCTTGGATTGCGCGGTACAAAAGCAGGTCCTTCGCTACGCTCAGGGTGACAAAGGGGGCTCAGGAGGACAACCGGCAGGCGCAAGCCTGACGCGAAGCGCTGCTTCGGGAATGCAAAGCAGTGGTCCAACCATCCACCCCCAGCCACATGGCGTCTAACAAGCAAAGCGCTCATTGACCGGAACTTGCCGCGCCCCTGGACGACCATGAACGATCTTCGACGTACGGCCCCTCTCGCTTGCCTTTTTGCTGCTGCCTTTCTAGCGTCCCCAAACCTCACAGCTCAGACCTCGTCCAGCGCCGCCCAGCAGGCCGGCCAGGCTTCGGGAGTCGGTCAGGCCACCGGCTCCATGGGCGAAAAAGGCGCTCCGGCGGGCAGCAAGCCCGGCCAGGACACCAACTCCGCGTCCAAGCCGGCGACGGCCACGGAGGAAGCGGCGTCGACGACGAAGCTCTCCCAGGGGCCGCTCGACCCGAACAGCGCACCCACGGATCTGCCCGTCGGGCGACCAGTGATCGGCCTGGCGCTGGGCGGCGGAGGCGCGGAGGCGATGACCGAGATCGGCGTGCTGCAGTGGTTCGACGAGCACCACATCCCGGTGGACGTGATCGCGGGCACCAGCATGGGGTCGATCGTCGCGGCACTCTACTCCACCGGCAAGTCTCCCAAGGAGATGCGGGCCGTGATGACGGACGAATCCGTGGAGCGGATCTTCCGGATCGAGCCGGCCTACTCCAAGCGCAACTTCCGCCGCCGCGAGGACACGCGCGAGACTCCCAATGCGCTGGCTGTCGGGCTGCGCCATGGGGTGAGCTTTCGCAACTCGCTGCTGACGGATACCGGCCTGAACGAGCTGCTGGACAAAGAGTTCCTGAACTACAACGACCAGCTCAACTTCAACAACCTGCCGATTCCCTTCCGCTGCCAGGCGACCGACCTGACCGCGGCGAAGACGGTCACCTTCTCGCGCGGCTCGCTGCAGGATGCCGTGCGTGCGTCAGCGTCGATCCCCGGCGTCTTCCGGCCGTTCCAGATGGGCGATCACCAGTTCGTGGATGGCGCGATCCTCGCGAATCTTCCTACCGAGGACGTGAGGGCGATGAAGGCCGACGTGGTCCTTGCCGTCAGCCTGCCACTGCAGCCCATCGGCAAGACCGACCTGGACTCCATCGTCGGCGTGCTGCAGCGTGCGTTTGCGGTGGGCATCGAGGCCAACGAAGACCGCGAGCGCAAGCTGGCCAACGTGGTCATCACGCCGGACGTGACCGGATACACCGGGGCCGACTACCTGAAGATCAACGACCTGGCCGACCGCGGCTACCAGGCTGCGGAAGCGCACAGGGCCGACCTGCTGAAGTACGCGCTGAGCGATGACGAGTGGAGCCAGTACATGGCTAAGCGGCGCTCCAAGCAGCGCGATCCCGCGGGCAATATCCTGCGCGTGAAGATCAACGCTCCCGACGCCGGTGTGGCCGAGGCCGTGCAGCGCAAGTTCGCGCCGGTGGTGGGCAAGCCGGTGAACACCGACCAGATCGAATCGCTGCTGGCCGAGATACGTTCCGATGGCGCCTATGATGCGGACTACACGGTGGGCTACGACTCCAGCAACTCCACGCAGCCGATCATCCTGGTGAGCGTGAACCGCAAGAAGAATGGGCCGCCGTTCCTGGCGGTGGGTCTGAACCTTGCGGCGCAGACGGCAGGCGTGACGCGCGCGACCGTGGATACGCGCTTCCTCTGGCAGGATGTGGGAGGCTATGGCAGCGAGTTCCGTGCGCGCGTGGACTTCGGCTTCCTGACCCATGCGGACGCGGAGTACTACCGGCTGGTCGGGATCAACGGCCTCTTCGTCGCGCCGCGCATCGAGTTCGACCGCACGCCGTACTACATCTACCAGAACGACTACCGTCTCTCGGAGCGGCAGTCGCAGTGGACCGGTCTGGGCGCCGATGTGGGCTGGACCGATCATGCCCAGCAGGAGCTGCGGGTGGGCTGGCAGTTCCACAACGTGCAGTGGTCGGAGACGACCGGCACGGACTCGCTGCCGGACTACAGCGGCAACTCGCAGAAGGCGCGGCTGCATTATGTCTTCGACAACCAGGATCGCGGGCTGATCCCACGCCGCGGCATACGCTTCACCTCGGATATGGGCTACCTGTACGCCACGGACGGCAGCGCGAACGCCCCGCAGTTGTTGAACCAGATCGAGGCGTCGCACATGTTCGGCAAGAAAAACCTGTTCCTGGTGAATGCCGAGGGAGGCACGATGCTGAACCGCAACGTGCCGCAGCCGTTCCGATACACGCTGGGCGGCCCGCTGCGGCTCTCCGGCAGCGCGATCGATCAGTACCGCGGCACGGACTACTTCCTGGTCACGCCTGGATACCTGCGCCGCATCGCCAACCTGCCAGCCCCACTTGGCCAATCGATCTACGTAGGAGCCACGTATGAGGCGGGCCAGATGCGTGCACCCGACCAGCCAAACATCTTCCGGCAGGATGTGTACTTCGGCATTGTGGCGGAGACACCATTGGGCGTGGTGACCATCGCCCCGGCGATCGGGGACCACGGCGAACGTAAGTTCACGTTCACGCTGGGAAGGTTCTTCTAGAAAAGCTAGCTGCTAGCCACTAGCTTCTAGCTTCTAGCTTGTGATTGCCCTCTTGGAACGTCGCATCCATGATTCAGCGGCGGGAAGACAAGGTGATTCCGTTCTGGAGGGCTAGAGGCGAGGAGCTAGCAGCTAGAAGCTGCCGTTCCTACTTGCCGCCGCTGAGGCGCGCTGCGAGCCGCTCCGGCAGGCCGGCCTTGCGGATTTCAGCCTGAGCGGCGGCGATGTCGTACGGCACGCGCCAGAAGGTGACCGTGGCCGCAACATCGTCGTAGATGGCGAAGGACGCGCGGGGGTCGCTATCGCGCGGCTGGCCGACGGAGCCGGGGTTGATGAGGTGCCGCGTGCCTGCTGGGACCTCCATCGCGAAGCTCTCCAGACCGCCGGTGTACTGGTAGACCGGGCGATCCTCTTCCCACTCCTGCTGCTGCTGGGAGAAGCCGCCCTGCACGTGGGTGTGGCCGAAGAAGGTGATGTCGGATTCCATGCGCTGCAGCGGCGCCCAGGCATCGCGCATGGAGAGGATGTAGTGGTCCTCATGCAGCGGGGAGCCGTGGGCAAGCAGCACCGTCTCGCTGGCGCGCACCGGGCCCTGCGGCATCTCGCGCAGCCAGGTGAGGTTTTCTTCGGTGAGGGTACGGTGCGTCCACATTGCGGCCTCGGCGGCTACGGGATTGAACCCGGCAGCGCTCGAGAGCCCGCAGCAGACGCGATCGTGATTGCCGCGCACGTTCAGCGTGGCGCGCTCTCGCAACAGGGCGACGACCTCGTTCGGCGTTCCGCCATAGCCCACCACATCGCCCAGATTCCAGAGCTGGTCAACACCCGCGGCCGCACGAAGGACAGCTTCGAGTGCGTGAACGTTGCCATGGATGTCAGAGACGATGAGAGCGCGCATGGGCCAAAGAATCAGTCTATCGTGAGCGGGCCGGGGGCGTTCTCGGTTGTCCGTTCTCAGTTCTCAGTTCAGCGCAGATGCACGACCCACGGGACTCGCAGGTCAGAACCCACAACTCGCCACGGACAACGGAAAACGGAGGACGAGGAACGCCTACGCCCGTACCTTGCCCAGCGGGCTGTCGCGATCGGTCGTCATCGTGGGTACGGCGGCGAGCAGCGACTTCGTGTAGGCGTGCTGCGGGCTGGTCAGCACGTCGTGCGAGCTGCCCATCTCCACGATCTCGCCGCGGCGCATCACGGCGATGCGGTCGGCGATCTGGCCGACGACGGCGAGGTCGTGCGAGATGAAGAGCATCGAGAGCCCATGCTCGTCCCGCAGGCGGCGCAGTAGCGCGAGGATCTGCGCCTGCACGGTGACGTCGAGCGCGGTGGTGGGCTCGTCGGCGATCAGCAGCTTCGGCTTATTCACCAGGGCCATCGCGATGACCACGCGCTGGCGTTGCCCGCCGGAGAACTGGTGCGGGTAGTCGTCGATACGGCGCTCAGGCTCGGGCAGCGCGACCTCGCGCATGGCGGCGAGAACACGCTCACGCACCTCGCGACGCGGGGTCTTCGGCGCATGCGCCAGCACGCATTCGGCAATCTGCCGCCCGACGGTCATCACGGGGTTGAGCGCGGTCATGGGCTCCTGGAAGATCATCGCGAGGGCGCGCCCACGCATCTGCTGCATCCCGCCGTCCTTCATCAGCAGAAGGTCCTGGAAAATCGAGGAGATATGGACGCAACCCGGGCGATCCACAGCCGGCGTGGCATCCTCCCACTCCAGTGCGCCAACATTGACCAGCCCTGCCTCAGTGCGCACGAGATGGGGCGTCGCACCGGTGCGGCGGCGGCCCAGCGACGCGTAAACGCTGTCGCGGTCGATCTGCGAGTAGAGCTTCACGCTCCCACTCACCCGCGCCGAGTCCGGCAGCAGCCGCATCAAGGCCAGCGAAGTCGCGCTCTTTCCGGAGCCCGATTCTCCCACCAGACCCAGCGTCTCGCCGGAGTTGAGCGAGAACGAGATGCCGCGCACCGCTTCGCTGGAGCCGAAGGCCACGCGGAGGTCGGTGACCTCGAGCAGCGGGTTCGGCGGCGGGGCAGCGGTGGAACTCACACAGATGAGGATAGCGGAGATGCCTGTCAGTGCTCGACAACCACGAATGTGCGCCACTCCGAAAGACCCACCCTACCGCCGTCCCCGAGACTCCAGACGCGCCAACGGTACTTCCCGGGGACGCTGGCGAAGGCTGCAACCGCCCGGGTCCGGGCTCGCGGGTCCCGGTCCAGAACGAAGTACAGGTGCGGGTGCTTCCAGACCTTCGAGGATTCACGCTGCCACTCGACCGCCTGCATGCCTGCGCCACCGAGGTTGTCCCACCACAGCTCCGGTTGCGGTGCACGCGAATCGCCGTCCGGAGGCGAAGCGAGCCGCACGCCGAGTGGACCGGAAGTCCGCTCTTCAGAACTGCGCGGCATGCCATTCAGAACCGAAGTCTCCTCGAAGGCAGCATGATCCCAGCGGAGGTTCAGCGCGAGATGCAGTACGCGCCACTCGGCATCGACTGCGGCTCGACGCAGGACCACATAAGGATGCGTGATCGCGAAGGCATCGGGCGAGCCGACCACGAAGCGCAGGCTGACCACCGCCAGCAGCCCCACCTCCGCAACGTGGACGACCTCGATGTGGCCGCCGCCAGGCTGACGAGCTTCCAACTCGCCCTCCATCGGCAGCCTGCCAGAAGGGAGCACCAGACCCGTGGCGAGGGGGTCGTCGTACAGCGCGGCGTCAGGATCGGCGATGGCGCCCAACGAGCTGCCGTTCTCGGCAAGCGCGACGGCATGAATGGCGGTATCTGTCAGCTGCTTCCAGGAAGGCAACGGCGGTCTGTGGTCCTGCTCACGTTCGACGCAGCCGAAACAGGGCTCCGTGAACGCCACGGCCAGCGCACGCGCGCTGCGGGGATGGGGAGCGCCGCGCAACAGGTAGTACTCGACAGTTGGGTCCGGCTGGGTTGGTGGCGGCAAGCCGTCGGGCAGGGCTTCGGGGGGTGGTTCGCGAAAGAGAAAGTAGTAGGCGTTCAGGCCAGCGTTCCAGTCACGAGGCAGCGGGCCAAGCAGAAGGTCTGGGAATTCGGGTTTTCCAGCCACGGCAGCCAAAGCTTCCGCGAGGTGGTTGCACGGAACCGCCTGAATGAACGGGTGAAACGACACATGACTCGGCTGCGCAAGGTCCATCCGTTCCAGCGTCGTCTCAACCCTCACCTGGACGTCCCGCAATCTGGCTGCGGCCAGATCATTCGCTGGAGTCGCCGTGCCTCCACGTGGAGTCTGGCCTCTGAAGCTGCCTGCCGCCTGGCCGTAGTCGCCCGCATTCTTGCCGACGGTGCTCGCCGCCTGTCCAAAGTTACCGGCGCTGCGCTCCGTGTAGCCCGTACCGGAAGGAGGAGCGGCGATGTCCGGACTGGTGGTGGATTTTCCAACGTTTGACGCAGCTGTACCGAAGTCACTGGCGCTCCGCCCAAAGCTGCTGGCAGTGCGTTCGGTATAGGTGTCGGGTACACCACGCGAGGACGGTTCGTCAGGGTAGGGGTCGGAGCCGTCGGCGTTGCAGACCGGCATCCATGCGGCGACCCCGCCATCGCTGGCGAGGCTCCACTCGCTCCGTTCGACGTCCGGGAAGGGCCGAGCGTGGCGTCGTGCCGCCTGCTGCTGAGCCGTCAGCCAAGTGCACGACAGCATGGCGGCGAATGAAGCGATCCATACTGCTCTGCGACTCGCGACCATCCAAAGGCCTCCATCCGACGTGCTGCGACGAAGTGTATCCGCTTGGACGCACCAGCTTTCGCCAGGTTTTGCGTAACGCCACCTTAATCCTGCTTGTCTTTCGGCTACCGCTCCCAGCCAGAGTCCAACGGCCCTCCGCTGAATCCAATCCCCCTGTGAGCGCTTCCTCCAATTTGGCCCCTCTGTTTCGTCTCTCTGTCCTGGACCAGTCGCCCGTGCCTGAGGGCTTTACGCCTTCGGACGCGCTGAACAACTCGCTGGAGCTGGCGAAGCATGTGGACAAGCTGGGCTACACGCGGGTCTGGTACTCCGAGCACCACGCGATGGGCCTGCTGGCCTGCACGGCGCCGGAGATCCTCGTTGGGCGCGCCGCCGCGGCCACGGAGCGCATCCGCGTGGGGTCGGGCGGCATCATGTTGCCGCACTACGCTCCGCTGAAGGTAGCGGAGGTCTTTCGCACGCTGCATGCGATGTTCCCGGGGCGCATCGACCTGGGCATCGGTCGCGCTCCGGGCGGAGGCCAGCTCGAGGCCCACGCGCTACGCCGCGTCCGCCAGGGGCCGCCGCCGGATGACTTTCCACAGCAGCTCACTGAGTTGCTGGCGTTCCTGCATCCCGAGCGTTTCCCCAAGGACCATCCCTTCGCCGGCATTCAAGTGATGCCCGAAGCCGAAGGCGCACCTGAGCTATGGCTGCTGGGTTCGTCGATGTGGTCGTCGATCACGGCGGCGTCCGAGGGTCTGCCATACGCTTACGCCCACTTCTTCTCCAGCTCGCAGACGCGCCATGCGATCGAGCACTACCGCAGCCGGTTCACGCCCAATCCCATGCGTTCCGGCCCGGACGGCGACACACCACGAGCCAGCATTGCCATCGGCGTGGTGTGCGCGCCCACGCAGGAAGAAGCCGAGTGGCACGCGTCGTCCGTGCGCCTGCTGCAGCGGCGCATCCGGATGAACGATCGCCGGCCCGTAGCCAGGCCCGAGGAAGCGATGCGCGAGCTGGCGCAGATTGCCATGACGCCGCCCGACCCTCGGCTGCCGTTCCTCAACGGCTCGCTGGACGAGCCCGAGAGCGAGTTCCCGCGCTACATCGTCGGCACGCCGGGGAAGGTGCGCGACGAGTTGCTGAAGATCGGCCGCGAGCTGGAGCTCGACGAGCTGATCGTGAACACGGTGATCCACTCGCACGAGGCGCGGCTGAGGAGCTACTCGCTGCTGGCGGAGGCGTTCGGGCTGTAGGTCGAGATCTCTCTGCGCCGTCGGCAATCTGGCGGGACTCTGCCGCTATGTGAGGCGTGGCGTGGCTACGGCTACACTGAAGGGCGAGCGTGCCCCCCATCGTGTCCTCCCTGTCCTACGAAACTCCTGTCCTGATCGTTGGCGCCGGGCCGGCTGGCTGTGCTGCGGCGTATGACCTGGCCGAAGCCGGCGCGCGTGTGCTGCTGCTCGATCGCCGCACCTTTCCGCGACCTAAGGCCTGCGCCTGCGGTCTCACGCGCAAGACGCTGAAGGCGCTGCGCTATTCGGTCGATCCCATCGTCGAGTACACCTGCGACGAGATTGTGTTGGAAGCTCCGGCGCCATTCTCCAAGCTGCGCCTCAAAGACAAGCAGCCCATCGCGGCCATGGCCGTGCGCGAGCGCTTCGACGCCTTCTGCCTGGAGCAGACACTGAAGGCGGGCAAGCACGAGGGCGGCGTCACGCTGCGCCGCATCGACGGCATCACCGCGTTGCGCGAGACTGGCGATGGCGTCGAGCTGGACATCGTGACCAGCGAAGGGAATGAAACGTTGCGTGCGGATGTGCTGATTGGCGCGGATGGCTCCAACGGCCAGACGCGGCGGCTCGCAGCGCAGCTGGCGGCGGGAGAGAACGAGGCACTGGCCCTGCGGGCATCCGAGGCCGAATGGTATACGCGGGGCTTCGCGCTCGAGGCCACGGTGCCCTACGCTGTGTTGCCCGCGTCGCTGCCCGAAGGCGATGGCCCGAAGGATCTGCTGTTCGACTTCAGCCCGCTGCCGGGAGGTTATGGCTGGCTCTTTCCCAAAGGCGATCACATCAACATCGGCGTGGGTGCGTTCGCTCCGACGCAGGGCGCGGTGGATGAAGCCCAGGAGGCAGACCTGAAGCAGGTGACGCGGACGCTGCTGGGCGAGTACGTGCTGCGCAAGCTGAGCGTCGACATCGCGGCGATTGAGGCGCAGGTGACGGGGCAATACCTCGGCATGGGAGGCCATGCGTATACGCCGCGCGGGCGGGTGTTGCTGACCGGCGATGCCGCCGGGCTGGTCGACCCGTTGACTGGTGAGGGCATCCATTCGGCCGTGATCAGCGGGCAGGCTGCGGCTGCAGCAATGCTCGCATGTAAGGCGCATGGGCTTGGATTCGAGACAGTGGGACAGGAGTATGCCCGGCGGCTCGATTCGCTGCAACAGACGCTGGCCTTCAGCGACCGCGCCGCGCGCAGCTTCTACCACGACCCGGAACGCGGCTTCAAGGTGATGCAGACGCCGCTGATTGGCTCGCTGGTGCTGAAGAGCTACACGGATGGGCTGCCGATGAGGTTCCTGCGTCCTCTGGTGCGGTGGGCGGCGCGGCGGTAGGCTGTATCGACAACTTCGGCGAACTATGCGTGGGGAAAGATCCCTGCAAGATGTGTCATCCCGAGCGAAGCGTAGCGAAGCCGAGGGACCTGCTGTCTGCCTATGCGGGAAGCAGGTTTCTCCACTACGCGGGACGATGACACTGTCCCGCTACGGTCGAGATGACACATCTTGGGCGGTGCGGGATATGCCGCTACGCACTAATCGAAGCGCGGCAGGTGCTCCACATCGCCCAGCGGAACAGGCTCGAGCGGACCGCCGGCCTTGATCCATGCCTTGAGCCCACCCTGGATCACCTTGGTGTGGCAGGACTCGCGTTCGAGCATCTTGGCTACGCGGACGCTGGTGGCCTCATGCGCGCAGGAGCAGTAGAGGTAGATCTCGCACTCGGGCTGCATGAACTCGCGCAACGCCACCAGCTCATCGCGGAGGCGCGTCGGCTCGACGCGAATGGAGTTCTTGATGCGCTGCATGCCGGGATCGTAATACCCATGGGAGCGGACGTCGGCGATGACAACAAGGCGGTCGTGGCTGGGAGCATTGAGCTTATCGAAGAGCTCGTGCGCCGCAACACGCTGCACGGTGGTGAACTTCGTATCGCGCAGGTAGCCGATCGTAAGCCAGACTGCGTAGATGGTGAAGATGAAGCCCAGAGTGCCGGCCGTGGCCTGCCCCAGCCGCTCGACGAAGGCGATGATCCGGTGCAGCACGCCCGCGAAGACGTAGCCGAGGCTCGACCAGACCGTAACGTAGAGCAGAACGCCGATGGAGTCGTTGCGCAGGAACCGCCACAGCCGCATGTTCAGGCTGCCCGCCAGCGGAGCGGCGATGGTCGCCAGCCCAGGGACGAACTTCGAGAACAGCAGCGTCTTCGCTCCGCGCCGGTAGAAGTTCTTGGCCGAACCGTGAATGCAGGCCTCAGGGTTGATGGAGAAGCGGCAGATTCCCGCCAGCAGCCACCAGCCCGTGGTGCGGCCGCCGAAGAACATCATCGTGTCGCCGACCAGCCCGGCGCCGGCTCCGCAGAGGATGATGAACGGGAACGAGAGCACCCCGCCGTGCGCCGCGGCGCCCGCCGCCAAAAGGACCACGGAGAGCGGCATCGGCAGTCCGCAGGAGGACAGCAGCAGCACAATCACAATCGCGGCATAACCATGGTGCTGCACTGTCGCAGTGAGGTTCATCGTCGTGCTAAGGCCCCCAGCTCGGTCCCTGTTCCTACAGGCTTCTGATGCGCAGGAGGGGCGAGTTGTCGCTCTCACGTGCTCTTGTATCTTTCGACCGGTAACAATGAGACGCACAGGGTTGGCAGCCGGATTGGAATCCTTCGACGATTCGACCGGAATTAGAACTGCAGGCGCAGGCCGAGCTCTATCTGGCGTTCGCGGCTCAGCCCGGTGGTGGAGGAGAGTGGCGTGCCGAAGGCCGGCGTTTGCACACCTTCCGATGCAACTACGGCTGCGTTCTGGAAGATCAGTGGCGTCGGCGCACCGGTGGTTGCCGGGATGCCGACCAGGAATGCCCTGGTCTCGACACGCGAGAAACTGACCGAGTTGGCCAGGTTGAAGGCCTGCGCGAAGACCTCCATCCTCAGACGGCGAGGGAGGGTAAACTCGCGGGTCAGACGGAGGTCCACCCGGCTGCGGGCGGGGAGGCGCAACGTGTTGCGACCTACCGTGGGCAGATAGACTGCGCCGCCGGAGCCGTTGATCGAGTCACCTCCGCCAGTAAGGTACGTTCCACCGTAGATCGCATAGCTGTAGGGAGCGCCGGAGCCAGCGACCGCGACTGCACCCAGGGTCCATCCGTTGACCAGCGCGCGCTGCGGCCCGTGGCCCCATTCACGCCCGGTGCGATACTCCAGTGCGACGGAGAATCGTTCCGGGAAATTGAGGCTGGAAAGGCCCTTGTCGTAGCCGATGCGGAAGGGATCGAGCTGCGCGTTGAGCCGCGGTGAGGCGCCCTGCTGCGGGTTGTAGTCGATGGCCCGCGAGAAGGTGAAGCTGCCATGCGCCGTGATCCCGTGCCACGCGCGGACGCCAGCCTCCAGCGTGCCTGCGTGGAAACTGGCATTCGCATGCGACTGCAGCAACGAAATGGCGCCGTACTGCGTGATGGGCCGCACCGTATAGACCGGCAACAGAAAGACCTCCCCATCCCGCACGCCCACGCGGCCGTCGCCACCTTGCAGGACGAAGGTCTTCATCGCGGTTGAGGGCGCAATGTTCAAGTCCGAGGTCGTCGCAAGCTGCGTGGCGCTGGCCATGGCGTATCCCGCGCGCAGCCAGGCATGCGAGCCGAACGCATGCTCCAGGCTCAGCGAGCCGCGCTGGATGGCCGGCTCGCGAAAGTGGCTGGAGAAGACCAGCGCGGAGGTGGTTTGCGTGACCGCGGCGGGCGGCGTAGTGGTGTAGTCGCAGGGATAGCCAAAGCCCTGGCTCACGCCCGTGACCTGTGGGCATTGCGTGATGGTGGTGGGGCGAATGCGCACCCGCTCGACGGAGCCTGGTAATGCGGTGTCGGTCAGCGCCGCAGCGACGGTCGCTCCGGGCGTGCGGCCATAGAAGACGCCGTAGCCGAGACGCGCTGTGAACCAGGCTTTGCGCGATCTGGCGACGCCTGGCGACCATGCCGCGCTGAGGCGCGGGCCAACGTTGTTGCGGTCTTCGGGGATCGATGCGGTTGCGCCCGTGTTGGCTCGGGCGAGCGTACTAATCGCTGCGTCCAGCGCGAAGTTGGGAGCCAGCGGCAGCGGCAGCAGCGTGTACTCATAGCGCGCGCCGAAGCTGAGCACCAGATCGTCGCGCACGCGCCAGGAGTCCTGCGCGAAGCCTGCAACCTGGTGCACCACGAACTGTAGCATCTGCGCTCCAAAGCTCTGCGTAAAGGTGTGGAAGCAGAAGTAGTGCAGCGCCGCGTAGACGCTGGGGCAGCCGCCGTTGGGGTACGCATGCACGTTGTAGGTGAAGTCGGTAATCCAGTCGGCAAGGCCGCCGTCATAGCCTCCGGTGGTGTTGCTGTTATAGCTGAAGGTGCCGTCCGCATTGGTGATGGAGTCGGTGCGATCGTCGATGCGGCTCCATGCCGCGCCGAAGCGCAGCAGGTGTGAACGCAGTTTCCACTCGAAGGCATCCTGCGCCTCGATGCGCGTCTCTTCGGGGTAGGCGCTGCGGCCGAGGTTCGGCGGCGTGCCATAAGCAAAGCCATTCGGCGCGATGCTGACCTGCGGGGCGTAACCGCCTGGCCCGATCGCGGGTTCCTGCGCGAGCGGCGAGTGAGGTTGCTCTTCGTTCAGCTCGTGCGTTGCCTGCACGCTGGCCTCATTGTCGATCGCGCCGGTAAAGCGATGCAGCCAGTGTGCGGCCGCCGCATCGACGCTGACCGTGCGGTCACCGACGCTGCCCATGCCGCGAGCCACCACAGCGTCGGAACTCTGCCCGAAGGCTGCCCCAGCAGGAGCGTTGAGGCGATGGGCAGCGTAGCTCAGCGCGACAAGATCGTGCGCGCTCACGTTGATATCCGCGCGGCCAAAGCCATTCACCCGCAACGCCGAACGATGCTGGACACCGGTGAGGCTGTCGAGGTAGTTCAACGCCTGCTGCAGCTGCGTGCTGGTCACTCCACGCACGGCGAGCAGCGTGCTCTGCGTCGAGGTGAGCTGGTAGAAGCTTGCGAGCTGAGGTGTGGATGTGAGCTGGTCGTGCCGCACCTGCGCTTCTACCGAACCGAAGAGCCACACGCGAGGAGCGGCCTGCTGCGTTGCAGTACGGCGACGGCTCAAGCGCAAGGGCCCGCCAGCCGATCCACCGAAGATCCAGGTCGAGCCGCCCGGCCGCGCGAGGCTGTTGCTCACCACACCATTGTGATAGTGCGTGACGAGGGAGAAGGGGTTGGTCGCGGCCCACGCGCCATCACGCACCACCACAAAGCTGCTGCCATGGAGCGCCGGCCCACCGCGTCGCGTGCTGATGGTGATCGACAGGCCGCCGGCGCCGCTCGAGTCCGCCGAATAACTGCGCGCCACCGCATTGAACCTCCGCACCGCTCCCTGCGCGAAGCTCGTCTCGGAGGCTGCTCCGCCTGCCGCGCTGCCCCGCGGGCCGGCGCGGAAGTACTGCATTGCAGTCAGGCCATCCATGCTTTGCGAGCTCTGCGTCACGGCAAGCCCGGCCTCGCTGAGGCCAGAGGCGGCGCGGCCTTCATCGCTGGTTGCACGATCATCGCCTGCCTGCGGCGCATCGGCCTCAGGATCGCTTGCACCGCTGCTATCGGGCGCTGCCGGAGCCGCATCGTTGACGAGAGGAGCAAGCTCGCTGAGATCCTGAAAGTCGCGCGAGGCCACAGGCAGAAGCGACAGCTCGCCGGCGGGCGTCATGGCTTCGGCCAGAACCGTGTGGCTGGGCGATGGTGAGACTGTAGTCTGCGGGGCTGCGACTCCCGATGCGCTCCCGCGTCGCAGCACCAACGTGACCTCCGCGATCTCGCCCGGCTCGAGCACCACGGCGATCGAGCCGGCTGTGCCAGCATCATCGCCTGCGCCGACGAGTGTGTAGTCCCCTGGCTGGAGACGAAGGACGAAGAACCTGCCGTCGCGCGCGGCCTGGAAGCGCTTCACCTCGAGGCCATCGGAAGATCGCAATGTGAGTGCTGCAGGGAAGCCTACGCCATCAACCGCACTGACTCGCCCGCGCAGGGCAGCATCCATGGGGCCCTGCGCCCGCGAACTCGCCGGACTCGTCGAACTCACGATGACCGCGAGCCCCAGAACGCACAGCACCGCCCTGCGGCATCGCCGCGCGATGAGCCACATCTTCTGCAATCGCGAAACCCCGCTCCGGGGACAAGGGCCGGAGCTCCCGCTACTCAGCTGGAGGATCGAAAGTCACACGGCTGCGCACCTGCAAGCAAGCCACGGAGAGAGAAAAAAGCGTAGCCGCAGCCTAGACGAGATTGCCGCCGATGGAAAGAGATTTTTTCTGTGCTCTGCAAAAAAAAGAACGCGGTGGCCGAAGCCACCGCGTCCCTAGGTGCTGCTGTTGGAGTTAGAACGCGAACCGGGCCGAGATCTGAATCTCGCGCGGCGTGTAGAGGAAGCCGCTCGAGTTGATGCTCGTGTTCTGGCCGAACGTCGGCGACTGGTAGGTTGCCGTTCCGGTCAGCGGGCTGGTGGACCCTCCGTTCGAGAACAGGTACGCGGTGGTGTTCACGGAGGTCACGTTCTGGTGGTTGGCCACGTTGAAGACATCTGCGCGGAGTTCCAGGTTGTAACGCTCCGTGATAGCGAAGTTCTTCGCCACCCGCATGTCGTCGGTGATGGCGCGCTTCACTTTGAGGGTGTTGCGACCCAGCGCCGGGACATACGCAATACCGCCCGAACCATTCCAGCCCGAAGAGGCAGCGAAGTACGAGTTGCTGCCGCTGGTTCCGTAAGAGTAAGGCAGACCGCTCTGACCCTGGAAGCTATCGTTAACGCTCCATCCGTTGGTTACCCACTTCACGAAGTTCTCGGTGTGAAGCTTCGGCAGTGTGTACAGCGCGTAGCCCGTGATGCGGTTCGGAACGTTGAACTGCGAGTTGCCATAGTTGACGCGAGCATTGCCGTAGGGGTCGTACCAACCTTCCGTGCTCGCGGAGGTAGCGGCGTTCTGGTTGTAGTCCAGCGCGTGCGAGAAGGTGTAGTTGAAGTCCGTCTCCAGGCCGTGCCACGACTTGGTCTTGATCTCGCCGACCAGCGCGTGGTAGCTGGAGTTGATGTTGCTGACCAGCTGTGTCACGCCGACGAAGTTGGGGTTGTTGAACGCCGAGTAGAACGCCGTGTTCGCCGGTGTAGCCTTCACGTAGGTCGGCACGACAATCTTCGTGTTGCAGGCGATCGGGCCGCAGCTTCCACCCGTGCTGTACGGAAGGACGGTGACCGCAACGTTCTGTACTGTCGCCGGGTTCAGGTTCATGTTGAGGTAGTTCGGCAACTCGCGACCCAGACCACCCAGGTAGCTTACGGCGATCACCGCCTTCGAACCGACCTCCTGCTGGAGGATCAGGTCGAACTCATGCACCATCGGGTTCTGGAAGTTCTTGGCGAAGTAGTAGCTGCTGGGAGTTGAGAAGGACCCCTTAGCCTGCGTCACGACGCCACCCGAGCTGGTGACATTCGGGAGGATGTTGGCCAGCGTGGGGCCGCCCTGGGTGTTGGTGAGTGAGGTCGTGTACTGACCGAGCGCGCTGCCGGTGTTCAGGTAAGCGTTCAGGATCATCGCGTTGATCACGCGGCCGTAGTACATGCCGTAGCCGCCGCGGAGGACGGTCTTGCCCTGACCATAGACGTCATAGGCGAAACCGATACGCGGTCCGATGTTGTTCTTATCGCTGGGACGGTTGGTGAGGCCGGCATACGGCGTGAAGTTATAGAGAGACGTTCCGGCGGTATTGACGACGTTCAGCGGTGCGGTCAGCGAGGTGCTTGCGTTGGGCAGGGACTCGTAGTCATACCGCACACCGAGTTCCAGCGTCAGGCGAGGAGTCGCCTTCCAGTTGTCCTGGGCGAAGAAGCCGTAGTCAGTAGTGGCGATCGCGTACTGCGGCGTCAGACCGAAGCCTTCGACAAACGACGAGTAGCAGGGATAGGCACCCCCAGCCGGGGTGATCACATACTTGTTCGTGGTCGTGTTGAGCGCGATGGTCGCTCCAGAAGACGCCGATGAATTACAGCTGGATGCAGAGGCATTGTTGCGCGCAGTCAGATCAGCAAAGTAGTTGCCGATGTACGAGTAGGTGTACACACCGTTGGATTCGTACAGATTGTTGACGAGGTCGTGATTGTGCAGAATGTCCACGCCGAACTTGACGTTGTGATTACCGTGCGACCAGTACGCCGTATCAAAGATCTGCCACTTGCGCTCGTCCGGGTAGGAGAAACGGTAGGAGTAGTAGGGAGAACCGAGGTACACACCGCTGGTTGACTCGGCCAGGTTGATCTCCGGAACGTTGCCCGCCGAACTGCCCGTGCCCGTCAGGTTGGTGTTGGTATATGCGGTGTAGGGCTGCTGCGTCTCATCCTCGAGCTCGCGGCCATACTGATAGCCGAGCTCGTTAGAGATGGAGTTCGTGATCTGGCTCTCCAGCTTCGCGACGCCGTAGTCCAGCTTCACGAAATCGTTGCCGAACGTGTCTTCCGCATAGGGAACCGTGGCCTGTGTCTGCACGCCGCCGGGAGAATCCCAGCGAAGGCGATGATAGAGGAAGCTCACGCGCTCCTTCGAGGTGATCTGATAGTCGAGTTTCGGGGTATTGATCTCCTGGTACCCCACGCGAGGCGTCTTGCCAATGTCAGGAAGCAGGGCTGCGAGGTCGCTGGTGTAGAGTGAGGCGGCAGCAGAGTAGCTGATGCCGAGGCGAGTGGCGAGACCGCAGGTCTGCTGGTCGATCGTGCTGCCCGCAGCGGCGGTCGCTGCGGCGATGCTGGTGCCGGCATACAACAAGCCGGTGGACGCGTCGCAGGTATCACCGGTAGGCACCGCGGAATCAGGCAGAGTGAAGAACGTCGCAGGGCTCTGCGGCTTACCGAAGCCCGGGAAGATGTGCGAGTGCTGATCGTAGGTGTAGTGCCAGAAGATCCTGTCCTTCAGCAGCGCGCCACCGGCCGAGAAGCCATAGATCTTGCGCAGATCCTTGGGCTTGAGGGGAGCGGTGTTGAAGGTATAGCCGCCGGACCCATTGGGCGTCGCCGTTGTATTCGTCACGAGCGGCGTGTAAGCCGCCCAGTTGCTTTCGCGATCGAAGAAGTACGCTTCGCCGTGGATCTGGTTGGTGCCGCTCTTGGTTACCGAGTTGATGACCGCGCCGGCGGCGCGGCCATATTCCGCCGAATACACACCGGTGTTGACGGCGAATTCACGGACCGCATCTTCGGAGGTCGAGTACGCTTCACGAGTACGCCCGCGCTCTTCCGACCAGTAGGCCACGTTGTCGTCCGCGCCGTCGATCTCGATGTTGTTCAGCAGCGTGCTGATGCCGCGAACGCTGACCAGGCCGAAGCCGTTGGAGTCCGAGACCACGCCGGGGGTGAGCATCGCAAGCGACGACCAGCGGCGGTTATTCTCAGGGATGTTGACGATCGCCGTCTGATCGAGAACCGTGGACATGTCCGGGCTCTCGAAGTTCAGCACCGGGACCTCGGCGGTCACTTCGACGGTGGTTGCGCTGCCGCCGGTGCCAAGCTTTGGCGAGACGTTCGTGGTCTGGCCGACCTGCACGACGACGTGCTGGATGGTATCGGCAAATCCAGTGGCCTTCACGGTCACGGTATAGGTGCCGGGCTCCAGCAGGGGAGCCGAATAGAAGCCGCTGCCGTCCGCAGTGAGCTTCTTTTCGGCATTGGTGCCATCGTTATGGATGGTGACGGACGCCTGGGGAACGACGGCCCCGGTGGGGTCCTCGATCGTTCCAGAGATGGCGCCTTCGGTCGTCGACTGCGCAAAGGCAGCCGGCACGGCCAGGATCGCTGCAAGCCCTAAGGGCAGGCAGCGGAGCAGAAATCGGTTCTTCATCGGCACTCCTTAAAAGAAAACAGCAGAAAGATAGCTGCAATGGCTATACGGGTTCGGCGCGTTCGTCGGCGATAGGCTTCCTATCACGACAAAAAGCTCTACGACCCCTTCGAGCGGGGTTCGCAGGCAGCACCTGGGTCGGCGCCGCGTCAAAGCTTCCATGAAAGACTCAATAGTGCGATTCTAGACTGTGGGCTGCAAGCGAAAAATGACAGCCTTCGAGTATTCACGAGGCCTTAACGACGATAATCGACTGTCCCAGTCGAAGACCGGCCACGAAAACTCCGTCGAATCGAAGAGTCTCAGAGATATCAGAGGAACACGATGTTTATTGATGAAGCGCGCATTCGCGTGAAGGCCGGAGACGGCGGCAATGGCTGCATGGCCTTCCGGCGCGAGAAGTTTGTGCCTAAGGGTGGGCCCTCCGGCGGCGATGGCGGCCATGGCGGCGATATCGTCATGCGCTCGTCGCTCTCACACAACACCCTGATCCATTTCCGCTTCAACCCGGAGCACAAGTCGCAGCGCGGCGAGCACGGGATGGGCTCGAACATGTCCGGAGCCTCCGGCGAGCACACCGTGCTGAAGGTGCCGGTCGGCACACTGCTCTATGACGACGAGACGGGCGAGCTGATCCACGACTTCACCCACGCCAACGATGAGATCGTCATCGTCAAGGGTGGACGCGGTGGACGCGGCAACCAGCACTTCGCCACCTCGGTCCACCAGGCGCCGCGCGAGCATGAGCTCGGCCGCCCGGGCGAGGAACGCAACTTCCGTCTGGAGCTGAAGCTGCTGGCCGATGCCGGTCTGGTCGGCTACCCCAACGTGGGCAAGTCGACGCTGATCTCGCGCATCTCCGCGGCCAAGCCGAAGATTGCCAACTATCCCTTCACGACGCTGGAGCCGAACCTCGGCGTGGTGCAGGTGGGCGACTATCCGCACACGCTCTCGTTCACCGTCGCGGATCTTCCGGGGCTGATCGAAGGAGCGCACGAGGGCCACGGCCTGGGCGTGCAGTTCCTCAAGCACATCGAGCGCACCAGCGTGCTGGTCCACCTGATCGATATCTCCGATGGCAGCGGCCGGCCCGATCCTACCGAGGACTACAAGGTGATCACCGAGGAGCTGAAGAGCTTCGATCCAGCGCTGCCGAAGAAGCCGACGATCCTGGTGGCGACCAAGGCCGACGTGGCGAACCCCGACAAGCTGAAGAAGCTCACCGCCTTTGCCAAGCGCAAGAAGCTTCCGCTGTATCTCATCAGCGCGGTGACCGGTGAGGGCATCGAGCCGCTGAAGTACACCATCGCCGAAGCCGTTGCGAAGCATCGCACCGTGAACCTGACGCATCCGGACAAACCGGAGCCCGGGATCGAAAAGACGCCCAGGCGCAAGCCGAACTATCCGCCTCCGGCGCCCAACTCCAGCGGAAGCAAGACGAAGTAGCACAACGATGTTGCAGCAGCTCGCTTAGAGGAGCTGCTGCAGGATCGGCAGCGCCTCGGCGATCTTTCTTCGATCGGCGGCGCTGAGCTCTTCCACCGCGGCGCGCAGCAGGCGCACGCGATGCGCGCGGCCTTGCACCAGCAATCGCCTTCCCTTCGTCGTCGCCGTGATGCGAATGACCCTGGCGTCGTTTGGGTCGGCCGAGCGGACGACCAGCCCCTGTTCTTCCAGCGCGGTGACGATGCGGGTCATCGTCGGCGGCCGCACTTGCTCGGCCCGGGCAAGGTCGCCGAGAGTGACGGGCCCCTGAAAGATCACGACTGAAAGCGCAGACAAACGCGACGCCGTGGCGCCGCTGAGTTCGTCGGCCTTGCGCACGGAGCGCAACAGGCGAATGACGGTCGAGTGCAGCTGCTCGGCCAGCCTTGCAGCATCGGTTGGGATGGGCATTGACATCGCTCTCTGTCCTCATCATAATTCATTAGCATTGCTAACGAATTGGAGAATGCAGATGACACACACCACATCGGAGCCCATGCTGCAGGAGCTGGGCCAGGTCGCGATCACCGTGATGGACCTCGCCAGGGCGAAGGAGTTTTATCAGGAGCGCCTGGGCCTGGCCTTCCTGTTCGACGCGGGCACGATGGCCTTCTTCCAGTGTGGCAGCGTGCGCCTCCTAATTGGAGAGGCGGCCGAGATGGTTCCATCGAAAGGAACGATCCTCTACTTCCGCGTGTCGAACCTGGAGACGACGTCAAAGGAGCTCGAGAGCCGCGGAGTGGAGTTCGAGCAGCCGCCCCACCTGGTTGCCCGGATGAAGAGCCACGACCTCTGGCTGGCCTTTGTGAAGGATCCTTCAGGAAACGTCCTGGGCCTGATGAGCGAAGTCGCGAGAGCCTAGTTCACCAGCACGGCGGGCTCGCGCACACCCACAGCCGGCAGCGTGATGCGTATGGTGGTGCCGCGATATTTTCCGTGGGTCGCCGAGCGCAACTGCAGCGTTCCGCCCTGCTCTTCGACGATGCCCCGCGTAACCCACAGCCCGAGGCCCGTGCCGCGCTCTCCCTTGGTGGTGAAGAACGGCTCGAAGACCGTCTGCAGGTTTGCCCTGTCGATGCCGTGTCCGGTGTCGGACACAGTGACGACCGAGTGGCCATCGCGCAGGCGGGCGCGAATGCGGATGTGCCCACCGCTTGACTCCATGGCCTCCAGCGCATTGCCCACCAGGTTCGCGAAGACCTGCCGCAGTGCGGGGTCGTAGGTGGTCTGTTCGATCCCCGGGCCATACTGGCTTTCCATCTGGATATGGTGCTGGGTAGCGCGCGAATGGAAGAGCTGTACTACCTCCGCGAGCAGGGTCTGCAGGTCCAGCGTGCGCCCCGGAATCTTACGGTAGAAGCTCAGGGTGGAGCGCGTGATGTGTCCGACGCGATCGAGCTCGCGCGCGGCGATGGCGATGAGCTCCTGCCCTTGCGTGGTCAGCGAGTGCTTGTCCAGCAGGTAGAAGATGTTGGTCAGCGCCTCGAGGGGATTGTTGATCTCATGAGCCAGCGTATTGGCCATGCGGCCGGCGGCGGCCAGGCGCTCACTGTTGATCAGCCGCTGCATCAGCTCGGCGGTCTCGCGTTCGGCGGCCTTGCGGGCGGAGATGTCCTCGACGACCCAAAGGACGCTGGAGTCGGTGGCTTCCTGCTCGACGCTGCCATGCAGCAGCAGCGAGACCGTGAACTGCGCGGGAAAGACGGAGCCATCACTGCGCAGCAGGCTGCGCTCGGAGCGATAGCCGGTACGCCTTCCCGCCATCAGCTCCGCGAAGAGTTCCTTATCGGCCTCGCGGTCGCTGGGCAGGATGAAGTCCTTGAGGTTGAGCGCCAGCATGCGCTCGACGGGCACACCCAGCAGCTCGCTCAATCGCTGGTTGACCAGGACGAAACGGCCGTCGGTGGTGGTGTGAGCCATGCCCACCGCGGCCTGGTTGAAGGTCGCGGAGAAGCGCTGCTGCAGCAGCTGCAGCTCCTGCTCGGTGCGGAGGCGCTCCCGGCGCTTTTCGGCGTCGTGGAGCTCGCGCTCGATGGCCGGAATGAGCCGCTCGAGGTGGCCCTTGAGTACATAGTCGTGTGCTCCGGCGCGCATGGCGTTTACCGCCGAGACCTCATCGATGGTGCCCGACACGATGATGAAGGGAACATCCATGCCACGGCCCTGGATCAGTTCCAGCGCCTCACGCGCACCGAATCCCGGCAGCGTGTAGTCGGCGATGATGAGGTCCCAGCCGCGCACGTCCTCGAGCGCCTGCTCGAGCGCTTCGGCGGTTTCAATCCGCAGCGCGTCCACGCGAAATCCGCTGCGCGCCAGGTGTCGCTGGAGCAGCAGCGCGTCTTCTTCGTAGTCCTCAATCATGAGGACCCGAAGAGGGCGGGGCGCCGGATTTATACCGTCGGTGGGCATTGATTGAGCAGCAACCAGTAGAGGCCGAGCTGACGGGTCGCCTCGGCGAAGTCCGTGAAGTTGACCGGCTTGCGGATGTAGCTGTTGACGCCCAGGCGATAGCTGGCGACGATGTCGCGCTCCTCGTCGCTGGAAGTAAGCACCACGACCGGAAGGATCGAGGTGCGGTCCAGCGCGCGGATGAACCGCAATACTTCCAGGCCATCGACCTTGGGAAGCTTGAGGTCCAGCAGCACGAGCTGCGGGAGGGGCTCGTTAGCTCCGAGCCCCTTCAGGAACTCGATGGCTTCGGCGCCATCGCGCGCCACCTGGATCTCATTTGCGACGTTGGCCTTGCGCAGCGCGCGAATGGCCAGCGCCTCGTGGTCGGGATCGTCTTCGACAAGCAGAATGACTGGGGTCGTTGCCATCGGTATCTTTCCGGTCAAGCCCGTGCGGGATTCTCCGCGCCGGGGTCTCCAAGGGTGAAGTAGAAGGTAGCGCCCCGGCCGATCTGGCCTTCAGCCCAGATCGATCCATGATGGCGGCGGATGATGCGTGAGACGGTGGCCAGGCCGATGCCCGAACCCTTGAACTCGCGGTCGCCATGCAACCGCTGGAACGCTGTGAACAGGCGATCGACGTATTGCATATCGAAGCCTGCTCCATTATCCCGCACAAAGTATACGGTGGTTCCGTGGTACTCGCCCGTGCCGGGCTGGCTGCCGAACTGGATGAGAGCCCCTGGAGTCTTCGAGGTGAACTTCCAGGCATTGCCAATCAGATTCTCGAGCGTAATGCGCAACAGCCGCGAGTCGCCGACCACCAGCACGCCCGGCTGCGCCACAAATTCGACGCTGCGTGTGGGTTCCAGCGCTTCCAGCTCGCCGAAGACAAGCGTGGCAACCTGGGAGAGATCCACGCGCTCGCTCTGCAGGTCGGAGCGGGTGACACGGCTCAGCTGCAGCAGCGAGTCGATCAGCGTACCCATGCGCTGCACACCGCCGCGGACGCGCGTGATGTAGTCGCGGCCCGCCTCGTCGAGCTTGTCGGCATAATCCTCTGACAGCGCCAGCGAGAAGCCGTCGATGGTTCGCAGCGGGGCGCGGAGATCATGCGACACCGAGTAGCTGAAGGCCTCCAGCTCCTGGTTGGTGTTGGCCAGCTCGCGAGTTCGCTGTTCCACGCGTTCCTCCAGCGAGGTGTTGGTGAGGCGCAGCTGCTCGTTGAGTACCCGGATCTCGGCCTCGCTATGGACCAGCGACTGGCGGTCGCGGACCGCGCGGATGGCGAGCTCGGCGGTCGCTCCCAGCAGCAGCACCGCCAGCAGCGAGGCCGCCACAAAGGTCCAGACCACCACCGACCGCGCCTTCGACGATTCGGCGGTCCGGTCGGCCAGCAACCGGTTCTCTTCGTTCTCCATCTGCTGCAAGCAGTAGGAGACGGTGGGACCATGGTCCGGGGAGTCCGCGAGAACATTCATCAGTGGCTCTGGTGACAGCATCTCGCCAGTCGCATCGCGCATGGCCATGCCGGTTTGCAGAGCGCTCAGCCGCACCAGCACTCGCTGACGCGTGTACGCCAGGCGCCGCTCCTGACTGGCATTGTCGACGGTGAGGTGCTGCAACACACTGAGTTCGCTCTCAACCGCGTCGGAAGAGGTCTTGTAGCGGTCCTTGTACTTCGGATCGCCGGTGACGATATACGCTCGGACGGCGGCCGTAGACTTGCTGACCTCGCTGTCCACGGTCTTGGTGTGCAGCAATACTTCAAAGGTGTGGGCGCGCCAGTTCTGCACGTCGAAGAAGACATGAAGCGCGCGAATCGCCAGCCAGGCGTTAAATGCGACGATCAACATCGCTCCCGCCATGGCCAGGCGGTACTTACCAGTTCTCATTTCTTCGAAAGCTCCACTGACGTAAGAAGGCAGTGGAGCGATTGGAGTTGTATGGATTTCGCGACGGCGCGACGGATCATCGTCCGCTTCCGCCGCACACTGGTGGAAGCTTCCGGGAGCGCCTACGCTGCAGCTACGGGCCGCTTGGCTTCGATGGGTCCCCCGTCCACCTTTTCCTCCTCGACATAGGCGGCCATCGCCTGGGCCAGCTGCGAGTCCACCTCATCCGCGATCGCCATCACCCCCACCAGCAGCAGGCTGAAATTGACCCGGTGCAGGTTGTTCTGCAGGGTCTGGAAGATGCTGACCTGCAGCATCCTCGATTCCTCGACCATCATGGCGGCGGTATAGCCCTGTTTCCTTCGCGATAGTCCATGCTCGACGGCTGCGGGCGAGACGAGCGCGCGGCTGCCCAAGGGCAGCGGCTCTCTCAAGCGATGAACCAGATCGGCAAAGAGCTGCGTCAGATGGGCGCAGCGCGGGCCGTCCTCCATCGCAATCGAAAGGACCAGGCGATCGTTATCGACCCGCACCAGCCAATCGCTGATGGTCGCCAGCGTCTCTTCTTCGAGGATCGTCGCAAGGCTCGCGGTGACACGGGCGACAACAGGTCCGGTCTTCATCTTGTCTCGAATCAGGGCAACCAACGCGCCTGCCGTTGTCGGCTTGATCAGGATCTCGTCCGTCTGGGACACGATGGCTGCAGCCGCCGCGTTCATCTCAGGATGAGCGCTGAGAATGATCGTGATTGCCCGTGGATTGGCATGGCGCAGCGCACTCACGACGGTGAGTCCGTCCCCTTTGCCAGGCATATGCAGATCGCTGACCAGAATGTCGAAGCGTTCCGAGGCGATCAGCTTCAGCGCTTCATTCACACTCCTCGCCGTGCGGACCTCGAAGCCGCCCCTCTTGAGTATGGCGCTGACTGCCTCCCGTAGATCGTCATCATCATCGACAAGAAGAAGCTGTGTCGTACTCGTTTCGGACATGACATGGGCCCCCGCGCTGCGGCGTAGATAACCCATGCTGCAGTCCGCGGGCAGATGAGATCTGTCTCCTTTTGAACACTTCCTGGGCTGTTTCCCAATTCGGCTTGCATGGCCCGCGAAGCCTGAACCAGTTCTGATCGACTCGCCAGCAACTGGTTTCTAGCCCGCTCCTTAAGGCCAGCGCCCCAACCGACCGCGCCTAAATTTGATTTCTCGAGCGGCGGTTCGACTCCGGACGCCTCGACTTCTTTGCGTCCTAGACCCCCACCATCTTGCCAAGTCCAGAGGCTACCTCGCGCAACTGCTCCGACTGAGCGGTGAGTTGTTCGGCAGCCGCTGCACCCTCTTCGGCGTTCGCCGCACTCTTCTGCGTGCCTTGCTCCATCTTCTGGATTGCCTGACCTATCTGGTCGATGCCGTTGCCTTGCTCCTCGCTGCCCAGACTGATCTCCTCCACCAGCACCTTCATGCTGAGGAAGACCTCATTGATCCTGGCACCCGATTCCACCAGTGTCCCAATTGTGGCGCGGCCCACGTCCGAGTTACGCTGTGACTGCTCGATCATCACGGAGATTTCCTCCGACGCGGTCGCGGAGCGCTGGGCCAGATTTCGTACCTCTTCGGCCACTACCGCGAAGCCCGACCCAGCCTCGCCAGCCCGAGCCGCTTCCACCGCAGCATTCAACGCCAGAATGTTGGTCTGGAACGCAATCTTGTCGATCACCTGCAGCGTCTTCGCAATCTTGTTGCTCGACTCCCCAATGGCATCCATCGCCTGGACGCAATCCGTCACCGCCCGGTTTGTCTGCTCGGTACTCTTGACTGCCTCGACCGCCAGAGATGTCGCCTTCCTAGCGCTCTCCGTATTACGCCTCGCCATCGAGTTGATCTCTTCTGCAGAGGCCGAAGTCTCTTCGATCATCGCCGCCTGCTCCGAAGTTTCCCTGGCGAGGGACTGGCTCGATGAGGCGACCTGGCTGGCCGCGCTGGAGACCTGATTCGAACCGTCCGTGAGATCCAGGACGCTTCGCCTCAGCGTGGTGTTGATGCCTCTGATGCTATAGACGACAAACGCCCCGGCCGCGAGCGCAAGAACAATCATGAACAGGCTGAGATAGCGGGCCGGAGCCACCGCACCCACGGCCTGCTCGGCGTATTTCGTCGTGGCTTCATTTTCCAGGTCGGAAAGATGTTGTCCAGAGACTCCAATGCCTGCCACGACGGGCATCAGCTTCTCCCAGTAAAGGGTATCTGCGCCAGTCAGATCGCCCTTCTCCACCAGGCCGAACATGGTGGTCGTCCCCTCCCCGACAAATTGCAGCTTCTCGAGGATCTCCTTCTGGGCGATGTCCTTCAATTCTGGCTTCGCGGTGAGCTGGATGAACTCAGTCACGTTCTTGGTCATAGCTGCCACATCTTCGGCATAGTGAACGTTGGCGCGGCGTGCCGCTTCCAGATTATTCGTATGGGCGCTGAGCAGCAGGCCGTTCGTGGTGGCCAGGCCGTCCGCGCCGATCGTGTTCATGACGCCGGTCAGATAGACAGCGCGCGCATAGTGATGGCCCAGCTTGTCGACGTCCCCACCCAGGCTCCCAACGTTCCAGATTCCAACGCCGCCCAGCAGCAACGCAATGGCCAGGATGGCCCCAACACTTGTAAACAGCTTCTTTCCGATAGTCATCGAAACTCCCTGCCTGTTCCTGAATGGATCCGGTCGCAGGGCTTTTGCGCTCAAGGGGCTCGACTAAACCGGTGGATCGTGGCGCGTCTTTCTCAGGAAGCTATCGGCAAACAGCGGGAACTTTCTAACGGAATCTATGTCGCTATTAGAGCATTCTGAATCGACGCCTACAAGAAAGCGGCGCGGCCATATGGCCGCGCCGCATAACTTCTACCGCGCGAAGGTTACTTCGCCGCGGCTGCCATCTTCTGCTCGTACTCCTCGTACGGGCCCTTGTGGTCCGTAATGTGGAAGTCGTCCGGGCCGCCTTCGAAGTGCCAGATGCGCGTGCCCGACTCCTCGATCAGGTCCTGATCGTGCGTGACGAGGAAAACAGTTCCTTCGTACTTCTGGATCGCCTGGTTGAGCGCGTTGATGCTCTCGAGGTCGAGATGGTTCGTCGGCTCATCGAGCACCAGCACGTTGGGCTTCATCAGCATGATCTTGCAGAAGAGCAGACGCGCGGACTCGCCGCCGGAGAGGGCTTCGGTCTTCTTGTTGCCCTCTTCGCCCTTGAAGAGCATCTGCCCGAGCAGGCCGCGGATGTCTTCCTTCGCCACCTTGGGATCGAAGGTGTGCAGCCACTCCGCCGCCGTGGTGCCGTGTGGGATGGAGCCGGTGTGGTCCTGCGCGAAGTAGCCGATGGAGATCTCGTGACCCCACTTCACGGTGCCGGAGTCGATATCCTCTGGCCTCGCTTCTTCGAGGCGCGGCGCCTGCCAGCCGGGCGCGTTCGCGAGCAGCGCCTTGAGCAGCGTGGTCTTGCCCTGGCCGTTGCGGCCTACGAGGATGATCTTCTCTCCGCGCATGATCGACGCGCTGAAGCCCTTGATCACATGCTCGGTCTTGCCCTCGGGCTGCGGGTAGCTCTTGTTCACGCCCTCGAACTCCAGCACATGCTTGCCGCCGGGCTTTTCGATCTTGAACGCGATGAACGGGCGCTGGATGTTCGACCGCGCCAGCTCCGTGGTCGCCAGGCGCTCGACTTCCTTCTTGCGCGAGTTCACCTGCGACGATCGTGTGCCCGCGGAGAAGCGCGCGATGAACTCGTTCAGCTGGGCGATCTTCTTCTCGCGCTGTTCGTTCTGGCCTTCGATGCGCGAGCGCACCGAGGTCTTCTGCAGCACCATATCGTCGTAGCCACCGGTGTACGTGATGATCGTCTCGTAGTCGATGTCGGCGATGTGGGTGCAGACGTTGTTGAGGAAGTGGCGGTCATGCGAGATGGTGATGACGGTGCCATCATAACGCAGCAAAAAATCCTCAAGCCAATGAATAGATTCGAGATCGAGATAGTTCGTGGGCTCATCGAGCAGCAGCGCCTGGGGGTTGCCGAAGAGCGCCTGCGCGAGCAGCACGCGGACCTTCTGGCCGCCCTGGAGCTCGGACATCTTGCGCTCATGGAGCTCGTCCGGGATGTCGAGGCCCTGGAGCAGGATGGCGGCATTGGCTTCAGCTTCATAGCCGTCTTCATCGCCGACGATGCCTTCGAGCTCACCGAGGCGGGAGCCGTCTTCATCGGTCATCTCGGGCTTGTTGTAGATGATCTCGCGCTCTTCCATGGCGGCCCACAGGCCCTTGTTGCCCATAATGACGGTATCGACGACGCGGTAGGCGTCGAACTCGTACTGGTTCTGCTTGAGCACGCCAAGTTTCTTGGGGCGCACGACGGTGCCCTTCTGGGCGTCGATCTCGCCGGTGAGCACCTTCATGAACGTAGACTTGCCGGCGCCGTTGGGCCCGGTGAGGCCGTAGCGACGGCCGGACGTGAACGTCACGGAGACGTCTTCGAAGAGCAACTTCGCGCCGTAGCGCATGGTGACATTGGACACAGAGATCATCTCTACCATTTTCGCATGTTCGTGCGGTATTTGGCGGATGGCCCTGCGATGCGGAAAACAGCGGCGTTCCTGGTCCATGGAGGGGCCGGGGTGTGCAAGCCAAACAAAGATCTGGCGAGGTGTGGGCTGGTGCGCAGTTGGGTATGTTTCGAACTGTGCTCACATTTCAGAATCGATAT